>NZ_WWJX01000689.1 GCF_009865215.1 Streptomyces sp. SID3343 | reverse complement strand
CGTCGGCGGACCGTCGGCCGAGGTGCCCGCGGCATTCGCCGCGCCGGGTGCTCAGCCGGGTGCGGGGGGCGCCGGCGCGGTGCCGCCGTACGGCCACACAGGTGCGTACCCGGGCTACCCGGGTTACCCGGGCTACGTTCCCGCGCCCAAGCCGAAGCGTCGCCCGTCGTCGATCGTGGTCGCGGCCGTGGTGGCCGCGCTGCTCGCGGGCGGTGTCGGCGGCGGTGTGGGCGCGTGGATCGTGGACCGCGACGACAAGCCGGCCTCGGTCGGGGTCAACTCGGCCTCGCCGCCGGTCGACCCGGCCTCGCTCAACCGCTCGCCCACGAGCGTGGCGGGCATCGCGAAGGCGGCCGTGCCGAGCACGGTGACGATCAAGACCAAGAAGGGCGGCTCCGGCCAGGGCAGCCAGACGGGCACGGGCGCGGGCTTCGTGTTCGACAAGGAAGGCCACATCCTCACCAACAACCACGTGGTCTCGCTGGCGGCCGACGGCGGCGAGTTGACGGTGACGTTCTCCGACGGCAAGACGCTGCCGGGCAAGATTGTCGGCCGCGCCCAGGGCTACGACCTCGCGGTCGTCAAGGTCGACAACATGCCGGCCACCGCGCAGCCGCTGACGCTGGGCGACACGGACAAGGTCGCGGTCGGCGACCCGGTCGTCGCGATCGGCGCTCCGTTCGGCCTCGACAGCACCGTGACCACGGGCATCGTCAGCGCCAAGGACCGCCCGGTGGCCTCCGGCGACGAGCAGTCCGTCTCCTACATGAACGCGCTCCAGACCGACGCGTCGATCAACCCGGGCAATTCCGGCGGCCCGCTGCTGAACGCAGACGGCCAGGTGATCGGAATCAACTCGGCGATCCGCTCGGTACCCAACAGCGGCGGCCAGTCGCCGTTCGGCGGCCAGCAGCAGGAGTCGGGCAGCATCGGCCTGGGCTTCGCGATCCCGATCAACCAGGCCAAGTGGGTCGCGGACACTCTGATCAAAACCGGCAAGCCGGTCTACGCGCAGATGGGCATCCTGCCCGACTCGCGCTACACGGGAGCCGGCGCGCAGATCCTGGCCCAGTCCACCAACGGCCAGACCCCGGTCACCCCCGACGGCCCGGCCGCCAAGGCGGGCCTGAAGGCCGGCGACGTGATCACCAAGCTCGGCGACCGCTCGATCGGCGCCTACGAAGACCTGTTCAGCGAGATCTGGAGCCACCGCCCCGGCGACAAGGTCAAGGTCACCTACCAACGCGACGGCAAGGAAGCCACCACGGACGTCACCTTGGGCCAGCGCGACGGCGACAACTGACAGCCGGCATGTGACGGCTCCTCCAGCGGGTCCGACTCACCGACCGACCGACACCGACCGGTTGTCCGTCACGGAATTCGTCGGCTCGCCCGGAGGAGCCACCACCCGCGACCGGCCCGACCGACCGCGGCCGTCGCACACGAACACGTGTCGGTACCGAATCCCCAGTGATCCGCGACATCGCTCGTGAGAGACTGATGCCGCCCGCAACCGACACCGGCTGCGGCACTGGAGGACTCGCCTAGTGGCCGATGGCGGCAGTCTTGAAAACCGTGGGCCGGTCAAGCCGGGCCCGTGAGGACTCCCCTTAGAAGCCCCACCCGTGACCAGCACTGGAACCCCTTCCGGTGCTGGTCACGGTCGTTTCGAGCCTTCCCCGCGACCCCCTTTGAGTGATCGCTGATCTCGCGTCACTTCGCGGCGTTTCCCGACGTCGCTGGGGGTCTTGCGGCCAATCTGCGGCCAGTATCCGGCCCGTTCTGACCTCGTCTTCGTACGACTGAGCCGACCCCGTTACAGCGGCGGCGGCTCGTTACGGAGCCGAGGAATGTTGCACCCATCCCCTGTCACCGCGTCGTCACCTCCCGAGGGTGGCCGGCCTGGTGGCTTCGGTCAAGCTGACTGGGAAAAGGAATCCGACGCGCTTGCGCAGCGTCGGGCGGCGGCGGGGCGGGCGGTTGAGGACTTCGCCTGCCAACGACCCTTGACCGCCATGGGCCTGCTCGCGGACGGCACCACACGAACCGTGCCGATTCGCTGCGGCAACCGGCGGGCCTCCGAATGCCCGTCTTGCTCCAAGCTGTACAAGGGCGACGCGTCCCGGCTGATCCGGACGGGCGCGCTCAACGTCGACCCCTCGGCCGTGTTCGTCTTCGTGACGCTGACGGCTCCCAGCTTCGGCGCGGTCCATCACGTGCCCAAAGCTGGCACCAAAGCACGTCCTGGTCAACGTCGTAGTCCTCGGCGGTGCCGGTGCGGCGCGCATCATCTGGTGGGCGATTCGCTGCGTGGCGTGCCTGTGGACATGCGCACGTACGACTACGACCGACAGACGCTGTTCAACCTGCACAGTGGCCGGCTGTGGCACACGACGCTTCAACGGTGGTCGCGACTCCTCGGGGATCGGCCTGATTACCTCGTGGTTCGGGAGTGGCAGGCACGCGGCGCGATCCACTTTCACTGTCTCCTGCGGCTGCCCTCCGTGCCGGCGGACGTGGACACCTTCTGCGCGGCCCTGGCTGCGGCTGCAACGGCCGTACGGAGCGACGTCGTTGACCACTCGACCGGTGAGGCCGTGTCGCTCTCCTGGGGGCCTCAAGTGGACGTGCGATACGTCGATCCGACTCGGCGCGGTCGGTCCCATGCCCGGGTCGTGGCCGGCTACCTCGGGAAGCTCACGACGTACGCCGCGAAAGACCTCGGCGCGGACCTGCCCAAGACTGAGAAGACGGCGCCGGCTCGGCTGCATCACCGCCTGGCCGAAGGCGCGGCCATGGACTTGCAGTGCTCGGCAAACTGTTCGGGCGGCCGGTCGTGTACGGGCCGTGCGCACAAAGGATGGGGTTTCCGGGGTCACGTGCTGACACAGTCACGTCCTGGTCGCGGTCGTGATTCTGTGCCGGCGCGTCCGCACTCGGGGCCGGTGCGCTGGACGAAGGAACGACCTGTGGTGCTGCCACGCGTACGTAAGGACGGTCGGGGGTTGACCAAGGGGCGGGCTGCGGTGCCGGCTCGTCCGTGCAAGATGCGTTGGACTCGGCCGCGTCCTGCGGTGCTTGCGCGTCCGGGGTGGTCGGGCCTCACCTTCCGGGAGCTGCGGGCCGTTCGGAGAGAGCACAACCAATCCGCGGGGACCTCTGAGAATCTGGAGGTGCTTCGGTGGGTCGTCGTGGGTCAGGAGTACAAGGACGATGCGGCTCGGGTCCGGCGGATGCTGCTGGAAGCTGGCGATGCGGCGCCGTGGCTCTCGGTGGGTCAGCCCCATGCATGACCAGCTCGACGCGCGGCCCTTGTTTGTTCTGTGGGACTCGACCGAACGCCGGTCAGCAAAGACGGCGGCCTCGGTGGCGCACCCGAGATCAGCGCGCAGTCTCGTCCCACCTGAGATCACCCCGCTACCCGGTTTTTGCCCCGGTCTCCTGATGCTGTCCGCATGCGAGTCTGTGACGTGGCCGGCTCCTTGCCCGGTCCGGCCCGCCGTGCCGAAGGCTAAGGCGAGCCGGTGCCGGGCACGTGGGCCGGCCGGGCGCCCCCTGGGGCGCCCCTTGATCCGGTACAGAAACTCTGCACGCGAGCAGCACAGCACACAGCCCCGACCGGATGGGCTCCGATCGGGGCTGGTGGTGCCTACTTCTTGCGGATGCGCTTGGGTAGCTGCTTCGGGGGCTCGTCGTAACCAGGGTCCGCGCGCCAACCGCCGGGCGGGTCCTTGTACGGAGAGCACTCCCCACAGCGTCCGCATGCCCAACGCCCGTGGAGCCCGTCCACCTGTGATCCGCACCTGGGGCACCGGTGCGACGTGTAGTAGGGCTCGGGCACTGAATGACCCACACGGGTCACACGGGGCGACCGAACCACCTCGGGTTCACCACTCATGTTCCCTAGTGTGCCCCGGCGCCTTGTCGGCGCACACTCGGGACGCACAAGGACAAGCACGCGAACGCGACAAGCAAGGTCACGCTTGCGGGCGAGATGTTCTCAGTGAGAATCCAGCCGCACCCACTGCTGCACGTCCATGTCCCGTTCTTGAGTTCTGCCTTCCCTCCACAGTCCGGACACCTCATCACTGCCTCCTGTCACCGGTTGCGGACTTTCCACACGTGCGGCGCCGATCAGTGGCGCCTGTTGTGCAGCCCCGATGCGCGCCTTCCTCATCACGCATCGGGGCCGATCAGTGCCGTACCGCCGATCGGTTCAACGACCAACGGCCGTACGGAAGTTCGTAGGTGTGACGTTGGGGGTCGCTGAGGTCGGCTACTCCCGGTAGGTGTGCACGATCACGCCATCCGGGCAGTAGTGCGTGCGCGCGCGACGGATGATGGCGGCGGCCTTCTTGCGGAACGCGTCAAGCTCGATTCGGTCGAAGGGCGCGCGCCACTCCTTGATCGCTCCCGAGCTGTCGTGCGCCGTGTGAGGCCGGACGATGGCTCGCGGTGGCTCGTCCGCTGTGCGGCCGATCAGGACCCCGTGAGGGTGCTCCTCGTCGGCTTCCTGCGGGATACCCCGCTCGTCTAACCACACGACCGGGTCACCATCGCGTATGGTGCCGTCCCCGTAGGTGATGGTCGGCACGAACTCTCGCCACACTGCGCTTGCCTCTCACTGAGTCGGAGCCGGCCGCTCTGCGGGCTGAACTCTGTCGGCCGGCATGGTCCACATGACGCCTCCGTCGAACGGCTGCACCGTGAGCCGTTGGCCGGTATTGGGAAGCGGCTGAGCCATGAGGATTTGACCCGGACGCCGGACCTGTTGCGCGGCCGGGTCGATCGGCTCCACGTAGTCACCCTCGCGGAACGTCGACATCCGCGTCCCCTTCCTGCGGCGCCTCGTCGACGTAGACGAGCACCCGAAGGTCGTCCAAACGGAACCGGAAGGTGCTCACACCCTTTGCCAAGGTCACGCGCTGCCCGTCGCGAGCGAGCAACTGACCTTCCAACCCACTGCGTTCGTCCCGGACAAGGACCGTGTCGACGCGCCGTATGAGTTCGTCAACCTCGTCTCCAGTCCACTGCTGGACGAGGGGGAACAGGTGCTTAGGCATGGCGCTACCTTCCGGTTGCCGTAGGTGCTGATTCGGCCACTCCCTGACAGCATCGGTCGCGCGGCGTACGGTCGAAAGGCGGTCGTTCCTTACTTCCACAGAAATCAGGAAGGATGATCTTGGTCCCGCCAATCGATCCCACTGAGTCGGTCGCAAAACTGTTCGGCAACCGGGTGCGCCGACTTCGTGAAGCACGAGGGCTCACGCAAGCCCAGTTGGCCCAGATGGTCCACACTGATCCATCGCGCATCACGCAGATTGAGCGCGCGTCGGGGAGTCCGGTCACACGGCAAATGGCTGCACAATTAGATGCGCTGCTGGGCGCTGATGACCTGCTGAACTACTTATGGGTGCACCTCGATCGGGTGAGGTATCCCGATTGGTTGCAGCTCTTTATTCGGTACAGCGCTATTGCCATTGGCATTCGGGAGTACGCGGCACATGCCGTGCCCGGACTTCTGCAAACACCGGACTACGCGCGAGCGACGCTGCGAACTGGACACAGTCTGCGCAGTGAGGCACAGCTAGAAGAACGAGTACATCTGCGAATCGACCGACAAGAGCTGTTCGCGAGCCCGAATGCGCCTGCATACACGGTCGTGCTGGACGAAGCAGTGATCCGGCGCCCTGTAGGGGGCCGCGCGGTCATGCGGGAACAGATGACACGGATACTGGCGTGCGAAAACGTCACAGTGCAGGTGCTGTTGTTCGCAGAGGGGGAACACCCATCGATGGGGGGTTCGCTGACTCTCCTGACGATGCCGGACGGGCGCGAAGTCGCTTACACAGAAGGTGCGCACGATGGGCGGCTCATGGAAGATCCGGAAGAGGTCAAGGCGTACGCCATGACCTACGATCACCTGCGAGCATCTGCGCTTCCGTCGCGGGTGTCACTCGACATGATTCGTGACGTATGGGGAGGCAACAGCCGTGACGATCAAGGCCGTAAGCAACGGCTACGCCTGGCGCAAGTCCAGCTACAGCAACCAAGAAGGGGGCAATTGCGTGGAGGCGGCCGGCGGCCTCCCGGCCCTCGTTCCGGTGCGTGACAGCAAGGTTCCCGCCCTCGGTCACCTGTCCGTCCCGGCGGCCTCGTGGCGAGTCCTTACGGCGGCGCTGAGCGTTTAGCGCAACTCACGTCGGTTTGCCTACAAGATGCGGCACGACAAAGCCCCGGTCCGTAATACCCGTGGACCGGGGCTTCCTGCTGTCGAGATTCTAGCTTGACTACAGGCGAAGAACGGCCTTGCCAAGGTCGGACGCGGTCTCGGGTTGCGCGTCGAATCGGTCGGCCGGAGCGTCAACTTCGACAAGTTCCAAGATTTGGCCGTGACTATCCAGCATGAACCGCCGGATGGAGAGCATCGGTGTTCCGGGAACAAGTCCGAATACCTCGTCGTCGTCGGCTCCGGGCATCCGGGCAACAACGCTCGTCGTGAAGCGGACGGGCCCGTGCTTCCTCGCAAGTTCGGCGTAGATCCCTCCCCGATCGATGACTTCCTCGGGCGAAAATGGCCCGCTCTCCTCGTCGTGCAGCACGGTCAGAGGGATGTTCGACGTGACGACGATCATGTCCTGACTCCGCCGGAGCCGCATGTGAGTGAATCGCGTAACGATCAGATCGCGCATGGTGATGCGCAGAAGCTTCGCTTCCTCTCGCCCCGGCCTGTGCACCAGACCCTGAATGGGATCCAGGTCCTCGGCCGGCAGGTTCCACCCGACCGGCGGGGGCACGCGCTCCCACTCGGACGCCTCGATGTCGAAGCCGGGGGAGATGAGGTCTTCCGGGCTCGGTGAGCCAATCGCGAGAGTCGTTCTGTCCGGTACAGGGCGGACGAAGGTTCCTCGCCCATGTGCAACGGTCAGCAGCCCCTCACCAATGAGCTTCTGAATCGCCTGGCGCACCGTGGGCCGCGAGACGCTGAACTCCTTCGCGATGGCTGCTTCGCTCTCCAGGGCCTGGCCTGGCTTGTACTGATCATCCAAGATCCACACTCGCAGAATCTCGGCGATTCCTTCCCATTTGGGAACCTTTGATCCTGTTGAGGTCTCCTCGCCGGTCAATTTTCCTCCACTCGAACGACGTATTTCCTTGACAAGAGGTACTACCTGCTGTCTAACCTGTCAAAGGTTCGACCAGACGTACTACCTCTCGACCTACGTTTAGAGGTACCTCCGGCCGGGTTCGCCCGACCGACGAGCTTGTGACTACTGAGGAGTAACGGTGAGTGTCGAAGGTTTTCCGATCGTGCTTTCTGAAGTAACCGTCTTCCCGATGGCTGCGGCCACCCGGGAGCAGGCTGACAAGCGGACTGGGGAAGTCGCGTTTCACGTAGAGGTGAACGTGATGGTTGCCGGTGGTTCCAAGGCGGTGGCGATGCGCCTCACGCTGCCGGGCGCGGTATCCGACTTGGCCCTGATGATGCCCCACCGGCTGACGGGGCGGGCATGGATTGACGGCTGGTCCGGCAAGGACACGTACGGCGTCAACTGGACGGTGAAGGCTGAGGGTCTGACTCCGGTCGACGGCTCGGTGCCCGCTAAGAAGTCGGTGGGCGCCTGATGCGTCGCTACATCGCGTTCTACATCTGGAAGGCGATGCGGGTGCGTTCGGTCCGTCGGACTGTGCTCGCGCTGCTTGGTCTCCTCGCCCTGATGCTTGCCGGGGTGCCACTGGCGCCTGTCTGTGGCGGCGTGGCCTTGGTGTTCGCCGGTCTCTGGGCATTTCGGGTCTGGGAGCGTGCGCGTCGCCGGCGGCTCCTCGAACTTGTTCACGGCGAAGTCGGGGCCTCGGTAGTTGAGTTCGTCCTCGACCGGTGGGCGGATCTGCTCCCACGTCTTGGGTTGGCTTTGGATCAGGGGCGGCCTGGTCCCACGGGTGACGAAGTGTGGCGGGCCTCGCTCTCCAAGGAGGAGCACACCCGACTGATGGTGCGCTTGGCTGAGGCTGAGCCGGTCGTTGTGCTGCCCGAATTAGTCTCGGTCCGCCCTTCTGCTGCGGGTCCGGTCTTCGCGTTTCGCCCGGTGGCCGGCGTGCCGTCCGCGCGCTACCTGGCGTCAGACACGCTCGATGAGCTGCGTCATCACTGGGCTGTGGCTCGGGTCAGTGCCCGTGATGCGGGGCCTGGGCTCTTGGAGTGGACAGCTCGCATATCCGATCCCCTTGCCCCGACGTCGGTGATCTCCGATTGGCCCGTGACCGGTGACCTGTTCCGCTGGAACGCTGCGCTCGGGGAGGACGGCGTTCCCGTCTCCCTGCCCCTTTCGCACACGCTCTGTGTCGGCGGGACCGGGTCCGGCAAGGGCTCCGTCCTGTGGGGCGTGGTCAACCACCTGCGGCCCTGGGTGTCCATGGGTCGGGCGCTCCTCTACGGCATCGACCCGAAGCGGCAAGAGATCCGGTCGTGCTCGGAGGTGTTCCAGCAGGTGGCCTACCGGCCGGAGGATTGGGCGGCCCTGCTGTCCGATCTCGTAGAGGAGCTGGAGCGGCGCAAGGACTTGCCCGGTCGTGACTTCGTGGTCTCGAAAGCTCAACCCTTGATCATGCTCGCGATCGATGAGTACGCCGCGCTCGGTGCTCTCGACACGGACAAGAAGCGGCGGGAACAGACCAGCGCGCATCTCCTCCTGTTGCTCTCCCAAGGGCGATCAGTCGGAATGTTCGTGCTCGCGCTCGTACAGAGCGGTCTCAAGCAGTACGCGTCGGAGAGGGATTGGTTCCCGACTCGGATCGGCCTTCGGCTGGCCTCGGATGTCGAGACGGACATGGTTCTTGGTGAGGGTGCCTCCGATCGTGGGGCCGCTTGCCACCTGATCCCTCCGGCAAGTCAAGCCAACCAGTACTCAACGGCTGGCATCGGCTACCTGACCGTTGAGACCGATCCCGCGCCGGTGCGCGTGCGGTTCCCGTACACGCCTGATCAAACGCTGGTGGATTGGGCGGCTGAGGCGGAGTACACCTCCGGGACGGTGGCTGCCATATGAACGGACAGCTCGAACTGTTCGCCGCGTCGATCGCCTCGGCTTCGGCCAGGGTGGTCGGCCCTGCCCAGCTCGACGGCTTGGCCTGCCTGATATGTGGCCGCGGTGACCTTCCGATGGTTCCGGTCGGGTTCTTCGACGGCGGACATGTCTTCGTCTGTGAGGACTCGCTTCCGATGGTGTCGGGGGCGGACGGCGCTTCCCTTCGGACGGTGATCGCGGAGACCTGCGGCGTTCGGTGGACGGAGGAACTGTGAGGACTCGAAAGAAGCTGCCGGACGTCCTTTGGACGGCAGAGGAGACGGCGGCCTACCTCGGCGTAGAGGTCACGACGCTCTACGCGTGGCGCTACAAGAACGAGGGTCCGGCGGCCTACAAGATCGGCCGCTGGCTGCGTTTCGACCCGGAAGACATCCGGGTCTGGCTCGGGGGACGGGTGGCGGCCTGATGGCGTCTGGACACATCAACAAGCGCGGGGACAAGTGGCGGGCTCGGTATCGGGGTCCGGACGGCAAGGAGCGTTCTCGGACCTTCGACACGAAGCGCGAAGCGGCTGCCTGGATCACGGAACAGCAGTCTCGGCAGATACGTGGGGAGTGGGTTGATCCGGCGCGCGGCAAGATCACGTTTCGAGCGTTCTCGGAAGCGTGGTTCGCGCGTCAGAGCTGGGCAAAGCCCAAGACCAAGGAATGGGTGGCGTCTCTGCTGCGGTCGCAGTTGGTACCCGAGTGGGGTGACATCCCCTTGAACAAGATCGATTACGACAGCGTGGCCGACTGGATCGGGCGTCTCGATGACGAACTGTCCTCGTCGCGTACCCGCCAGTGCGGACACCTGCTTGGCCGCATCCTCGATGACGCCGTGAAGGGCGGGCGCCTGGTGCGCCACCCTGCTCGGACCGTGGATCTGCCGGCGCTGTCCACCAAGCGTGTGGTCATGCCGTTGAGGGTGGATCGAGTGGAAGAGTTGGCTACGAAGATCGGGGGGACGTGGGGCCTCCTCGTGCGGTTCTTCGCCTATACCGGCCTGCGGTGGGCAGAGGGTATCTCCCTGCGCGCTGGGGACATCGACCTCGTGCGGTGTCGGGTCGATGTCCTCCGGACACAGTCCGAAGTCGGGGGCCGGTTCCACCTGACGGACACCAAGACGCACCGCCGGCGGACCGTTCCCCTGCCGGCGGTCCTGGTGCCGGACTTGACCGACCTGATGGAGGGCAAGGAGCCGGGAGACCTGATCTTCCCCTGGGGTGACCACGATCGGCCTCCGCGCTCCGCAGAGTTCCGCCGTGCCGGATGGACGTCGGGGCTCGCTGCGGTGGGCTTGACGGACACGAGGGTGCACGACCTGCGGCACACGTGCGCCTCGCTGCTAATCTCGAAGGGCGCGCCGGTCACGGTGGTCGCCCGGATTCTCGGTCAGTCTCCGGCGATCACGATGAAGACCTACGCGCACCTGTTTGAGAACGAGACGGACGCGTGGAGCCAGAAGCTCTCCGAGGATGTCTCAAACACCCGTGCGGCCAATTTGCGGCCAGATGAGGAGCCTCCGGGCTCGTCCGCTGGGTAAGTGATGAGGTCAGAACGGGTGTGGAGGACTCGCCTAGTGGCCGATGGCGGCAGTCTTGAAAACTGCTAACAGGGGTGACTCTGTTCGTGGGTTCGAATCCCACGTCCTCCGCTGACGTTGCGGTTATGTCGAATACAGAGACCGCCGGTGCGCGTTTCGGGACCTTACGGTGCCCGAGGTGTGCCCGGCGGTCTTTTTGCTCCTGTGGGGGATGAACTGTTCGGCGACGGCATCGGCCGACGTGGCGGTGACCATCCTGTGCACGCTCGCCTAGGCGTTTGTGGTGCAGGCGTATGTGAAGTGCCCGGGCATGAACTGGCCTGCCTCTGTCGCCGCCGTCGGCCGGATGAATCGTTTCGGCGCCGTGTCGCGGGTCGTGGAAGCGGATGGGTGGCAGGTCCGCGGATTCGACGACCGTGTGGGAGGCGTCGGTGAGATCGGCGTGGTGGCGTGGCGCGGCGTTCTTCCGGAGGTAGGCCGTCTTCGGTAGTGCCTGGTGTCGCCGGTGGTCGGGTCGTGCTTGTGGGTGGGCTTGGGGCCTTCGAGGGTGCGGTCCGGGGTGGGCTTGGCGTTCCATGCCGGACGTGGTTGCCGGCGTGGGGGGCGGGGTTACTGCGGTGAGTGGTGTCGGGGGGTTTGGGCTTCGGCGGCTTCGAGGGCTGGTTTGAGGGTGGCCAGGGCGGAGTGGAGGAGGTGGGGGAGGGAGCCGGATGGGATGAGGAGGCTGCTGGGGGTGAGGGGTGGCTCTGGTGGGTGGAGCCACTGGTGGAGGGCTACTCGGACTGCGGCGGCGATGCTTGCGGCCAGTACGTGGGCGGTGGGTGGGCTTGGGTGGCCCAGGCGTTGGTCGATCGCGGTGGTCAGAGGGGGTTCGAGCGTTGCGGCGGTGTCGAGGAAGGCGTCGCGCAGCGTGGGGTTGGTGGTGAGGAGGAGTAGTTGGTCGGGGTCGCGCGGTTCTGTGTACTGCTCCAGGATCGCTTCGGTCACGGCGTCGGCGAGGCTGGTGTGGGCGGGCTTGGCTGCCAGGGCTGCGGCGACTCGTGATTCGCGTTCGGCGGTGACGGCGGCGACGATCGCCTGTTCGCGGCTGGCGAAGTAGTTGTTGTAGGTCCTGGGTGATACTCCGGCGGCCTCCGCGATGTCGTCGACGCGGACGTTGTCCGGCCCGCGTTCGAGGGCCAGGCGCAGTGCCGCCTCGCGCAGGGCCACTCGGGTGGCCTGCTTTTTTTGCTCGCGTAGTCCGGTGTGGGGCTGTCTTGTCGTCACGCGGGTAGTTTCCCGGGATTTAGTGCGTGGGCGCAAACTTGCGTGCACGCACTATTTGCTTTTAATGTCGAGGCATCCGAGGGAAGGTTCAGACGCATGCGCGCCAAGGGCATCTGCTTCGACACCGGCTTCATCCGCAATGGCAGCAACTCCCGGGAGAGCTTCGATCCCGACCTGGTCAAGAGGGAACTGACCGTCATCCGCGACGATCTTCACTGCAACGCCGTCCACATCACCGGTGGCGATCCGGAGCGACTGGAACTCGCCGCCCGTTACGCCGCCGAGTTGGGGTTGGAGATCTGGTTCTCGCCCTACCCCTTGGAGTCGACCACCGACGAGATCCTCACGCTGGTTGCCGACTGTGCGGAGCGGGCCGAGCAACTTCGGGCGCAGGGAGCCCAGATCGTGTTCGTCACCGGCGTCGAGCTGAGTGTCATGAACCGGGGATTTCTTGATGGCGACAGCACCGCGGAGCGGCTCGGTTGGTTGTTGGACGACGTGGCTCGTCGTCCCGAAAGGATGGCCGCCGGCCGCACCCGTCTCGATGCCTTCCTGCGGGAAGCGGTGGCGGTGGTTCGCGAGCGCTTCCACGGCAAGGTCACGTACGCCGCCATACAGTTCGAAGGCGTCGACTGGGACCTGTTCGACTTCGTGACCTTCGAACTCATTCGGTCCGCGGAGGTGGCGCACTTGTTCCGCGATGGCGTGCGCAGCCTCGTCGCGCAGGCCAAACCGGTTGCCATCACCGGCTTCGGCACCGCCACTTGGCGCGGGGCGCCGGATGTCGCGCCTCGAAGCATGGAAGTTCTCGAGAACGACGAAGCCACCGGCGCGCCGCTCCGGCTGACCGGTGCGTATGAGCGCGACGAGGCCGGACAGGCGGCGTATGTGAGCGAGTTGCTGGAGATCTTCGACAGTGAGGGTGTCGACAGCGCCTTCGTGTTTCTCTTCGCGCTCTACAACCTGCCCCACCGCCCCGATGGCGATGCCCGTGACGATCTTGATCTCGCCAGTCTCGGCATCGTCAAGGTCCTTGAAGATCGCCACGGTGACTCCTACCCCGACATGCCCTGGGAGCCCAAGGCCGCCTTCGCCGCGATTGCCGACCACTACCGCGGCTGACCGTTCGTTCGTTCGTTCGGGACGGGCGGTGATCAGGTCGGCCGTGTGGCGATGCCGGTAGAGGTGGCTGGGGTCGTCGTACTTGTCGTCCGGGCAGGTTTGGTCGTGGGTGGAGGGCCGGATCGCGTTGGGTTCGGCGATCGAGCCGAGCGCGTCGAGGGAGGCTCGCAGGTGTGCCCTGCGGGTTCGCCGGGTCCCCGGGCGACGGTCCGTGCGCGACGGGCCGGCGTAGTTCGCCGGCTCGTTCCTTCCAGAGGGCCTGGAGCAGGCCGGCGCGGAGGCGAAGCGGTGGAAGACGGTGCCTTTTCCGACGCCGGTGAGGGCGGCGGCGCGGTCGAGTGGCACCCGGTCGCCGTCGTCCTCGGCGTGGGGTTGCTCGGTCGGCATCAGGATTCCGGACTCGGGTTCCGGCGCCGGTTTCGGGTTCGCGATTCGGGGTGCGGGATTCGGGAGGCTTCGGAGGAGGACCGGGCGGGGGTGGGTCGGGTGGATGGCAAGGCCGGTGAGCCGGGCGTGCGCCGGGTCGAAGGCGCGGCGTCCTATATATAGGAGAGGGCGCGCGATTTACCTTCGTGTTCCCTCGGCGTTCGCTATGCGGAATCCGCTTTCCCGACGGCTGTCGATCGTGATATCGACGCTCGATAACCGGGGCCGGCTTCCGGAAGGGGGCGTTCCGGTGCATCGCCGCCTCGATAGGCGGTTTAAAACCGGTTCGAGAGAGGGAAAGTGGCGCGGGTCACAGTACCCGGTGTGGCCTGGATCGCATTCGGCATACTTTTCCGGCCCGCACCGGGGTGCTCTCGTAGGGTGAGAATGCGCAGGCCGCGCCCGGTGTGCCCGACATATGCCGGTCGGGTATACCCGAGGGTGTAGACGACAACCATCTCGGAAATTGTGACCCCGCTCACGCGGCGGGACTAAATTGGACATAAAGGCATCAAAGGCTGCGTGCGCAACGGGCTTGCGACCTCCCGTAGAGCGTGCCCAAGCGAGTGCTCTCGGTGACAATTCGACAGCGTGTGACAGGCCAACTGCACAGCGTGTGGTCGTCATGGCCAAAAAGGACAAAAGGTTCCCGTCGAGAGGCCTCCGGGGACACGGATCCGCGCCGTAAGGGCGTCGGCGGGCCACTTACCGGCTTTTGTAATACCGGGGCTGACCTGCGTAAATGCCCGAGCGGGTTGATAAGGGCCGGATAACCTGTTTATGGTCCTGGCGACGTGCAAATCGCACCTCCTGGGTTCCCGCCGGTACGGCATGGCGGAACTCGCGGTCTGGGAGGGCCGCGGGGTAGCGGCGTCGGACAACGGGTCTTTGACTCGGTGTTCGGTTCCGGGCAGGGGTGATCCGCAAGGGTCGCGCCGGTCCTTCCGCCCCAGGGGAATTCCGAGAGGAATGTATGTCTCTCCGCAACGCTTTCGGTCGCACCACCAACACGCACCGCGGCATGGGTCGTACCCAGCGCCGTCTGCGCACCGCGACCATCGTCGGCGTCGTCGCCGCCACCCCGCTCGTCGGGCTTGCGACCGCGACCTCGGCCGGCGCTGCCGAAACCTCGACGTGGGACAAGGTCGCCCAGTGCGAGAGCGGCGGCAACTGGGGGATCAACACCGGCAACGGCTACTCCGGCGGTCTGCAGTTCACGCAGAGCACGTGGCGCGCCAACGGCGGCACGGGCAGCCCGCAGGGGGCCTCGAAGTCCGAGCAGATCCGAGTCGCCGAGAACGTCCTGAAGACCCAGGGCCCGGGCGCCTGGCCCGTGTGCTCCAAGAAGGCCGGTCTGACCCGCGGTGGCGGTAGCCCCGACACCACGGAGTCGAAGAAGACCACTCCGAAGAAGGCCGAGACGCCGAAGAAGGCCTCGACCCCGAAGAGCAGCACCCCCAAGACCACGACTCCGAAGACCACGGCGCCGACCAAGGCCGCCGCGACTCCGGAGAAGACCGCGCCGAAGAAGAGCGCCCCGGTGAGCAAGCAGGCCGAGGTCGCGTCGACCCCGACCGCCTCCGCCGAGGGCACCTACGTCGTCAAGAGCGGTGACACGCTCAGCAACATCGCCCAGTCGAACAACGTCGGTGGCGGCTGGCAGGCGCTGTACGCCAAGAACCAGGGCGTCGTCGGCAGCAACCCCGACCTGATCCTCGTGGGCCAGAAGCTGGTCCTGCGCTAGAACTCGCGGACCCGGTCACCTGCTTCGGGTCCCAGAGGGCCCCAGAGGTCCCAGAGGTTCCAGGTGATTTGAGCGACATGCGTTGCGACCGAGGGCGGTCGTGCCACCCGTGTACACACCGGGTGGCGCGACCGCCCTTCGTCGTTTCACGACTCGACCGGCGGCCCGGGGCCTGACTCACGGCCCGGTCCCACGACCCGACCCGGGGTCCGACCCACGACCCCGCGCCCGAACTCCACGCCCCAGGAACCGCCCTCCGGCCTCCACACGACACGTGACACCACCACAGACCTCGCAGGACGCGCCGAAGGCGACCGGGGGCACCGTGAGGCCGCCGGTGACCCCTCAGGGCCTCTGGCGCGTTTTCAGGGCTGTGACAGAGTTCGGGCTAGGGCCGCTTGGGTGCCGCCGCGACCTCGGCCGCGCACAGCACCTCCAGGCGGCGGGCGATCGAAATCGCCCGCTCGACCAGCAACCGGGCACGCTCGTGCTCGGTTTCGCTCCACTCGCCGGGGTCCACACGGTTGCCGTCCGCATGATGACCGTTGTTGCCCATAACCGCTTGGTTCCCACCGGATGGGGGCGATCACTCCTGAAGTGACGGTCCATCACTCGTGATGCCGATCACGTCCGTTGCTTTTCGGCCGGCCGGATCTCTGCGGCAGGGCGTCCGTTCGGGCCACACTGACGACCATGACGACTCTGATCGCCGGGGCCAACGTCCCGGTTCCCGCCGGCCCACTGACCTTGGTGATCCGCCGCTCCGCGAACGCACCCACCGCGGACGCGTCGGCGCTGCTGCTCGGATCCGACGGCAAGGTGCGCTTCGACGAGGATTTCGTCTTCTACAACCAGCCCGCCGCCGCCGACGGCGCGGTTCGCCACATCGGGCCGACCGCCGGGGGCGAGGCCGTCACGGTCGATCCGGACGCACTGCCCGGCGACGTCGAGCGGGTGGTGGTCGCCGCGTCGGTGCACGAGGGCACGTTCGCGGCGGTGCCCGGGCTCTCGCTCGCGCTGCTCGACGGCGCCGGCGTGACGGCGGCGACGTTTGCCGTGCCGGCCGGCGGCAGCGAAACGGTCATGGTGCTCGGGGAGTTGTACCGGCGCCAAGGCGGCTGGAAGTTGCGGGCGATCGGGCAGGGCTACGACACCGGCTTGGCCGGCCTCGCGGGCGACTACGGCGTGGACGTCGCCGACGACGCGGCCGATACGCCGCCCGCGGGCACGCTGCCGGTGGTGCCGGTCGGTGCAACGCCCGGGTGGGAGCCGCCCCCGTACAGCGACGAGCCGACGATGCGGCTGCCCGCGCCCGCGGACGATCCGCAACTCGCCGGTCTGCCGCCCGAGGTCGGCGCGCGGGTGTCGCTGCGCAAGGAGGCCGTGCGGATCACCCTGGAGAAGAAGGGCCTGACCGGTGTACGGGCGCGGGTCGCGCTCGTGCTCGACCGCTCGGGGTCGATGCGGCAGCTGTACGCCGGCGGCGCGGTCGGGCGCCTGGTCGAGCGGATGGCGCCGATCGCGGCCAAGCTGGACGACGACGGCGAGTTGGACGCGTGGATCTTCGCGGACGAATACGCGGCCCTCGACACCGTGCGCATCCCGGAACTGCCGCAGTGGATCGCGAACAACGTGTACATCGACGGGCGCAACAAGCGCCCGCAGGCGCCGCCGCTGCCCGACGGGTCGCAGCGGGTGCCCGACCTGTTGTCGGGGGTGTACGGCGGCAACAACGAGCCCGCCGTGATCGAGGACATCCTTCGGCGCTACCGCGGCGAACCGGGCGCGCCGGTGCTGGTGTTGTTCTACTCCGACGGCGGGGTCAACCGGAGCAAGCAGATTCAGCGCCTGCTGACCGAGGCGGCCGGGTTGCCGATTTTCTGGCAGTTCGTCGGCCTCGGGCGGTCCGACTACGGCATCCTGGAGCGCATCGACACCATGCCGGGACGACTCGTGGACAACGCCGGGTTCTTCCAGGTCGACGACATCGACCGGATCTCCGACGTCGAGTTGTACGAGCGGATCCTGTCCGAGTTCCCGCAGTGGCTGACCGCCGCCCGCACGGCGGGCGTCGTGCGATGAGCAGGTCGGGGCCGAAGATCTTCGGCTCGCAACGGTCCACCCCGGAGTGTCCGCTCCAAAAGTGGTCGGCGGGGGCCGTGTTCCCGATGTGACGGGGGGCTGACGCGGCGTCACGCGCATGGCCACAATGGGACATTGCGTGTGTACCGGCCAGTCGTCTTTCGCACCACGTCGTCGTGAAGTCGAGGCACCGGGAGGGGTTCCATGGCGGTATCGGGGGAATTCGCCGAGTGGGCTGCGGAGTTGACCATGCGGAGCGTTCCGCAGTCGGTACGTCGGGCGGCGTGCCGACGGATCCTGGAGGCGATCGCAGCCGGGGTCGGAGCGGCCAGGATCGGCACGGTGGATCCGGCCGTGCACGTCGCCGTGGGGATCGGCGGGCCGCCCGAGGCCGAGCTGATCGGGCACGCCGCGGGGCGGATCTCGGCGCCCGCCGCAGCCATGGCCAACGGCATGTTGATGGACGCGCTCGCGCCCGAAGCCGACCTGGTCACAAGCACCTTGGCGGTGGTGCTGCCGGCCGCGTTCGCAGTCGGGCAGGAGGTCAAGGCGCGTGGCGACGAGGTGTTGCTCGCGGTGGTCGCGGGCCACGAGTTGGCGTGCCGGTTGGGCGCGCGGTCGAGTCCGTACGCGACGGGGGTCTTCGGCGCCGCGCTGGCCGCGGCTCGGCTGATGGCGCTGGACCCGGCCCGGATCCGCGACGCGGTGGGTATCGCGGGCGAGTTCACCGGCGGGCGGTCGAGCGTCGGCGGCACCCCGGGTCTGTCCGCCGGTCTCGCCGCCGCGAACGGCATCGTCGCGGCCCGGCTCGCCGCGTCCGGCGCCACGGGACCCGACGCCGGCATCGACGAGCTGTGCCGGGCCTGGGAGTTGGCGCCCGATCGGCTGGTGGGCGGGCTCGGGGTGGTGTGGGCGAGCGAGGGGACGTGGGCCGCGCGATCGACGGATCATCAGCTCGATCTGGAGGCGTGCGAGAAACTCGGCGGTAGCCGGCAGGACGCCAGGGCGCTGATCGCCGAGGTGCGCGCGTTCGCCTTCGCGCCGTCCCTCGACGCGATCCTCGCGCTGACGGTCAAGGTCGCGGCCGGCACCTGACGGCCGACCGGCTGGGATCGGCCTACGGCACCGGCGAGCAAGGCCCCGACGCCGCCGGCCTCAACGACCGGCGACCGGCGACCGGGGGGCCGACAGCCGACGACTGATAGCCGACCACCGACAGCCGACGACCGACAGCCGGTGCTTCTCGACCGATACGTCATGGTCTGTGCCGGCCGAAAGCACGCCGCTCTCGCACTCGTTCACAGTTGTCCATAAGTTGTCCACAGGCTGTGGATACTTTGGGTGGATGGAGCGGCGTCCTGTGGACAAGCCGGCGGACGGGCCGGCCCTCGCGCGCTCCATGGTGCGCCGGACCACCTCCGCGCACCCCGTGACACGCCGTCAAACGCCCTTGCGCGCCGGGACTTCGTCCGCGTCGAGCCGGCGCATCGCGGCGAAGCCGTCGCCGGTGGAGTAGCTGTCCTCGCACAGCACGAGCGCGTTCTCGTCGAAGGCCCACACGATGGCCATCTGCGTCTCGTACAGATAGAACGCGTCGACGTCCTCGACCTGCCTGCCCATCCGCGCGAGCGCGGTGCCCGGGTACGCGATCCGCAGGATGCCCTCGGTCACCACGGTGTCCTGATCCACGGTCAGCCGGTCGATGTGGTGGGCGAGTCGGCCGCAGTCGTTCTCCACGACGGCGCGATAGAACTCGCGAACCTCGGCGTGGCTCTTGGGCGCCCGGTCCACCGACGAGGAGCCCCACTGGTGGTAGACGGCGCGCGGCGAGACGGTGGCCATCAGGGCGTCGAGGTCGCCCTCGTGCTCGGCGCGCATGTGCGCGACCAGGGTGGTGAGTACCGCGTGCCGGCGCGGATCCGTCTGCGCGGCCAAGCGCTTCTCGGCGAGTTCCCACGTGCGTCGCGCGTCGATGAGTTCGGTCATGCGCTTGCCTTCCGCCGGCTGTCCCGTCGCGGACACCTTGCACCGAAGTAGTTGACTGTGCAATACAAACATGCACACGTGTCACGTGCGGCGCACTCCGCGTGGTCGGCGCGACACGCCACGAGCCGGTCACGCGGCACGTCCGAAGCACCCCCACGAACCACGAGGTGACCCATGACCGGAGCAGCCGAAATGCCGGACGCCAACGCGATGTTCGACCTGACGGGACGTGTCGCGATCGTGACCGGCGGCAGCCGCGGGATCGGCCGGGCGATCGCGCACGCCTACGCCCGGGCGGGCGCCGCCGTCGTGATCGCCAGCCGCAAGGCCGACGCGTGCGAGGCGGTCGCCAAGGAGATCACCGACGCGGGCGGGCGGGCGCTCGCGGTGGCCACCCACTGCGGCGAGCTGGGCCAACTCGCGGCGCTCGTCGACGCGACCGTCGCGCACTTCGGCGGCGTGGACATCGTCGTCAACAACGCCGCGAACGAACTCGCCCAGCCGGTCGGCCGGATCACCCCCGAGGCATGGGACAAGTCGTTCGCGGTCAACCTGCGCGGACCGGTCTTCCTCGTGCAGTACGCGCTGCCGCACCTGATCGCGTCCGAGCACGCGTCGGTGCTCAACGTGGTGAGCGCGGCCGTGTTCACCCGCGCCGAGGGCAAGGGCCTGTACGCCGCCGGCAAGTCCGCGCTCGTGGCCTTCACCCGCACGATGGCCGGCGAACTCGCCGAGCACGGGATCCGGGTCAACGCGATGGCCCCGGGCGCCGTCGCCACCGACATGGTCCGCAAGACCGGCCCCGAGACGATGGAACGGATGCGCGGCGCCGCGCCGCTCAAGCGCATCGCCGAGCCGCACGAGATGACCGGCCTCGCCCTGCTCCTCGCGTCCGACGCGGGCAGCTTCATGACAGGGCAGATCGTCAGCATCGACGGCGGCCTGACCGTGCACTGACCCGGCACCGCCGGACGCGCGCCACACCCCACCCACGCCACTCCCCGCCCACGCCTCGTCCCACCCACGCCACCGCCCCCCACGCCCGAGTCGGCGCCCACCCCCAGCCACACGAAAACGAGTGGTCCGCCTCGGATCGGGGCGGACACACTGCTCGCCATGGACATCCCGAACCGACAGATTCGCGCCGTCTACACGGACGAGACCGTCACCGTGTACCAGGCGTACAAGCCGCAGATCGCCGACTCGGCGGTGCGCAACCAGCGATTTCCGGCCACCTGGAGCCGGGAGCGGATGACCTGGGTCAAGCCCAGCTTCACCTGGATGATGTATCGCAGCGGATGGGCCACGAAGCCGCGCCAAGAACGCGTACTGGCCCTGGAGATCAGCCGCGACGGCTTCGAGGCGGCGCTCGCGGGCGCGTGCCTGAGCCACTGGGACCACGCGACCTACCCCGATCGGGACGCGTGGGGTTCACGCCTGCACGCGACCACCGTACGGATCCAGTGGGACCCCGAGCGCGATCTGCACCTGCGCCCGCTCGCGCATCGCTCACTGCAACTCGGCCTGGCCGGGTGGGCCACCCGTGCCTACGCCGACGAGTGGACCCGAAAGATCACCGACGTGACCGCGCTCGCGCACCGGACCCACGACCTCGTCCGGGCCGGTGATCCCGACGCCGCCGGCGCGCTGCTGCCCGCGGAGCGCGCGTACCCGCTGCCCGCCGCACTGGTCCCGGTGATCGGGGCGACCGCCACGCCTTGAGGCGGCCGGAAACACCCTGGTTCGGGGCGTGATCCAGCTCCCCAAAAAATGCTTGATATTGACAAGCGATCCCGAGTCGGAGAGATTCGATGTTGCCGGGCGACACGCGTTCCCGGTCCATATCGATGTGCAGCGCGGGGCAGACCCGACCGCGACCCTTCCGTGCCCGGCGGGCGTCGACCCGCGTCGCGACCCACGCGACCACAGCACGTGAAGGAGCAGCGACGTGCATCTCGCCCCGACCCCCGCGCAGGACGCTCTACGGGCAGAGCTGCGGGACTATTTCACCCGCCTGATCACCCCCGACGTCCGAGCGGAACTCGACCGTGAGGGCGAGGGAGGTGGGCCCACCACTCAGCGGATCCGCCGACAACTGGGCTCGGACGGCTGGCTCGGCATCGGCTGGCCCGCCGAATACGGCGGCCAGGGCAAGGGCCCGGAGATGCAGTTCATCTTCTTCGACGAGGCGTATCGGGCCGGCGCGCCGGTCTCGATGGTCACGCTCAACACCGTCGGCCCCACGCTGATGAAGTTCGGTACCGAGAAGCAGAAGGCGTACTACCTGCCCAAGATCCTGGCGGGCGAGATCATCTTCGCGATCGGCTACAGCGAGCCCTCCGCCGGCACCGACCTCGCGTCGCTGCGCACCCGTGCGGTGCGCGAGGGCGACGAGTGGGTGATCAACGGCCAGAAGATCTTCACGTCGACCGCGCAGGGCGCCGACTGGATCTGGCTCGCGTGCCGTACCGACGTGGACGCCCCCAAGCACAAGGGCATCACGATGATCCTGATCCCGACCACGGATCCGGGCTTCTCGTGGACCCCGATCGTCACCGTCGGCGGGATGACCACGACGGCGACCTACTACGACAACATCCGGGTGCCCTACGACAACCTCGTGTACGAGGAGAACTCGGGCTGGAAGCTGCTCACCAACCAGCTCAACCACGAGCGCGTCGCGCTCGCGGCGCTGGGCATGCAGGCCGAGGACTTCTTCGACGAGGTCCTGGCGTGGGCGCGCGAGACCGAGATCGAGCCGGGCGTCAAGGTCGTCGACCAGCCGTGGGTGCAGCTCAAGTTCGCCGAGACCTACGCGCGGCTGTCCGCCGTGCGGATGTTCAGCTGGCGACTCGTGCACGACGTCGGCAACAACACGCTCAACGCGGGTGACGCCTCGGGAGTGAAGTTCTTCGGCACCGAGGGTGCCATCGAGGTGTACCGCAACCTGATGGAGATCGTCGGCCCGGACGCGACGCTGCGACCGAAGTCGCCCGGCGCGTTCAGCGACGGCCTGCTCGAAGCGATGAACCGCCGCGCCCAGATCAACACGTTCGGCGGCGGCGTCAGCGAAGTCCAGCGAGAGATCGTCGCCATGGTTCGCCTTGGCATGACGCGAGTGAAGCGGTGAAGGACGAGATGACTGACACCACCAGCACCGACAAGGCCGCTTTTCTCGCGGTCGTCAAGAAGTACGAGGGTGTGCACGACCAGTCGGGCACCGTCGCCCTCGACCCGGTCAACGGGCCGATGATTCGGCACTGGGCCGAGGCCATGGGCGACACGAACCCCGTGTACACCGACCCCGAGGCCGCCGCGCGTACACACTTCGGCGAGGTGGTCGCGCCCGCGACCATGCTCCAGGTGTGGATCATGCGCGGCCTGACCGCCGGTCAGGTCGTCAACTCGGCGACCGGCGAGTTGTACAAGCACTTCACCGACAACGGCTTCGGCTCGGTCGTGGCGACCAACTGCGAGCAGGAGTACGTCCGGCCGTTGCGGCTCGGCGAGGTCGTCGAGTACGACCAGCTGATCGAGACCGTGTCGGACGAGAAGACCACCGGCCTGGGCACCGGGCACTTCATCACCACGTTGACCAACATCTTCGTGAACGGCGACGACGGTCGCGAACTGGTGGGCACCCACCGGTTCCGGATCCTGCGCTACACGCCGCACAAGAAGAAGCCGAAGGCCGCGCCGACCACCCCACGCCCGCTGCGCCCGCGCAAGGTGGTCAACCGGGACAACCAGGCGTACTGGGACGGCGTCGACGCCGGGAAGCTGCTGTACCAAAAGTGTGTGGAGTGCGCGACGCCGCGCTTCCCGTTCGCCCCGGGCTGCAACAACTGCGCGTCGCTCGAATGGGAAGCCGTCGAGTCGGCCGGCAAGGGCGTCGTCTACTCGCACGTGACGATGCACTACCCGAAGTTCCCGGCCTTCGACATGCCCTACGCGGTCGGCCTGATCGAACTCGACGAGGGCGTGCGGATGCTCGGCAACGTGCTCGGCATCCCGCACGAGGACGTACGGATCGGCCTGCGGGTCGAGCTGGAATTCGTCACCCACGACGACGAGTTGACCGTTCCCGCGTTCCGAGCGGTCGGGGAGAACTGATGGACTTCAATCTCACCGAGGACCAGCAGGCGCTGGCCTCGCTGGCCGAGGAGATCTTCTCGGGCCAGTCCACCGACGACCGGCTCAAGAAGCTCGCGCAAAGCGGCACCGAGTTCGACGCCCAACTGTGGGGCAAGGTCGCCGACGCGGGTCTGATCGGCGCGCTGATCGACGACAAGCGCGGCGGCGGCGACCTGGGTCTGGTCGGCCTCGCGCTGCTCCTGGAGCAGCAGGGCCGCTACACCGCGCAGATTCCGCTGCTCGACACCGTCGTGTACGGGCTGCTGCCCCTGTTGGAGTTCTGCCCGGAGAACCTGATCGAGCACGACCTGCCGGCCCTGCTCGACGGGTCGCGGATCGTGGCCGGCGCGCTCGCCGAGGTCGGCACGGGCCTGCCCGCGGTCCCCAAGGTGACGGCCCGCGCGGACGGCGACGCGTACTACCTCGACGGCGACAAGCGCGCGGTGGCCTGGCTCACCGTCGCGCACCGCGTCCTGGTCACCGCGTCCGTCGACGGCGCGCTCGCGGTGTTCATGGTCAACCCCGAGGCCGACGGCGTCGCGATCGAGTCGGCGCCGACCACCGCCCCGTGGGCGTCGGGCAACCTGAGCCTGACCAATGCCCAGGGTTGGCTGATCGGCACGGTCGAGCGCGGCGCCGAGATCGCCGCGTGGATCGTCGACCGCGCCCGGGTCGCGCTCGCCGCGCAGCAGGTGGGCGTATGCGAGCGCGGGCTCGCCCGTACCGTCGAATACGTCAACACGCGGGAACAGTTCGGCAAGCCGTTGTCGACCAAGCAGGGCGTGATGCTCCGCGCCGCCGACGCCTACATGGACACCGAGGCCATCCGGGTGACCACCCTGGAGGCCGCGTGGCGGATGGACCGCGGCGAGGCGGCCACCGAACAGGCCCTCGTCGCCCGCTGGTTCGCGTCGGAGGCGGGCAAGCGCGTCGTGCACGCGTGCCAGCACCTGCACGGCGGCATGGGCTCCGACATCGACCATCCCATCCACCGCCACTTCCTGTGGGGCCGTCAGATCGACGTGACCCTGGGCAGCGGCATCCAGCAGCTCGCCGCCCTCGGCAAGCTCCTCGCCCACGTGCCCGCCCAGGGAGGCAGCCGATGACCGTGGACCTCAAGAGCCGCACCTACGCGGAGGTGGCGGTCGGCGACGAACTGCCGCCGCTCGCGATCCCGTTGACCCGCACACTGATCGTGTCGACGGCGCTCGCCACCCGCGACTTCCAGGACGTGCACCACGATCCGCAGCTCGCGGCGGACAAGGGCTCGCCCGACATCTTCATGAACATCCTCACCAGCAACGGCCTGGTCGGTCGCTACATCACCGACTGGGCGGGCCCGGAGACCGAACTGCGCAAGGTCGCGATCCGGCTCGGCGCCCCGAACTACCCCGGCGACACCATGACCCTCACCGGCACGGTGACCGCCAAGACCATCGCCGAGGACGGCAGCCCGCTCGTCGAGATCGCGGTCGTCGGTGCCAACAAGCTCGGCAACCACGTCACCGGCACGGTCACGGTGAAGCTGCCGGAAGGAGCCGAAGCGTGAGCCTCAAGCACGCCGACAACCTGCGCGGCAAGACCGCCATCGTCGGAATCGGCGCGACCGAGTTCTCCAAGGACTCCGGCCGCAGCGAACTGCGCCTGGCCGTCGAGGCGGTCGGCGCCGCCCTCGACGACGCGGGCATCGCGCCGTCCGAGGTGGACGGCCTGGTCAGCTTCACGATGGACACCAACCCCGAGATCGCGGTCGCGGCCGCGGCGGGGATCGGCGACCTGACCTTCTTCAGCCGGATCCACTACGGCGGCGGCGCGGCCTGCGCCACGGTCGCGCAGGCCGCGATGGCCGTCGCGAGCGGGGTCGCCGACGTCGTGGTCTGCTACCGCGCGTTCAACGAGCGCTCGGGCCGCCGGTTCGGCTCCGGCGTGCTCCAGCGCGACCCCACGGTCGAAGGGGTGGGCCTGGGCTGGAACATGCCGCACGGCCTGCTCACGCCGGCTTCGTGGGTGGCCATGTTCGCGCAGCGCTACCTGCACGTGTACGGCGCCACCACCGAGGCGTTCGGCCACGTCGCGGTGGCCGACCGCAAGCACGCCGCGAACAACCCGAAGGCGTACTTCCACGGCAAGCCGATCACGCTCGAAGACCACCAGAACTCACGGTGGATCGTCGAGCCGATGCGGCTGCTCGACTGCTGCCAGGAGACCGACGGCGCGCAGGCGATCGTCGTGGTCGGCGCCGAGCGCGCCAAGGACTTGCCGAAGAAGCCCGCGATCATCAACGCGGCGGCGCAGGGCGCGGGCCGGCTCCAGGACCAGATGACCAGCTTCTACCGCGACGGCATGACCGGCCTTGCCGAGATGGGCGTGGTGGCCAAGCAGCTGTGGCAGACGTCGGGGCTGGGCCCGGACGACATCCAGGCGGCGGTGCTCTACGACCACTTCACGCCGTTCGTGCTGATGCAGCTGGAGGAGTTCGGCTTCTGCGGTCGCGGCGAGGCGCCGGCGTTCGTCGCGAACGGCGGCCTGGAGCTGGGCGGCAAGCTGCCGACGAATACGCACGGCGGCCAGCTGGGCGAGGCGTACCTGCACGGTATGAACGGCATCGCCGAGGGGGTCCGGCAGATCCGCGGCAGCTCGGTCAACCAGGTCGACAACGTGCACAACGTGCTCGTGACGGCCGGTACCGGAGTGCCGACGTCGGGCCTGGTGCTCGGGGTCGAGTAGGCCGGGCGGCGCAACGCTCATGGGGCCGTCCGGGTGACGCTTCGGCGTGTCGCCCGGGCGGTCCTGGACGTTGGCGGGTCCTGACGGAGCGTGGGTCGGAGGAGTCCACCCTCTTCGCTCAGGGAGATCTCGTGCGGTTTCGGTTCACCCGTCGAACAGCCACCCTCGCGTTGCTCGCCGCCGTACTCGGACTCGTCCCCGCGGGTATCGCGGAAGGTGCCCGCAAGCCGCGGGCCCCACGCTCCCTGGTCGTCTCGGCGCCGGGCTTCGACACGTGCGAGACGCCCACCGTGCAGACGATGCGGGCGTGGCGCGCATCGCCGTACAAAGTGGTCGGGATCTACGTCGCCGGCGACAACCGCGCGTGCAAGAGCGCGCGGTTGACCCGCGATTGGGTCAAGCAGGTACACGGTCAGGGCTGGGACTTCCTGCCCGTGCAGGTCGGCCTCCAAGCACCGTGCACCCACTCACCCAAGCCGGGCCGCATCGATCCGGCCCGGGCCGGCGAACAGGGCGTCGCGGACGCGAACGACGTCGTCGAGCGCGCCGCCGCACTCGGCTTCAAGCCGGGCAGCGCCCTGTGGCTCGACATGGAGGCGTACGACAGCACCGACACCGCCTGCCGTGTCGCCGTGTTGGACTTCGTGTCCGCGTGGTCCGACCGGGTGCGTCGACGCGGCTTCGTCGCGGGCTACTACAGCAGCCTGGACTCCGGCGTGAACGACATGGTCGAGGCGGTCGGCAAGCGCTCGATCCCGGACGCGATCTGGTACGCGCGCTGGGACGGCAAGCCGACCACGACCGACGACGGCGCGCTGCCCGCGGGATATTGGGCAGGCAACCGGGTGCACCAGTACAGCGGCAACGTCGTGGAGACCTACGGCGGCGTCGGGATCAGCATCGACGGCAACTTCGTGGACGGGCCGGTCGGGGTGCTGTGAGGAGGGCGCTTCGAGGCGGGGCGCTTTGAGAAGGGTGCCTCGAGGCGGGGCGCTGTGAGACGGGTGCTTCGAGGCAGCGCTTCGAGGCGGGTGCTTCGAGGTGGGTGTTGTGCGCCGTCGCTCGCGGGCGTGGTCCGTCACTCCCGGCATCGTCGAGGGTGACGGACCACGATCGCTCAGCCGCGGTCGAGTTCGTCGACCGACAGTTCGCCGTCCGCGTACTGCCGCCTGATCACCTTCTTGTCGAACTTGCCGACGCTCGTCTTGGGCACGGCGGGGACCAGACTCCAACGCTCCGGCACCTGCCAGCGGGCCACCTTGCCGGCGAGGTAGTCGCGCAGTTGTTCCACCGTGGTCTCGGCGCCTTCGCGCAACACCACGGTCGCGAGCGGGCGTTCGCCCCACTTGTCGTCGGGCACCCCGACCACGGCCGCCTCGGTCACGTCCTCGTGGCCCATCAGCGTTCCCTCCAGTTCGACCGAAGAAATCCATTCCCCGCCCGACTTGATCACGTCCTTGGCCCGGTCGGTCAGCCGCAGGAAGCCGTCGGCGGTGATCGTGCCGACGTCGCCGGTACACAACCAGCCGTCCTGGAACCGGCCGCCGCCGCTCGCGTCGGCCGAACCCTCGTCACCGATGTACGCGCCGGCGATCCACGGACCGCGCACGAGCAACTCGCCGACCGCCTCGCCGTCCTGCGCGACGTCGGTACCGTCCGGGCCGACCAGGCGGGCCTGTACGGAGGCGGGCAGCCGACCCTGGGTGATCCGGTAGGCGAACGCCTCCTCGTCGGAGAGCCCCGCCGGCGGGCGCGCGACCGTGCCCAGTGGCGAGGTCTCGGTCATCCCCCACGCGTGGATGATCCGTACGCCGTGCCGCTCCTCGAACGCCCGCATGAGCCCGGGCGGACACGCCGACCCGCCGACCACGACCTCACGCAGCGACGACACGTCGGTCTTGTGCACGTCGAGGTAGTCGAGCAGGCCGGACCAGATCGTCGGCACCGCGGCGCCGAGCGTCGGCTTCTCCGCGGCGATCATCGCCGCGAGCGGCTCGGGCTGGAGAAAGCGGTCCGGCATCAGCAACGAGGCGCCGCACAGCATCGCGGCGTACGGCAGACCCCACGCGTTGACGTGGAACATCGGTACGACCGGCAACACCTTGTCGCCGGGAGCGAGCCCGAAGCCCTCCACCGTGCACACCTGCATGCTGTGCAGATAGGTCGAACGGTGGCTGTACACGACGCCCTTGGGGTTGCCCGTGGTGCCGGAGGTGTAACACAGCGCGGCGCCCTGCCGCTCGTCGATGTCCTCGTCCCAGTCGAACTCGGTCGGTCGACCCGCGAGCAGTTCGTCGTAGCGATGGATCTGCTTCCCACACTCCGCGAGCGGCGCCAGATCCGTGTCTGCGCCGGTCACCACGACGTGCCGCACACTCTCCAGGTGCACCAGCAGCGGAGCCGCGAGCGCCGCGAGCGAACCGTCCAGGACGAGCACCCGGTCTTCCGCGTGGTTCGTGATGTAGATCAACTGTTCGGGGGGCAGTCGCAGGTTGAGCGTGTGCAGTACCGCGCCCATCGACGGGATCGCGAGGTAGCACTCCAGGTGCTCCTGGTTGTTCCACAAAAACGTGGCGACTCGCTCGTCGCCGGTGATCCCGAGCTCGCGCAGTCCGTGCGCGAGTTGCGCGGACCGGCGGCCGACCTCGGCGTACGTGGATCGGCGGGGCGCGCCGTCGGTCCACGTCACGACCTCGGATCCGCCGTGCACGGTGGTCCCGTGTCGCATGATGCGCGCGATCGTCAACGGCACGTCCTGCATCGTGCTCAGCACTGTGGGGCCTCCCTGGCCTCTCCGGACGGACACCGGACGAGGTGGAAGGATTCTTGCTCCCCGGTCGGGTGGTTGTCAGCCCCCGGAACGTCTCGTCCCGAGGCCGGACCGAGCTTCGCCATACGCTCCCCACGGGATCTGCTGTGCGCCCGTACGGGTGAACCCGGGCGCGGCGATCGGCCGATCGGGTTACGGGGACGGGAGAATGCGAGAGTGGCCCGGTTGGTCCGGGTGACACCCGATTTCTCCACGACGCGTCGACAACGCCCGTGGCACCCGCATATCCGCGCTTCCGGAGGGGGACCGGCGAGCCCTCGACTTCCCCTGGAGGGCGCCCCATGTACCCGCTGGAAGTGCGACCCGAATCGCGCCACCCGTACGACGTGGTCCTGCCGGACGCGCTCGGCCATCCCGTGCTCGGCTTCCGGGACGGCTACTGGTTTCGGATCGGTCGCGACGGACCGCCGCGCCCGTTGTGCGCGCGAACCGCGATCATCGGACATCCGGAGTCCGCCGGGCCTATCGTGCAGGTCATGTGTTGGTGGATGCGCGAACACCACGATCACCCACAGGCGATCGACCTCGGTACCGAGTTGGCCCTGACGGTGGGCGAGATGAGCCGCGGGCTGCATGCACAAGGGCCCCAGGCGTGGTGAGGCGGTGCGGGTCCGTGCGGATAAGGCAGGTTCCGTGTGGGCCGCGAGTGCCGGCGGTCCGGGTGCGGACGTGCGTGATCCCTCGGTGCCGGACGACGGGGCCTCGGCACTCGTGTGGGGGGTCGGGCGGGCGGTGAGCGGGCGGGCGGGGCTGCGGCTGGGGTGATGGCCGGGTGATGCTTGGGTGCTCGGGTGACCTGCGGCTTTCGTTGCTCCCGTTGCTCCCGTTGTTTCCGGGACTTCCGGGCCCGGGGCTCCGGGGCTTTTCGTGGCCTGTGCTTCGGTTACTTCGGTGAGGCGATCTTGCCCAGCAGGTCGACGATTCGCTGCTGGACGTCCTCGCGGGTGGACCGCTCGGCCAGGAACAGCACGGTCTCGCCGGTCTGGAGGCGGTGCAGGTCGTCGTCGATAAGGTCGAGCGTCGTGTAGACGACGATCGGCGTCGAGTGCAGGCGCGCGTTGTTGCGCAGCCAGTCGACCACGCCGACCCGGCGGCGCCGTACGAGCATGAGGTCGAGCACCACGAGATTGGGCTCCACGCTCGACGCCTTGGACACCGCTTCGCTTTCCGACGCCGCGTGTACGACGTCCATCCCGCGCCGCTCCAGCGACGCGGTGAACGCGGTCGCGATGTCGGGGTTGGCCTCCACGAGCAGGACCCGCGACGCGTGGCCGGCGCTGTCGGCGGGCGCGAGCGACCGCAGCAGCACCGCGGGGTCGGCGCCGAACGCCGCGTCCCGGGTGGCCTGCATGAGCCCGGCGGTGACAAGTACCGGGATCTGCGCGGCCGTTGCCGCGGTGCGCAGCGACTGCAACGCGGTACGGGTGATCGGTCCGGTCAGCGGATCCACGAAGAGCGCGGCCGGCTGTACCGGCACGCTCGCGTCGACCTCTTCGCGCGAGCGGACCAGGAGCGGGCTCCAGCCACGCGCGGTCAGCGCTCCCGCGGTCGCGGTGTCGGGCTCGGGCCACACCAGCAGGCGGCGCGGTTGCCCGTCGGGCGCGGGCGCGACCATGGTCGGCAGGTCGGCGCCCGACA
>NZ_WWJX01000688.1 GCF_009865215.1 Streptomyces sp. SID3343 | reverse complement strand
CCGCCCTCGACCGCCGCGGACCACCTCCCACAGGTCTTCGGGCGACGAGACACCCCCCGGGTAGCGGCACGCCATCGCCACCACGGCGATCGGCTCGACCCGGCCGGCTTTCAGTGCGTCGTTCTCCTGCCGGAGGCGGTCGCGCTCCTCCAGCAGCACGCGCAGCGCGCGCTGAACCCGGTCCGCGCCGTCCGCCGTACGATCCGCTGAGTCGTCCATGTCACTTCCCCGTCTCGTCCAGTGCCAGACCGACCAGTGCGTCCAGGTCCAAGGCCGCCAAATCGTCCACGCCGCGGTCCGCGCCCGGGTCCGAGCCCGCGGCCGGGTCGGAGCCCGCCTCCGCATCCGTTGCCGGTCCGCCGGCCTCCGGTCGACGCGGCACGGCGCAGGCCAGGATCTGCTCCAGGAGGCCCGCGCCGCGCAGCCTGTCGATCGAGACGGTGCGCAGCGCTTCCCGGATGTCCGCGTCCTCGTCCGGTCGCGTCGGCGCTGCCGGGCGCAGCAGACCGACCACGTGGTGCCCCAACTCGCGCGGTGTCGGGTAGCTGAAGACGAGCGTGGACGGCAGGCGCAGTCCGGTAGCGGAAGCCAGACGGTTGCACAGTTCCACCGAGGTCAGCGAGTCGAATCCCATCGGGGCGAACGCCTGGTCGGCGTCGACGGATGCGCCGGACGGGTGTCCGAGTACGACGGCGACCTGCTCGCGGACCCAGTCCAGGACGGCTGCCTCCGCCTCGCCCTCGGAGAGGGTGGCCACCAGGCCGGGCAGTCCGAACGAGCCGCCGCCCTGGGTCGCGCCCGCCTGCGTACGGCGTGGGCGACTGTCGTCGGCCAAGTCACGCAGGAGGCTTGGGAGTTCGTCACCCATTCGGTTCCGCAGCGCGGAGCGGTCCACGCGGGCCGGGACGAGGACCGGCTTGCCGTTCGCGCGCGCCGCGTCGAACAGGGCCAGGGCCTCGGGTGTCGGCATCGCGGCGATGCCCATCCGCCGGATCCGGGCGAGGTCGGCCTCGTCCAGGTCCTCGGTCATGCCGGTGCGCTGCTCCCACCAGCCCCAGCACAGTGACGTGCCGACCAGGCCCGAGGCGCTGCGCTGTGCCGCCAAGCCGTCCAGGAACTCGTTCGCCGCCGCGTAGTTGGCCTGCCCCGCGGTGCCGAGCGTCCCCGCGAGGGCGGAGAACATGACGAACGCCGTCAGGGTGTGCCCCCGCGTCAGTTCCTGCAGGGCGGCGGCACCGCCGACCTTGGCCCGCAGCACGTGGTCGAGGCTTTGTGCGGTCAGCGACTCGACGGTGCCGTCCGCCAGCGCGCCCGCCGCGTGGAGGACCGCGGTCAGCGGGTACGCGGGCGGCAGTTGGGCGAGCAGGTCCGCTACCGCCACCCGGTCGGCGACGTCGCAGGCCGCGACCGTGACCACCGCGCCCGCGGCCTCCAGGTCGGCCACCAGCTCGGGGGCCCCGGCGGCCGTGATTCCCCGACGGCTCGCCAGGACCAGGCTCCGTACGCCGTGTTCGGCGACCAGGTGCCGCGCCACCAGCGCGCCCACTCCCCCGGTCCCGCCGGTGACCAGTACGGTGCCGCCGCCGAAGCCGTCGCCCATCTCGAGAACGATCTTCCCGATGTGCCGGCCCTGGCTCATCTCGCGGAACGCCTTGCGTGCGTCGCGGATGTCGCGGACGGCGATCGGGTTCGGGCGCACCCGCCCGTCGGCGAACAGCCCCATCACGGCTTGGAACATCGTGTGGATCAGGTCCGGGCCCGCCTCGTAGAGGTCGAAGGCCCGGTAGTCGACTCCGGGGTGGTCGGTTGCCACCTGCCGGGGATCGCGGATGTCCGTCTTCCCCATCTCGATGAAGCTCCCGCCCTCGGGGAGCAGCGTCAGCGAGGCGTCGACGAAGGTGTGCGCCAGGGAGTTCAGCACGACGTCCACACCGCGACCGCCCGAGGAGGCGGTGAACTTCTCCGCGAAGCCCAAATCCCGCGAGGACGCGAGATGTTCGTCATCGAGTCCCATCCTGCGCAGGGTGGGCCACTTGGCCGGGCTCGCGGTGCCGTACACCTCGGCGCCGAGGTGCTTCGCCAGTTGGACGGCCGCCATCCCGACACCGCCCGCCGCCGCGTGGACGAGAATCCGCTGCCCTTTTTCGAGCTTGGTCAGGTGGAAGAGCGCGTAGTAGGCGGTGAGGTAGGCGCCCGGTACGGATGCCGCCTCGGCAAAGCTCCACCCGTCGGGGACGGGCATGAGCAGGCGGTGGTCCGCGACGGCCACGCGGCCGAAGGCGCCGGAGAAGATGCCGGTGACGCGGTCGCCCGGGGCAAGGGTTGTCACGTCGGGCGCCACCTCCAGTACGGTTCCGGCGCCCTCACTGCCGAGTCCGGCATCGATGGCTGTTCGGTCCACCAGTCCCAGGGCGATCGTGACGTCCCGGAAGTTGAGCCCCGCGGTGTGCACGGAGATGCGCACCTGTCCGCCGGCAAGCGGCTCTTGCACCTCGGGGCAGGGCACCCAGGTCAGGTTCTCCAGCGTTCCCTTGGTGGGGATGCCCAGCCGGTGGGCGCCGGCCGGCGGTGGCTCGATCCGGTGCTGCGCGGGTGAGGCCGGCGTCAGGTGGGGGGTGAGGTACTCGCCGCCGCGCAGGGCCAGTTGGTCTTCCCCCACGGCGAGCACGTCCGGGAAGCGTGCCCAGGAGGTCTCCTCGTCGTCGACGTCCACCAGCCGGAACCTGCCGGGGTGCTCCGTCCGGGCGGACCGGATCAAGCCCCACACGGACGCGCCCGGCAGGCTTGCCACGCTCTCTCCGCCTCCGGTGTCCTGGGCCAGGCGGGTGAGGACCACCAGCGTGGATCCGGCGAGGCGCTCTTCGGCGAGGAACCGCTGCACCCGGTCGAGGACACGCGTGGCCACGCTGCGGGTCTCGACGAACACGTCGGGCCCGGGAGTGACGAGGTCGTCCACGCACAGGACCAGGTGCCGGGGCGGGTCGCCGGCGAGGACTTCGTCCAGCGACTCGAAGCGGGTGGCGTCGGCGTCACCCGCCCCGAGGAGCCGGGCGGCCTGGCCGTCCTTGGGGCCGAGGATGCCCCAACTCCCGTGCGGGGTTTCGCGCCGGCTCGGCCGGACCGGGCGCCATTGCAGTTCGAACAGCGACTGCTCGTGCCCGCCGCGTGCCGAGCGCAATTGTTCCGCGCTCGCCGGCCGGAACGTCAACGCGCCGACGTGGGCGATCTCGCGGCCGTGTTCGTCGGCGATCGTCACGGTCACCACGCCCGCACCGACCGGGGAGATCCTGACCTTCACGGTCGGTCCGCACGCCCCCGTCAGGTGCACCCCGGCCCATGAGAAGGGCATCCAGGCCCGGTCGCCGTCCACCCCGATGACGCCGCCGGCCACCACCGCGTGCAGCACCGAGTCGATCAGTGCCGGGTGCAGCGCGAACCCCGCATCGCCGGAGGGGGTTTCCGCGGTCTGCGGCAGGGTGGCCGTCGCGAAGAGATCCTCCCCGCGCCGCCACACTTCGCGCAGCCCGCGGAAGGCGGGACCGTAGTCGAAACCCGCGTCGGCGAAGGTGTCGTACAGGCCGTCGATGTCGAGCCGGTCCGCTCCGTCCGGTGGCCACACGGCAAGTGACGGGCCGTCGTCGGCCGCCGAGACCGGTCGCGGCGCGCCCGGCGCCAGACGTCCCGTGGCATGCCGGGTCCAGCCACCGAGCGTTCGGCCGGCTTCGGCCGGGCGCGAATACACGTCCAGGGGGCGGTGTTGCGTCTCGTCCGCCGCACCGACGACGACTCGCACCTGTACATCGCCCGAGGCGGGAAGAACCAGGGGGACTTCCATGGAGAGTTCGCCGATCGAGGCGCACCCGACGAAGTCGCCCACCGACAGCGCCAGGTCCAGGTAGGCCGTGGCCGGTACGACGGCGGCGCCGAACACCCGGTGATCGGCCGGCCAGTCGTGGGTCCGCAGGGACCACAGGTCGGTGAACACCACCTCGTCGGTGCCCGGGTGGTCCACCACGGCGCCCAGCAACGGGTGTTCGGGCGCCGACAGTCCGGCGGAGGTCACGTCCGCCGCACCGGTCCCGGCCAGGAGGTCCAGCCAGTACCGCTGCCGCTGGAACGCGTACGTCGGCAGGTCGACCCGTCGGCGCGGCCCGAACAGGGCGTCCCAGTCCACGGTCCCGCCCCGGACGTGTAGTTGGGCCAGCGCGCCGACGAGCGCCTCGACCGGCTCGCGGTCGCGTGACGCCGACACGACCACCGCGTCGTCCACGCCCTCGCCGGCGAACGCCTCCTTGGTCAGGGCGGTGAGGGTCGCCCCCGGCCCCACTTCGAGGAAGACGTTCGCGCCGGTCTTACGCGCGAACTCCACGGCGTCGAAGAAGCGGACGGGTTCGCGGACGTGGTCCACCCAGTGCGCGACGGACGTCAACTCCCGGAGCGTGGCCTCACGGCCCGTCCTGGTCGAGACGATCGGAATCGCCGTCTCGCCCGGGGGCAACTCACCGATCGAGGCCGCGAACTCCTCCAGGATCGGGTCCATGAGCGGGGAGTGGAAGGCGTGGTCGACGTCGAGCAGTTTCGCCGAGGTGCCGCCGGCGACGAGGTGGTCCCGGAGTGCGACGACCCGGTCCCGGTCACCCGAGACCACCACCGACTCCGGTCCGTTGACGGCGGCGATGCCGACCCGGTCGTACGCGCCGAGCAGGGCGTGCACGTGCTCTTCCGAGGCGCGCACCGCCAGCATGGCGCCGCGCTCGGTGAGCGTCTGCATGATCCGGCCGCGGGCCGCCACCAGCCTGGTCGCGCTGTCCAGGTCCAAGGCCCCGGACACGTGCGCGGCGGCGATTTCGCCGACGGAGTGACCGATCAGCCGGCTCGGCTGCGGGCAGTACCGCGTGACGAGCCGGTACAGGGCGATCTGTAGAGCGAACAGCGCCGGCTGCGCGAGGTCCGTCCGCCGGGCGCGGGCTTCCACCGGATCATCGGCGAGGAGCATGGGCTTGACCGCGAACGGGAGGTGGGCGTCGAAGCGTGCACAAACCTGGTCGAGGCTTTGCGCGAAGACGGGGAAGGTTTCGTACAACCGCCGTGCCACACCGGCCCACCGCGCGCCCTGCCCGGGGAACATGAAGACGCTCGGGCCGAGGTCTGTGGCGACACCGCGCACCACCGCGGCGCTCTCCGCGCCGTCGCTCAACGCCGCGAGACCGCTCAGCAACTCGTCCCGGCCGCGGCCGAGCACCACCGCGCGGTGCTCGAACCGCGCCCGACCCGATGCCAGCGACCAGCCGACGTCGGCGACGTCCGGGCCCGCGTCGGCGGCGGCGAAGTCGCGCAGCTTCTCCGCTTGTGCCCGTAGCGCCTGCGCCGACCGTGCCGAGACGATCCACGGCACCAACCCACCAGCAACAAAGGGGACTTGCCCGGTGGCGTCGGGCAGCGTCTCCTCGGGGGGCGCCTCCTCCAGGATCACGTGCGCATTGGTGCCGCTGGCCCCGAAGCCGGACACGCCCGCCCGCCGGGGCCGTCCCGGGGCGCTCGGCCACTCTCTGGCCTCGGTCAGCAGTTCCACCGCCCCGGCCGTCCAGTCGACGTGACTCGTCGGGCGGTCCACGTGCAAGGTCTTGGGCAATACGCCATGGCGCATCGCCATGATCATCTTGATGATCCCGCCGACGCCCGAGGCCGCCTGGGTGTGGCCGATGTTCGATTTGAGCGAGCCCAGCCACAGTGGGCTGCCGGCGTCCCGGTCCTGCCCGTAGGTGGCCAGCACGGCCTGCGCCTCGATCGGATCGCCCAGCGTCGTACCGGTCCCGTGGGCCTCGACCACGTCCACATCGCCGGCCCGCACCCGGGCGTTCGCCAGCGCCGCCCGGATGACCCGCTGCTGCGCCGGCCCGTTGGGCGCGGTCAGCCCGTTGGACGCGCCGTCCTGGTTGATCGCCGATCCCCGGATCACCGCCTGGATCCGCCGCCCGTTGCGCAGCGCGTCCGACAACCGCTCGAGCACCAGGACCCCGACGCCCTCGGAGAACGCGACGCCGTCGGCGCCGTCGGCGAACGCCTTGCACCGGCCGTCCACCGCCAAGCCACGCTGCCGCGACATCTCGCGGAACACCTGCGTGGTCGCCATGACGGTGACGCCCCCGGCCAAGGCCAGCCCGCATTCGCCCTGGCGCAGCGACCGCACCGCTTGGTGTACCGCCACCAGGGACGACGAGCAGGCGGTGTCCGTCGACACCGCGGGGCCCTCCAGGCCCAGTGCGTACGCCACCCGCCCGGACGCCACGCTCAGCAGCGAACCGGTCTGCGCGTAGCCCGCGATGACCTCGGGGGTGAAGTGGTGGTTCCCGTACCCGAAGTACGCCAGGCCGGCGAAGACGCCCGTGTCGCTGCCGCGCAGGGTTCGCGGATCGATGCCGGCCCGTTCCAGGGACTCCCACGAGGACTCCAGGAGCAGTCGCTGCTGTGGGTCGGCGGCCAGTGCCTCACGCGGGTTGATCCCGAAGAACTCCGCGTCGAAGTCGGCCGCGTCGTACAGGAATCCCCCGAACCGCGAGTAGCAGGTGTTCGGTTGGTCCGGGTCCGGGTCGTACAGAGCCTCCAGGTCCCAGTCGCGGTCCTGCGGGAAGTCCGACATCGCGTCCCGGCCCGTCCGTACCAGGTCCCACAACGCCTCCGGGGACGCCACGCCACCGGGGAAACGACAGGCGACCCCCACGACCGCGATCGGTTCGGCGGCTGCCTCCGTCATCTCCTCCAGACGCCGACGTGTTTCGATCAGTTCGATCGACGTCCGCTTGAGATAGTCGAGGACGTCGGCGTTGTCGTCGTTGGTCATCGCTCTCCCCTACCGAGCTCTTTGTCCAGCAGCGAGAGAAGCTCGCCGGCTGATGCCGAACCGATGCGGTCGACGATGCCGACCGGTGATCCCTCGCCCACCATCGACCGGACCCGGCCCTGGAGTCGGCCGAGCAGTGCGGAGACGGTGGCTTTGTCCTCGTCCGCGAGAGTGTGGAAGGTGTCCTCCAGCCGAGCGCCCAACCCCTCGATCTCCTTGGTCAACGAGGCGGTCGGGGAGGGCCGGCCACCGGCGGGGTCGGGGGCGATCCTTTCGATCAGGAACCGGGCGAGGGCGGTCGGGTTGGGATAGTCGAACGCGAGCGTGGCGGACAGCTTCAAACCGGTCACCGCCGACAGGTTGTTCCGCAGCTCCAACGCCGTGAGCGAATCGATCCCCAGGTCCTTGAACGCCGTGGTGGGACCGACCAGTGCGGCGTCGGTGTGGCCCAGGACGATGGCGGTCTGTTCCCGGACGGCGTCGCTCAACGCCTTCTCCCCGTCGGCCGCGGGCAGCGCACCGATCCGCCGGGCGAGTCCGGCGGCGGTGGCCTCCCGGGTTCCCGCCCCGCCGGCCGTCGCGATCAGCTCGCGCAGCAGCGGCGAACCGCCTTGGTCGCCGTACGCCGCCCTCAGCGCCGCAAGGTTCAGCCGCGCCGGCACCAGCACCGGCTCGTTCCGCCGGATCGCCGTGTCGAAGAGCGCGAGCCCTTCGTGCGACGACATCGGCTGCACGCCCTGACGTTGCAGGCGCCCGATGTCCGCCTCGCCGAGGTCGGCACCCAGTTCGCTGCGTTGGGCCCAGTATCCCCAGCACAGTGATACGGCGGCCAGCCCTTGGGCCCGGCGGGCTTCGGCCAGGCCGTTGAGGAACGCGTTGGCCGCCGCGTAGTTGGCCTGGCCCGCGGTCCCGAGCACACTCGCGATCGAGGAGAACAGCACGAACGCGGACAGGTCCAGGTGCCTGGTCAGTTCGTGCAGATGCCAGGCCCCGCGCGCTTTCGGTGCCAGGACCGAGTCCACGCGGTCCGCGGTCAGCGCCTCGACGACCCCGTCGTCCAGTGCCGCCGCACAGTGGACCACGGCCGTCAGCGGGTGCTCGGCCGGGAGTCCGGCGATCAGCCGGGCCACCGACTCGCGGCTCGTGACATCGCACGCCTCGATGTCGACGTGCGCACCCGCCTCGGTCAGGTCCGCGCGCAGTGCTGCCGCCTCGGCGGCCGCCGGCCCGCGCCTGCTGGTCAGCAGCAGCCGGCGTACCCCGTGCCGCTGCACGAGGTGGCGGGCCAGCATCGCGCCCAGACCGCTGACACCGCCGGTGATCAGTACCGTCCCGGACCCGAGGGCGGGCGAATCCGCCGCCGGAGCGGAGGCCGCACCGGGGCTGCGGGCGAGTCGCGGGGCGGTCGCGATGCCGGCCCGGATCTTGACCTGAGCCTCTCCGGTGCCGGCCACCGCCGGGAGGCGCGCCCACGAAAGGGGGTGGTCGTCCGTGTCGATCAGCGTGAACCGGCCGGGGTTCTCCGTCTGCGCGGTCCGTACGAATCCCCAGATCGCGGCCGCCGCGGGGGCGGTGTGGGGCACCCGGTCGTCGTGGATCGCCTCTCGTGTCACGACGACCAGGCGTGACGCGGACAACCGCTCGTCGAGGAGCCAGTCCTGCGTCCACCGCAGCACCCGGTGCAGGTTTCGCTCGGCGGCGGCGGGCGGGTCGTCGTCGTCGGCGTTCGCCCCGTCGATGCCGACGATGACGACCGGGGGTATCCGTCCACCGGAAGCGGCGAGTTCGTCGAATCCGGCGAAGACCGCCCCGCCCTGTCCCAAGGCCGCGGTGATCGCGCCCGGCTCCCCCACCACCGCGTACCGGCCCACCGCTGTCTCCGTCGGGACGGGGGTGGAAACCCAGTCCACCCGGAGCAGCGCGTCGTGGCGATCGAAGCTCGGCGCGGACGAACGCTCGCCGTCCGCCCCCGCCCCGCGCTCCCCGTCCTCGGGCGAGTCGATCACGGTGTCGGGGAGCGGATGGGGCGACGTACTCCCGATGGTGGTTTCGCCGGGTGTGTTCAGCCAGTAGCGCTTGCGCTGGAAGGCGTACGTGGGCAACTCGACCCAGGGGCCGTCCTGTTGCGAGAATGCCGCCTTCCACGACACCGCGACGCCTGCCACGAAGGCTTCGGCCACCGACCGGTACAACCAGGCGAAGCCGCCTTGGCCGCGGCGCAGCGAGCCCGTGACCACCCCGGCGGCGCCGGGGATGGTGTCGAGCATCGCCTGAATGTTGAACGTGAGCAGCGGGTGCGGGCTGACCTCGATGAACGCCCCGTGGTCTTGTTCGAGCAGGCTCTTGACGGCGGTTTCGAACCGGACCGGTTGCCGCATGTTGCGAAACCAGTAGGCCGCGTCGAGCCGCGCGGTGTCGATCTGCCCGCCGGTCACCGTCGAGTAGAACGCCACCGGTGAGGACACGGGTGCGATCCCGTCCAGCGCGTCCAGGAGCCGGCCCTCGAACCGGTCCATCAGCGGCGAGTGCCCGGGCACGCTCGCCGCGATCCACCGCGCGCGGATGCCCTGGGATTCGCAGGCGGCCACCAGCTCCTCGACCGCCGTGGCCTCACCCGAAACCGTGGTCGAGTAGGGCCCGTTCATCGCGGCGACCGCGACCCGGGACGCCCACGGCTCCAACACTTCGCGCACCCGGTCCTCGGTGGCCACGATCCCGGCCATGCCACCGTCCTGGGCGGCCGTGACGAGGAGCCGGGACCGCACGGCCACGATCCTGGCCGCGTCCGGCAGGGTCAGGGCGCCCGCGACGCAGGCTGCGGCGATCTCGCCCTGGGAGTGGCCGATCACCGCGTCCGGTGTCACCCCCAACGAATGCCACACCCGCGCCAGCGACACCATCACCGCGAACAGCACGGGCTGGACGACGTCGATCCGGTCCAGGTCCGCCGCCTCGGGCCCGCCACGCACGGTGTCGATCAACGACCAGTCCACCCACGGCTCCAGCGCCTCGGCGCAGGCGCGGATCTGCTCGGCGAAGGCCGGGCTCGATTCCCACAGTTCGCGGCCCATGCCCACCCACTGGCAGCCCTGGCCCGGGAACACGAAGACGGTCTTGCCCAACGGCTTGGCGACGCCGGAGACCACGCCCTTGAGGTTGCGGTTCTCCTCGGCGACGACGGTCAGGCCGGCGAGCAGCTCGTCCCGGTCCGCACCGATCACCACCCGGCGGTGTTCGAACAGCGATCGAGTCGCGGTCAGCGCGTGGCCCACGTCTGCCGCCGACGGTGACGGGTCCGCGGTAACGCTGTCCCTCAGCCGCAGCGTCTGCTCTCGCAGCGCCTGCGCGGACTGCGCCGACAGCACCCACGGCACCGCTCCGCGGGCGTCGTCGGACGCCGCGCCGGGGTCCGGCGCCTCGGGCGCCTGTTCGAGGATCAGGTGCGCGTTGGTGCCGCTGACCCCGAAGGACGACACTCCCGCGCGTCGAGGCCGTCCCGGTGCGCTCGGCCACCGTCTGGCCTCGGTCAGCAGCTCCACGGCTCCGGCCGACCAGTCCGCGTGCGGGGTCGGGCGGTCCACGTGCAACGTCTTGGGCAGCTGCCCGTGCCGCATCGCCATGACCATCTTGATGATCCCGCCGACGCCCGCGGCCGCTTGCGTATGGCCGATGTTGGACTTCAACGAGCCCAGCCACAAGGGGCTTTCGGGGTCCCGGTCCTGCCCGTAGGTGGCCAGCAGTGCCTCCGCCTCGATGGGGTCGCCCAGCTTGGTGCCGGTTCCGTGCGCCTCCACCGCGTCCACGTCGCCGAGCGCCAGGCCGGCATCGGCCAGGGCTGCCCGGATGACCCGCCGCTGGGCCAGTTCGTTCGGCGCGGTCAGTCCGTTGGAAGCCCCGTCCTGGTTGACCGCCGAGCCGCGGATCACCGCCCAGATCCGCCGGCCGTGGCGCAGCGCCCGCGACAGCCGCTCAAGGACCAGCACGCCCGCGCCTTCGCCCCAGCCGGTTCCGTCGGCCGCCTCCGCGAACGACTTGCACCGCCCGTCCGCCGACAAGCCCCGTTGTCGGGCGACCTCCACGAACAGCCCCGGGCTCGGCAGCACCGACACCCCGCCGGCCAACGCCAACCCGCACTCCCCCGAACGCAGGGACCGCACGGCCTGGTGCACGGCGACCAGCGACGACGAACAGGCGGTGTCGGTCGACACCGCCGGACCCTCCAGGCCCAGCACGTACGCGACCCGGCCCGAGGCCACACTGGGGTACGTCCCCGCGATCCCGAAGCCCTCCACCCCGGCTGCCGCCCCGCCGCCCAGTCGGGGGCCGTAGTCGACCCCGTAGATCCCGGTGAACACCCCGGTCGGCGAACCCCGCAGTTCGGCGGGGTCGATCCCCGCACGTTCCAGCGCTTCCCACGACGTTTCCAGCATCAACCGTTGTTGCGGATCCATCGCGAGCGCCTCGCGTGGGCTGATGCCGAAGAACGGCGCGTCGAACTCCGCGAGATCGGTCAGGAATCCGCCCGAGCGGGTGTACGTCTTCCCGGGCGCCTCGGGGTCCGGGTCGTACAGCGCCTCGACGTCCCACCCGCGGTCGCGCGGGAATTCCCCCATCGTGTCCACACCACCGGACACCACGTCCCACAGCGCTTCGGGGGAGGTCACCCCACCGGGGAAACGACATCCCACACCCACGACCGCGATGGGCTCGCGGGCGGATGTCTCCAGTTCGTGCACCCGCGTACGCAGCTCGCGCGCATCGTCGACGGCGCGTCGCAAGTAGGACCGGAGCTTGTCGACTTCCTCCACTGGGTCTCCCTCGACGGTTGCTGGAACGAACTGGAGCTAGACGTATCCACGATCGATCAATGCGTACAATTCGTCGTCGCTGCGGTTCTCCGAACGCGTGTCCCGCGCCGTCTCCGAGGTGTCGGGCGCCTGGGGTGCGAGGAGGGAGAAGATGTGGCGACCGAGTCTTCGCGGAGTGGGGTAGGTGAACGCGGCGGTGGCGGAAAGCCGTACACCGGTGGCCGCGGTCAGCCGGTTGCGCAGCCGTACGGCCATCGAGGATTCGAAGCCCAAGTCCTTGAAGGTGTCGGCCGACCTCGCCGCGAGATCGGCGTCCGTCAGCTCCGGATCCTTGGTCCTGAGCACCTTGGCCGCTTCGGCACACACCAGCGCGAGCACCGCCGACTCGGAGTCCCATTGCGCCGTACTCGGCCCGGGTACCTCCGAGTCGTCCTCATCGGAGGCCGTCAGCCAGTACCGCCGCCGCTGGAACGGGTAAACCGGCAGGCCGATCCGGCGCGGCCGGGCCCCGGCGAACACCGTCCCCCAGTCCACCGGCACACCACGCACGTGGAGTTCGGCCAACGACGCCAAAACCCTGCCCGCGCTCCCGTCGTCCTTGTGCAGGGTGCCCACCACCACCGGCGAGGCCGCCGACGCGTCGGCGGCCTCCTCCATCGCCACCTGAAGCACAGGATGCGGACCGACTTCCACGAACACCCCGCCCCGGGCCCGCATCAGTTGCTCGACAACCTCACCGAAACGCACCGTCGAGCGCAGGTTGTCGTACCAGTACGAGCCGTCGAGCGACCGCGTGTCGAGCAGTCCTGCGGTGACCGTGGAGTGGAACTCCACCGCCGATTTCCCCGGCGAAAGACCCGAGGCGGCGGTGAGCAGACGATCGCGGATGCGTTCGACGTGGTGGGAGTGCGACGCGTAGTCCACGTTCACCCGGCGCACCCGAACGCCGGCACCGGCCGCCGTCGCGGCGAACTCGTCGAGCGCCTCGGCGTCCCCGGAGACCACCACCGACGCCGGCCCGTTGACCGCCGCCACGCACAGCCTCCCGGGCCATCGCCCCACCCGGTCCCGAACCCAATCGACAGGCGCGGACACCGAACTCATCCCACCCGTGCCGGCCAGCTCGGTCAACTCCCGGCTGCGCAGGGCGACGACCCGCGCCGCGTCCTCCAGCGACAGCGCACCGGACACGCACGCCGCGGCGATCTCGCCCTGCGAATGGCCCACCACAGCGTCGGGGACCACTCCCAGTGACCGCCACACCCGCGCCAGCGACACCATCATGGCGAACAACGCCGGTTGGACCACATCCACCCGGTCCAGGGACGCGGCCGACTCCGCGCCGGTGACCACGTCCACCAGCGACCAGTCCACCCAGGGCGCCAGCGCCCGCGCGCATTCGTCGATCCCGTGCGCGAACTCCGCCGATTCCGCGTACAACCGCCGCCCCATGCCCTGCCACTGCGACCCCTGACCGGGGAACACGAACACGACCGGCCCCGCGGGGCGCTCGGCCGGCCCGCGAACCACCGATGCCGAATCGGCACCCTCCGCCACCAGGCCCAGACCGGCAAGCGCCTGCTCGCGGCCCTCGGCGAGCACCACCGCCCGGTGGTCGAACAACGACCGCGTCGCCACCAGCGAATACCCCACGTCGGACGCCGACAGCGACGCGTCCGCAGCCACCAGGTCCCGCAGCCGTGCCGCCTGCTCCCGCAAGGCCGGCTCCGAGCGCGCCGAGAGCACCCACGGCAGCACGCCGGGTTTAGACCCGAAGTCGCCGCCCTCGCTGCGGAGTTCAGGCACCTGTTCGAGAATCACGTGCGCGTTGGTGCCGCCCATGCCGAACGCCGACACTCCCGCCCTGCGCGGTCGACTCGGTGAGCCGGGCCAGGGCCGCGCGCTCGTGAGTACTTCGAAGTCCTTCGCGAAGTCGGGGATGGCGGGGTTCGGAGACCGGAAGTTCAGCTGCGCGACCAGGTGTCCTCGGTCCACACAGAGCGCCGCCTTCACGAACCCGGCGATTCCCGCGGCCGGTTCCAGGTGCCCGACGTTCGTCTTCACCGAACCGATCACCAGGGGGCGGCTCCGGCCGGTTTCCCGAAACACCTCCCGCAGACCGGATATCTCCGCCGGATCGCCGAGCCGGGTGCCGGTGCCGTGGGCCTCGACGTAGTCGACACTGTCGAAGTCGACAGCCCCGCGTCGGAGGGCGGACAACACGGTCGCCGCCTGAGCGGCCGGGCTGGGATCCGGCATCCGGGTGGACGCGCCGGCGCTGCCGACACCCCAGCCGCGCACCACCGCGTAGATGTGATCTCCCTCGGCGACCGCGAGGTCGAGCCGCTTGAGCACAACGAACGCCCCGCCCTCCCCCCGGACGAAACCACTGGCCCTTTCGTCGAAGGTGAAGCAGCGGCCGTCGGGCGACAGGGCGCCCAGATTCGCCAGACCCAGTCCCGTTTCCGGGTCGACGACGAGTTCCACCCCGCCCACGATCGCCAGGTCGGCCGCGCCTCCGCGTATCCGGTCACACGCCAACGCCAAGGCCACCAGTGAGGACGACTGGCCCGAGTCCGCGCACACGCTCAGGCCGCGAACGTCGAACAGGTTGGAGATCCGGTTCGCGATCAACGCACCGCTCGAACCGAGTGCGGCGTAGTGGTCGTCCCGGTCGCTGCCGGACAACGTGCGCAGCAGTTCGTACCCGGAGGGGGCCGCGCCGACCACGACATCGATCTCGCGTCCCGCGAGCGCGGCGGCCGGAATCCGGGCGTCTTCGACGGCCTCCCAGGCGAGTTCGAGGCCCAGCCGCTGCACGGGGTCCATGGCCGCGGCCTCCGCCGCGCCCAGGCCGAAGAACTCCGCGTCGAATCCGTCGACGGAGCCGAAGAACGAACCCGCTTTCAAGGTGGCGGTATCGGGGTGGGTCGGGTGCTCCGGGCCGGCCGCGCGCCGGTCGGGAAATGTTCCGACGGTCGACTTCCCGTCGATCAGCAGCCGCCACAATTCCTCCGGAGTGTGCACACCGGGAAAGCGGCACGACATCCCTACGACAGCGATATCGATGGCTGCGCCACTCATAAGAATCCCTTTCGCTCTACTCCGCGTGCGGCTCTTTCGGGCTGTGGCGCCTTCACCGCCAGGACGCCAACACCTTTCGCAGGTCATCCGGCGCGTGCATGAAGTCGAAGTGGCCGCCGCCGACCACCCGGATATCGACCGAATCGGCGTACGGACGCCACCCCTCGAGCTCTTCGAGGCCCACCTCGGGGTCGTCCCGCCACTGCACTACGACGATGGGGCACGGCAGCGCGACCGGCGCCACGCGCCGGTACGCGTTCGCCGCGGCGTGATCGCGCAGCAGCACGGCCATGCCCATGTCGATCATGTCCGGCCGCGGTTCCAGCCCCCGCCCGCGGAGGAACGACTCCAGCTCGGCGCGCAACTCGGATACGGTCAGGCCGAGCATCCGATCGCGCGAGGCGTGGTGTGGGGCGGGCTGACCCGACACGAAGAAGCGCTCCGGCAGAGGCAGCTCCCGTTCGACGAGCCGGACCACGGTCTCGAACGCGGGGAGCGCGCCCGCACAGTGCCCGAAGAACGCGAACGGCCGGTCCAGGAACGGCGTCAGTGCTTCGACCAAGCCGTCGGCGAGGTCTTCGTACGTGCCGTAATGGGGTTCGGCCATCCGGTTCTCACGGCCGGGGAACTGCACCGGGCAGACCTCGACATCGTCGAGCACGGCCGGCCAGGCACTGAAGGCCGAAGCCCCGGACCCGGAGAAGGGCAGGCAGAAGATGCGGGCGGGATGGTCGGTGGACGGCGGCCGGACGAACCACGGCGACGCGGCGGTGGTGGAGCCGGAGGTCATGGTGTCGTTCGCTTCCGCGCGACGATGGGGAGATGGGTCATTCCCGCGATGAAGTACGACCGCAAGTGCTGCGCTTCGCCGTGCGTTTCGATCGACTCGAATCGCCCGAGCAGTTCCTCGAAGAAGATGCGCAGGGTCATCCGGGCCAGCGGGGCTCCGATGCAAAAGTGCGACCCGAATCCGAAGGCGACCTGTTGCTTGGCGCCGGTGCGGGTGATGTCGAACTCGTGGGGGTCGGGGAACCGGGCCTCGTCCCGATTGGCCGACCCGATCCACGCGACGACCGCCCCGCCGGCCGGGATCGTGCCTCCGCCGATCCGGACGTCGCTCACCGCGTACCGCATAAAGTTGCACGCTGCCGACGTCCAGCGCAGCCCTTCCTCGACCAGGTTCGGGACGAGCGAGGGGTCGGCCCGCGCCTTCTCGAACTGCTCGGGCCGTTCGACGAGCGCGAGCACCGTGCCCGAGACGGTGTGCGGTGTGGTCACGTTGGCGCCGAGGAGAATGCTGTAGCCGTCCAAGGCGATCTCCTCGTCGGTCAGCGGCACGTCTCCCACGCGCACGCTCATGAGGTGATCGAACAGGCTCCCGTCCTCGCCTCCGGCCGACCGTCGCCGTTCGACCCGGTCGGTGACGTAGGTGACCAACTCGTGGTGGGAGATGGCCAACGTCGCGGCTTCGCTGCCGTGCCGGAAATGCGGGTCCGAGGGGGCCGTCACCATCGCGGTCAGCTGCACGAGCTCGTCCCAGTCCCGCTCCGGGATTCCCAGCAGCGGGCCTGTGACGATCGCCGGCAGCCGAAGTGCCTGCTCGGCCAGATCGAAGGTCCCCCCGTCGAGGGCCGGTTCGAGAAAGCGCACGATCGCCCGACGGATCCCGTCCGCCCAGGGCGCCACCGCCCGAGCGGTCAGCCTGGAGCCGATCGCTCTGCGGACCTGGGTGTGCCGCGGTGGGTCGGTCGATGTCAACAGCTTGCCCGCCGCGACGTCGTCCACCCCGAGGTGGGTGACCACCGTACCGCGCTCCGAGGTGAACTCGCGGTGGTCACCGAGCACGCGGCAGACGTCCTCGTAGCGGGTCACCGACCAGAACTCCCTGCCGTCTGGAAGGACTTGGTGGTGCAGGGGGGCCTTCGCCCGCATCACGTCCCAGATCCTGTGCGGATCGCCCTCGGTATAGAGGTCCAGGTCGAACAGGTCGACGCGGTCGAGGTCGACGTCGCTCCCGGCACCCGGCGTCAACCTCACGACCCCGTCCTCCCCTGCTCGATCAGCTCGGCGACCCGGGCCGGGGTTTGCGCCAGGTAGAAGGCGCGAACGGACAGCCCGACGCCGTAGTCCTTGGCCACGCGGTCGATGATTTTGATTCCGATCAGCGAATTGCCGCCGAGTGTGAAGAAGTCGTCGTTCGGCCCGACCTCGCGACCGTCGAGGTATTCCCCCCACAGCGCCGAGATCTCCCGCACGAGTGACAGCGGCGCACCGGCCTCGTCCTGTCCGTCCCGCTGGTCCGCCTGCGGCAACGATTCCATGTGACAGCCACACCTTCCTCCGCCGAACGGGATTGCCCGCCCGGGCAATTGCCGGGCTCTTGTTCGTTACTCGACTGTCCGCCACTCGCCTGTCCGCCACTCGGCCGGCCACTACTCGACCGTGCGGCACGGAAGGCGGCCGGGTCTTCGGAAAGGCACCTGCGGGCGAATGCCCGGGGCGATCGCGACGCCAAGGTAATCGGCCGGGGAAACCCACGGCAAGGGATGACGGTACGGGCTCTGCCGGGCACCGGTTGTCCCGTCGACAGGACAGTAATACAGAAGTCCGCGTTCTTCGGCCGACAGCGGTGATGTGCGGCCGAAAGGCCGTCCCGACAATCCATTCGCGTAGTCGCGGTTGTTCAGGGGAACGACCGCTGTCCCGGCGCTTCGTCTCGCCCCGAGTCGGCGCGCCTCACCACGTGCGAGCGGACTCCGCCTCGATCACGTCCAGCACCTCGCGGCCCTGATCGACCAGGTACATGTGGTCGCCCGGGAATTCCACACAGCTGAACCCGCTCGTGGTCGCGTCCCGCCACTGTCGAGCCTCGGCCGCGGTGACCAAGCCGTCGAAGTCTCCCCGCAGCGAGCAGATCGGCACCGACACCCGCACGTCGGTGCTCGGTACGTAATTCTCGTGCATCTCGCAGTCGGCCTGGAGCACCGGGAGGATCAGATCCCGCATCTCCGGGTGATCGAGGGCCTCGTGTCGAAAGCCGGCGAACTCCTCGACCCGGGCGAGGAACTCCTCGTCGGGGAGCCCCGTCGCCCGCCTCTCGCGCCGGGTCCACGGCCCCGGTGAGCCGCTGACGACCAGCAGCTCGACGTGCACGCCCCGCGCCCCCAACAGGGGCACCAGCTCGTACGCGAGCACCGCGCCCAGGCTGTGCCCGAACAGGACGGTGCGCGCTCCCTCGCCGAGGTCCGCGACGATGTCGTCCACCGAGCCCTTGGCCGCGTCCACGACGTTGCGGTACGGCGTCTCCAGGATCCGCCGTTCCCTGCCGGGCAGTTCGACCGCGGTCACGCGCCACCGGTCGGCGGACAGCTCCCGCCACGGGTGGAAGAACGAAGGCCCTGCCCCGGCGAACGGCACGCACAGCAGCGTGCTCCCGTCCCGGTGTTCCGCGGACTCGCCGGATTCTCTCATCTCGACCAACTCCCGTCATTCGAACGGTCTTTCCTGGAGACGGCTCGGGGGTCCCGGGGCCGGCCACTACCCCAACGTGCGGTTGACGATCTCGAAGATCTCGGCCACCGGGGCGGGCATGTGCAGATCGGTGTGCTTGGCGTTCACCGCGTACTCCGCTATGGAACCGGCCACGTACGGCCGCCACATGGGCGCCCACGATCCTTCGTTCTTGTCCTTCGACACCGCGTTGAAGAACAGCACGTCGCCGCGGTACACCGGCGATTCGTACGCCGCCATGACGGACATGTTGTTCGCCCCGACCTTCGCCATGTCGTCCAGGAAATCGCCCAGGTTGTCGGTGCTCACCAACTCGCCGAACACCTCCTCGATGGCCTCGTGGTAGACCTCCGGCTTCAAGCCGCCCATCTGCCGGAATCCGACGGCGGGCTGGCAGTCCAGCAGCGCCAGAAAGGCGACCTCGTGCCCGAGCCCGTCGAGGGCCGCCGCGACGGCGTGGGCGATGGTGCCACCGTAGGACCAGCCGATCAGGGAGAACGGACCCTCGGGCTGGATCTCCAGCATCCGGGCGAGGTAGTCGTCGACCATCTCCTCCACCGAGCCCGCCAGGGAGTCGGTGCCGTCGAAGCCGCGGGACTGAAGGGAGTACGCCCGGCGGTCCTTCACGTGCGGCACGAAGGTGAAGTACGA
>NZ_WWJX01000687.1 GCF_009865215.1 Streptomyces sp. SID3343 | reverse complement strand
CGGGGCCGTTCGGTAGACGGGGCCGTTCGGTGGTCGGGGATGCCAGCGGGGCGGGGCCGTTCGGTAGACGGGGCCGCTCGGTGGCCGGGGATGCCAGGGGGGCAGGGCCGTTCGGTAGGGCGGGGCCGCTCGGTGGCCGGGACTGCCTACGGGGCAGGGCCGTTCGGTAGACGGGGCCGTTCGGTAGACGGGGCCGTTCGGTGG
>NZ_WWJX01000073.1 GCF_009865215.1 Streptomyces sp. SID3343 | reverse complement strand
CGGCGCGGGTGCCGCCGTCCTGGAAGTACGCCTCGTGCAGGCCGGCGGCGACGACGCGCGAGGTCGCCTTCGGAGGCACCGGCGTGGTGTGCGTCGAGCAGCTGCCGCGCGTGGCCGGGGGCGAGGGGTTGGGTGACGCGGCGCATGCGGGGGTCGTCGGCGTCCTGGTTGAGCGTCACCTCGGTATCGACGTCGGCGCCCCGGCGTGGCTTGCGGTCCCGGGGTGGCTTGCGGCCCCGGGGTGGCTCTTGTTCGCCGCGGTCGTAGATCCCGTACAGGAGCCTGTAGACCTCGTCGGCGTCGGCGGGGCGTTTGTCGGGAGTTTTCGCGAGCAGCCGAGCGATCGGGTCGTCCAGGGGACGCGGGGCCTCCTTGCGCAGGGTGCTCGGGGGCGGAGGCTGTTCGTGGCGGTGTTGGTGGCCCAGTTGCCAGAAGTCCCGTCCGTCGAACGGTGGGCGGCCGGTGACCATCTCGTAGAGGACGCAGCCGAGCGAGTACAGGTCGGAGTGGTGGTCGAAGGTGCCGGTGAAGCATTCGGGGGCCATGTAGGTGGGGCTGCCGACGACCACGCCGGTGGCCGTGAGGTCGTGGTGCTGTTCGGGGCTCCTGCTGATGCCGAAGTCCACCAGTTTCACGTCGTCGCCCAGGATGATGTTCGAGGGCTTGATGTCCCGGTGGACCAGGCCCGCGCCGTGGGCGGCAGCCAGGGCTCGCACGACGAAGCAACCGGTTCCCAGCGCTTCCGGCAGGGGCATGGGGCCGTTCTCGAGCCTGGCACTGAGCGGCCGGCCGGGCAGCAGCTCCATCACGAGGTAGGAGTATCGCCACCCGTTCTCGTGGACGGCGTTGCCGAAATCGTGGACGGTCACGATGCCGGGATGTGCCAGGCCCCCGGCGACCGAGGCCTCGCGGTGGAACCGTGCCACCTGCTCGTCGGTGTTCGCGCCCAACAGGACCTTCACGGCGACCCATCGCCCGATCCTGGGGTCGTGCGCCTTCCAGACCTGTCCGAACCCGCCCGAGCCCACCAGTTCCACCAGCTGGTATCGGCCGTCCACCACGGTCCCTGGCCGCACAACTCCCCCTGGATGTCCGCGAAACGTTCGGATCGAGCGGTCACGCGCACTCACGCTACCGACAACAGCCGCTGATGACGGACGAGTTGGAGAACACCACACTCCTCGCCGGAGCAACCCGTGGAGCGAGACGTCGCTCGGCCCCGTCCGTGACCGATCTCCGACTTCTGCCGAAAGCACATCCGGCCCGCCGCGGTTCGTCCGTCACCAGTCGTGGACGGCCGGCGTCGCGAGGCGTTCCCGATGCG
>NZ_WWJX01000686.1 GCF_009865215.1 Streptomyces sp. SID3343 | reverse complement strand
GGGCCTGGTCGGTGGGCGCTGACGCGCCGGGGCGGCAGCCGGGTCCCGCTCCCCTCCGTCGCCTGCGGCCGAACCAGGCGGTCACGGGAACCTGGGCGCGGGAGGAAGCTCGGCGGGAGGGCCCGGCCAGTGACGGGGAGCTCGGCGGGACGGCGAGGCCGGTTACGGGAAGCTCGGCGGGACGGCGCAGCCAGTCACGGAAAGCTCGGCGTTGCTTTTTCTAGAAGCCGGCTCGCGAAGCACCACTTTTCCTCCCCCGCTTCGCTCCTCCGGAAAAGCGGCACTCCGCTCGCGACTTCGGGTCCCTCCGCTTCGCTCCGTGCCCCGAAGTCTCACTGAAAAGCGCGGCTCCGCCGCTCTCCTCGCTGCGCTCGTCGAACACCGCGC
>NZ_WWJX01000685.1 GCF_009865215.1 Streptomyces sp. SID3343 | reverse complement strand
GCCCCCGGACCCAACGATTCCCTCAGGGAGGTCGTGGGAGGTCCCCCGCGCGCGTGGTGCCCCGGCCGTCGCGCGCGCCGGCGTCACGCGCGAACTCGCCGCCTGGGGATGGCCGCGCGAACGCGTCCAGGACGTGGTCCTGGCGGTGTCGGAGGTCGTGGGCAACGCCCTGCGACACACCACCGGCCCGGTACGCCTGACCCTGACC
>NZ_WWJX01000684.1 GCF_009865215.1 Streptomyces sp. SID3343 | reverse complement strand
CCCTCGTACGGCGACCGCGACCGTGCCCCGCGCACCGGCGACCGTCCGTCCTACGGCGGCGGCGACCGGCGTGAGGGCGGCTACCGCGGTGACCGTCCGTCCGCCGACCGCGGCGCGCGCGGCGGTGACCGCCCGGCGTACAACGATCGTCCGGCGTACAACAGCGGCGACCGCGGCCCGCGCACGGGGGAGCGTCCGTCCTACGGCGACCGCGCCCCGCGTTCGGGTGACCGTCCCTCGTACGGCGACCGCGACCGTGCCCCGCGCACCGGCGACCGTCCGTCC
>NZ_WWJX01000683.1 GCF_009865215.1 Streptomyces sp. SID3343 | reverse complement strand
TTTACCAAAATGGCGCTTGCGGTGGCGGTAACGGTTTGAGCGAGTGGTTGCATTGCAATGGTTACATCGGTTTCGGCAATATTTAATAAGTACGGATAAATCGATAAAAAAATGGCCTCCCTGTGACTCCCTGTGAGGCCATTTTTGTGCAGATAATTTCATTATATTTTTGCTGGGTCTATATCCTAAAAACATGACTGCTTTTATGTAGATTTAACTCG
>NZ_WWJX01000682.1 GCF_009865215.1 Streptomyces sp. SID3343 | reverse complement strand
CGGGGTCGGCGGTGCGGGCGGGTTCCGGACCACCTCGGTGGGCGCGTCGGTGCTCGCCGGCGCCGGCGCCGGTACGTCCTCCTCGCGGTCCTCCTCGACCGCTTCGGCGGCGGTATCGCGCTTGAGCGTCGGTACCGGCACGACCATGGCGGTGGCGCCGTCGTAGCGCGGCTTCTTGCCGCCCTTGGGCGCGGCGGCGGGCGGCGTGGCCACGGGTGTGGCC
>NZ_WWJX01000681.1 GCF_009865215.1 Streptomyces sp. SID3343 | reverse complement strand
CCACCGGATCGGCGCTCGCGGTGCGCCTGGCCCAGGCGCCGGAGGGCGAGCGGGTCGGCATTCTGGCCGACCTGGTCCGCGCCGAGTCGGGGGTGGTGCTCGGCCATGCCGACGGCGAGGCGGTGGACGTCGACCAGGCGTTCCTGGAGGTCGGTCTCGACTCGCTGACCGCCGTCGAACTGCGGAACCGGCTCGCGGCGGCCACGGGGTTGCGGCTGCCGGCGACGGTGACGATCGCGCAGCCGACGCCGCGGGCGCTCGCGGCGCACTTGGCCGCGT
>NZ_WWJX01000072.1 GCF_009865215.1 Streptomyces sp. SID3343 | reverse complement strand
CAGCCGGCCCAGCCGCTCCGGCGTGGTGTCCGCGCGCGGACCCTCGTCCCGCGTGACCAGGCCGTCGCGCACCGGCACCGGCACGATCTCCGCGTCGAAGCGGCCGGCTTCCTGTGCGGCGAGCGCCCGCTGGTGGCTGCGCAGGGCGAACGCGTCGGAGCGCTCGCGGGTGATGCCGTCGAGCGCGGCCACCTCCTCCGCGGTCTCGCCCATGGACAGCGTGATCTTGCCGCCGCCCGTCTCGGCGAAGCGCGGATTGGTGAAGCGCCAGCCGAGCGAGGTGTCGGCGACCTCGCCCGGCTTGGCCCACGGGGTGCCGGGTTTGGCCATCACCCAGGGGGCGCGGGTCATCGACTCCACGCCGCCCGCCACCACCAGGTCCGCCTCGCCGGCGCGGATCGCCTGCGCGGCCGAGGCGACGGCGGTGAGCCCGGAGGCGCACAGCCGGTTGACCGTGTAGCCGGGCACCGTGTGTGGCAGCCCCGCGAGCAGGACGGCCATCCGCGCGACGTCGCGGTTGTCCTCGCCGGCCTGGTTGGCGGCGCCGAGCACCACCTCGTCCACCGCGTCCGCGGGGATGCCCGCCCGCCGGACCGCCTCGCCGACCACCAGGGCCGCCAGGTCGTCCGGGCGGACCCCCGCGAGCGCGCCGCCGTACCGGCCCAGTGGTGTGCGCGCTCCGTCGACCAGGTAGACCTCAGACACCGGCGCTCGTCTCGACGGGCGCGACCGGTACCGGGCGGCGCGACTGCAGGGTCGCGAAGCGACCGGTCACGAACGAGGGGTCGGACAGCGTGGCACTGGCCGCGGGGTTGGCCGCGCTGCCGTGGAAGTCGCTGAACGCGGCGGACTGGTTGACGAAGACGCCGCCGGTGAGGTTCTCCGACAGGTGCACGCCCGCGTCCAGGGCCACCGCCTCGGTCGCGACCAGCACGTCCTCGCTGGTGGAGTGGACCGCGGCGGTCAGCGCGCCGTGCCGGCGCACGGTCTCGCCGAAGATGCGCAGGCTGTCCGCGGTGGAGTCGGTGGCGATGACGAAGGACACCGGGCCGAACCACTCGCGGGTGTACACGCCTTGGTGCTCCGCGGCGTCCAGTCGGGCGATCAGCGGGGTACGCACCACCGCGTCGGGGTGGTCCGGGTGGGCGACCGCGGCGGACGGGTGTGCGGTGTGCCCGATCCCGGCGGCCTCGTCGAGGCGGTCGCGTACGTCCTGGTTGACGATGGCCCCCAGGGTTCCAACGGCGCGCTGCGGGTCGCCGAGCAGCTTGTCCAGGGCGGCGCCGAGGTCGGCGGCGAACTCGTCCGGGCTCTTGACGCCCTGGTCGGTGCCGAAGCCGTCGCGCGGCACCAGCAGGTTCTGCGGGGTGGTGCACATCTGGCCGCTGTAGAGCGAGAGCGAGAACGCCAGGTTGCCCAGCAGCCCGCGGTAGTTGTCCGTCGAGTCGAGGACGACCGTGTTCAGGCCGGCCTTCTCGGTGTAGACGACGGCCTGGCGGGCGTTGGCCTCCAGCCAGTCGCCGAAGGCGGTCGAGCCGGTGAAGTCGACGATCCGCACGTCCTGGTGGGTGGCCAGGGTCGCCGCGGTGCGCTCCTGGGGGCTCTCCGCGGCCAGGATCACCAGGTTGGGGTCGAAGCCCGCCTCGGTGAGCACCTCGCGCGCCACCCGCACGCTGATCGCGAGCGGCAGCACCGCGCCGGTGTGCGGCTTGACGATCACCGGGTTGCCGGTGACCAGGCTCGCGAACAGGCCCGGGTAGCTGTTCCAGGTGGGGAAGGTGTTGCAGGCCACGAGCAGCGCCACGCCGCGGCCGACCGGGGTGAACTTCTTGTCCAGGGCGATGGGTTCGCCCTTGCGCTGCGGCTTGCTCCAGCGCGCGGCGGCCGGGTGGCGCTTCTGCTCGGCCCACGCGTAGGCGACCGCCTCGAGGCCGCGGTCCTGCGCGTGCGGGCCGCCGGCCTGGAAGGCCATCACGAACGCCTGGCCGGTGGTGTGCTGCACGGCGTGCGCGATCTCGAAGCTCGCGGCGTTGATCCGGGCCAGG
>NZ_WWJX01000008.1 GCF_009865215.1 Streptomyces sp. SID3343 | reverse complement strand
CCGGCGGCCCGGGGGCGGCCGTACCGCTCGCGTGGCGCGTCGTCGTGGCCGCGGCGCCACGCACGGACGGCGTCCTGCGGATCGGCTCGATCAACCGCCCGGACGAGGTCGCCGAGATCGAACCGGCCTCGGGTGCGGGCGCGTTGCCCGACTGGGCGAAGCCTGCCGTGGGCGGTACGACGGGCGCGGGCGGCATGGACGTGCTGGTGCACACCGACCTTCCGGACTGCGCGGGCATCACCGCCGCCGTACCGCTGGCCTGTAGCGCCGCCTTGGCCGAGACCGCGTTCCACGCCGCCGGCCCCGAGGTGGGCCAACGAGCCCGAATCCGCCTCGCCGACCCGCCCTTGGGCGCCGTCGCGCTGTTCGGTCGGCCGGGCCACGTGACCCTGATCGAAGACGACGCGGGCGACTTGGACCACATCCTCTTCGACCCCGACCGCCAGGGCCTGCGCTTCATGCTCGCGGTGCCCAGGCACGACGCCCTCGACGCCTGCCCGGCCGGCATCGACTCGGTGTCGGTGAACGCCCTGTCCGCGGGCGCCTTGGAGGCCCGCTCCCTGGGCCCGACCGGCACCACCATCGCCGTAGTACCGGGCGGTGCCCTGGCCGCGGTCCGCCGAGCCATGATCGACACCTACACCCACGCCGGCCACCCGGCCCCCAGAGTCCTGAGCGCGATCGCCGGCTCCCCCTGCGTCCGAGTCGCCTGACCCGCCGTCAGCCGGTGAACGCCGCGGCGTGGTCACGGCAGTGTGCCCGGTTCGTCGAGGTCGCCGACGAAAACCTCGGCGCCGCGCGCACGCAGGCCGTCGGCTTTGGAGTCGTCGCGGACCAATGCGCGCAGGTTCACCTCGGCTCCCTCCAGCGCGTCCATCAGTGCGGTGGACACGGTTCCGGTGGCTCCGGTGATCAGCACGGTGCGCGGCATGTTCGGCCTGGGCGACCGGGCCCCGGCCCAGCCTCCCGCCCGGTGAGCGCGTAGGGCGGCCCGGGGACGGGATGCGGACGCCGTTTCACATGGGCCCCGGGGCCCACGTCGGCCGAACCCAGTGGTCGAACGTGCTCGACCAAGTCCGGGCCGGACCACGCAAACCCAAGGAAGGCCACGGCGGGCTGCGGCCCGGAATCGGCGCCGGTGGGCGAACACCGGTCGCGAAAAGGCCCCCGGCTCCGTTTGCAGTGGAGTCGGGGGCCGATCGGGGCGATTGTTGCCCCGTCCTGTGGTTGGTCAATCCTCATGGGGTCGCGGGCTTGCCCTTGCCGTAGAGCCAGGTGGTGAAGAGGGCGTCGAGGTTCTTGTGGGAGATCTTCTTGCTCAGGGCGATGAACTCGGCGCTGGTGCCGTGGCCGTGGCGGTTTTCGCTCGCCCAGGTGCGCAGGATGGTGAAGAAGGCTCGGTCGCCTACTGTCTGGCGGAGCTTTTCCAGGACCATGGCGCCGCGCTCGTACGGGGGCTTGGCGAAGATGTGGCCGCCGTCGCCCGGGTCGCCGGCCGGGAAGGACCACAGGCTGTCCGTGGCCGGCAGGGCGTAGTCGGCGGCGAACTGCTGAGCCGTGGTGAGGCCGCCGTGTTCGGCGCTCCACAACCACTCGGCGTAGGTGGCGAAGCCCTCGTTGAGCCAGATGTCCTGCCACTTGGTGAGGGTCACCGAGTCGCCGAACCACTGATGCGCGGTCTCGTGGACGAGGGTACCGATGTCGGGCGCGCGGTCGTAGATGGGCCGGGTCTGCGTCTCCAGGGCGTAGCCCACGTCCGGGGCGTCGGCGACGATGGAACCCGCCGCGTCGAACGGGTAGCGGCCGAAGAGCCTGCTCTCCCAGTCGATGACGGCAGGCAGTTGAGCCAACACCGGTCCGGCTTCGGCCGCTTGGCTCGGGGCCACCGCGTTGTACACCGGCAGGCCGCCGGCCGTCACGTACTGCTCGGTCTGGAACTTGCCGATGCTCGCGGTGGACAGATAGGCGGCCATCGGCTGCGATTCGCGCCACGAGAAGGTGGTCTTCCCGTAGTGGCTGCGCTGATCCCGAAGTCGCCCGTTGGACACCGCCGTCCACCCGTTCGGCACGGTGATGGCCACGTCGTACGTGGACTTGTCCTTCGGGTGGCTGTTGCTGGGGAACCACGTCATCGCGCCCTGCGGCTCGTTGGCCACGAACACCGAGCCGTCCGGTTGGATGATCCAGCCGTCGGCGGACCCGTCCGGGTCGACCACGTTCTCCGGCACGCCCGAATAGGTGACCACGACATGGACCTTGCGGCCCCGGTCCAACGACCGTTGCGGGGTTACCTTGAGTTCCGTACCGCTGCGGCTGAACTCGGCTCGCCTGCCGTCGACCCGGACGCTGTCCACGGTCATCCCGGAGAAGTCCAGGTAGAACGAGCCGAGCCGCTGGGTGGGGGTCACCGTCAGGTCGGCGGCGCCTTGAAGCTGCTTGGTCTCCGGGGTGTAGCCGAGGTCGAGGCCGTAGTGGACGACGTGATAGCCGCCGTTGCCGGACGCCGGGAAGTACGGATCACCGGCGGTGGCCGAGCCGGGCGTGGCACCGCCGCCCTGGGAGGCACCCACCAGGAGGGCGGCCACCACGGGTGTCGCGACGAGGGCGAGGAGGGGACGCGAGATCTTGGAAAGCAAGTTGCTTCCTCCGGTGTCGTGGCTGATTGCCGCGTCGGCGGCAGATCGGGACATGGCGCACGATCGACTCACTGTCGGGTCCCCGTGGTGTCGGGATCCCAGGTCCGGCCGCCGGGCCCGGTCGCGACGCGACACACGGGCTGGGCGAGGCAAGGCAAGGCTCCGGCTCACGGAAGTGGCGGGTGCGTCCAACGCCGTCGCGGCGCGGGGGTCGCGCGTCGAGTGACGAGCAGTCGCAGCGGGACCGTCGGGACGAGCACGTCACTCCCCTCGTCGCGGTACATACCGGCGGGGCGCCTTGCGCCGGCAATCACCATACGATCCAACCGGCGCACGAGCGAGGGGATCCGGCACGAAAGATCCGGGGTGTCGGGTGCCGAACGCGGGTGGGGATCGAACGTCGACACGCGGGACTCGACCACCGCGTGCCCGCGTGTCCGCCCGCCGGCCGGCCGGGGCGGCGGGCTGCGAGCACAGCCCCGGAGCGTGGGGCCGTCCTCGTTCGCGCCGGTGGCGACACCGACGCCGAGCATCGGGCGTACGGGTCCGGGACCTACGAGCGTCAGACGTACTCGCAGGACTGCACGCCCTGGCGTCGGGCGAAGTCGAGCAGGCTTCGCACGTCGCGGCTCATCGGGCCTCGGCCGCGCACCAGACCCACGGACCTGACCAGCCGCGGCGACATCGACCGCACCGACACGGTGGAGGCGAACGGCTGGGCCAGGTCGGCGTACCACAGGACCGAGCCGTGCCCGGCCGCGACGCACGGCATCCACGCGCCGCGCTCGTCCGTCTCCATCGCGACGACCGGCCTGACCCCGGCGGTCGCGAACAGCAACTCGATGTCGGCCCGGCGGTCGCTGCCGCGCGACGGCAGGATCATCGGCAGCCCGTCCAGATCGGTCCACGCGACCGGGTCCGGGAGGAGGGTCTGGCGTGGGGAGACCAGGACCACTTCGTAGCGACGCAACGGCAGTACCTGGAAGCCGCCGGGGGCGGGCAGGTCGACCAGGGCGATGTCGGCGGTGTCGGCTCGCAGGGACGCGAACAGGCCGACGCGGCTGTCGTGACGTTCGACCTTGACGGTGACTTCGGGGTGCACCTTGTCCAGGCCCGGCAGCAGACCGCGGGTGAACTCGATCGCGAGCGTCGCCGTCGTGGCCAGGCGCACGGTGGCGCCGCGCTTGGGGTCCTCGGCCCGGACGCTGTCCTCGATCGCGTGGATGCCGCCGAGTACCTTGCGGGCCAAGGCGACGACTTGGAGGCCGGCCGGGGTGGGCACGAGGCCGCGGCCGATGCGGGTGAAGAGCGTGACCCCGAGTTCGCGTTCGAGGCTCTGCATGGATCGGGACAACGCGGGTTGGACGACGAAGAGTTCCTGCGCGGCGCCGGTCATGCTGCCGTGCTCGGCGACCGCGATGAGGTAGCGCAGTTGCTGGAGAGTCACGGGGTATCCCTGCCCCCGCCGGTGCGTTCGCCGCCAGGGGGTGGCGTGTGCGGTTCCGGCTTGGCGTCGACCATGGTGTGGCTCCTGTCGGTTGCCGAGAAGCGAGTACGGGACGTGTACACGAGGGACGTTCGGGCAGGCAGGCACCGGCCGACACCGGCCCGGCCCGGACACGAGTACGTCGGCGCGCTGCCGCGGCGTGTGCCTCGGCACCGCGCCGACGCCTCGTGGGTCATCCGGCTCCCGGGCTCGATCGTCCGTCGGTGCTTCGGTTCGTGGCGACGGCTACCTCCCTCGGGTTCTCAGAGCCAGGTGACGGTCCAGCCGAACGTGACGACGCCCTTCCGGCCGCTGCGGTCGGTCGCGGTGACCTCCGTGCCGAAGCTGCCGATGCCCCACGCCCGCCCGGTGATCGTGCACGTGAACGGGTTCAGCCACAGGCCGGCGGGGAGGTTCTTCGCCGCGCACGTGTAGGGCGCGGTGCCGCCGGACACCTGGAGGACCAGATCGACCTGCCGATTGAACGTCGACGACTGCGTTCCCGGATTGGCGATCGTCACACCATCCGAGGGCGGCGCGGTCACCGTCCACCCGAACGAAGTCGTCGCGCTGCCGGACGTGTTGGTCGCGGTGACCGTCACCTGCGAACCGCCCACGGCCGTCGGCGTACCGGTGATGCGGCACCCCGGGTCGATGCCCAGCCCTGCCGGCAGCCCGGTCGCCGTGCACGTCGGCGCCGGTGAGCCCGATGTGGTCAGCGTCACGTCGACCGAAGTCCCGGCCGGTGTGCTCTGGTTGCCGGGACCGGAGATCGTCGGCGCGGTTCCGGTGTCGGTGGGCGAGATCGTCCAGGTGAAGGTCGCCGGGGCGGCGGACGCACCGAGACCGTCCGTCGCGACGACCGTCACCTGCGCCGATCCGGGGGTCGTGGGTGTGCCCGAAACGGCGCATCCACCACCGGGGTTGGTCAACCCGGCCGGCAGCCCTCGGAAGGCGCACGTGTAGGGCGCGGTTCCGCCCGACACCTGCACCTGCAACGACGCCGGCCGGCCCACCGTCCCCGAGCGGGCGCCCGGGTTGGTCACGGTCACCGGCGAGGGGCCGCCGGGAATCGCCTCGGGAGGCAACGGCACCTTCCACAGCGGGCTGTTCGCGCCCTCGGAGCCGACGAACAGCGACTTCCCGTCGGCCGAGTACGCCAGCGACTCCCCCTGCGTGGTACCGGGCGAGGCGAACTTGGCGAGTTGCTGCCCAGGACCCGAATACACGGTGATGTCGCTGTAGTTGCGGATCGCGAACGAGCGACCGTCCGGCGCGAACGCCCCGTCGGTCGAGGTGTCCGGGGCGGCCCCGACCTTGGTCAGCGAGTTGACCTGATCGGTACGCAGTTGCGCCGGCGCGGAGTACAGCGAGCCCGGCGAACCGAACAGCTTGCTCGCGACGTACAGCCGGTTGTCGCGCGGGTCGATCATCGCGGTCTCGGCGTCGTGTTGCCCGTCCGCGAACGCGAGACCGAAGCTCGTGGCCGGCAGCGTGGCGTCGGCGAGCGTCGCGGGCTCGGCGAGCCGATAGAGCGTGACCTGCGGGCGGTTGCCGAAGTTGTTGCCGATGTCGGCCACGAGGATCGCCGAATTGCCGGCGTCGTCCCTGCCGACCGCGATGGCCTCCCAGTCGGTGTTGGTCGCGCCCGAGACGTGCAGGACGGCGAGGGTCCGGCACGTCGCGAGGTCGAGGGCGAAGACGTCGGGAGTGTTGCCGCTGTCGTTCATCGTGTAGACGACACCGGGGTGGCGGGCGCTGGGCGCGAGCCCACTGGACTCGCCGATCCGGGAGTCGGCGAGATTGCACTGCACGGTGGGCGGATCGGCGGCATGGGCCGGCGTGATGCCGATCGCCGTCGCGAGCGCGGCGAGCAGGGCGACGCCGGCGACGGCCTTGCCGGCCGCGGCGGCGGCGGCCCGCGAGACACCGGGTCCGCGATGGCCGAACCGGCCTGGGAGGAAGTCGGACCAGGCCCGAGGGCGGGCCCCGGGTCCGACGCCGAGGCGATGGCTTGTGTTCATGTTTCCAGGAGATGAGCGCGCTCTCTTCGGCGTCCAATACCGATCGAGCAGGCATCCATGACGGACCGTCATGAATACCCGGACAGGCCACCTCTTGGGCATCGGTGCATGTCGACTGGGTCGGCCGGGGCCGTTCGCCGGCCGTGGGCGCGTCGCCGGGCCGATTTCGTAAGCGCAGTTCAGACCCTACCCGCCGGCTCACGGCCGACCCGTCGGCCCTGTGCTGCGGCCGGGCACCCACGGACGCCGGCCGTTGAACCGGTGACCCGTCGGACCCACGCTGCGGTTCCGCTTCGCCCACGCCAAGGAGGCGCCAGGTCATGCCCGAATCCGGATTCAGGTCCCGGTGGACGGCCCGGGGCAAGCCCCGATCCGCCACGTTCGTCGCGTTGTCCGTCGGGGTCACCCTCGGCGCGATCGCCGCGATCACCCTCCCGGCCTCGGCCGGGCCCGCCGACCGGACCCCGACGGCGGCGGTCGCCGCCGCGATCCCGCGCTACGACCACGTGGTGGTCGTCGTCCACGAGAACGCCAACCACGAGGAGATCATCGGCAACACCCAGGCCCCCTTCATCAACCAACTCGCGGCGGGCGGCGCATCGTTCACCGACTTCCACGGTGAGACCCACCCCAGCCAACCCAACTATCTCGCGATGTTCTCGGGCGGCACGCAGGGCGTCACGGGTGACGAGTGTCCGCCGTCCGGTTCCCCGTACGGCGCGGACAACCTGGCCCGGCAGCTGATCGACGTGGGCGCCACGTGGGGCAGCTACAACGAGGACTGGCAGCCCGGCAACCCGTCGGCGTGCACCAGCGGTTCCTACGCCCGCAAGCACAACCCGTGGTTGTCCTTCGGCAATGTCCCGGCCGAAACCACCTACACGACAGCACAGTTCCCCACCGACTTCACCCGGCTCCCCACGGTCTCCTACGTCGTCCCGAACCTGTGCAACGACATGCACGACCGGCTGTTCAACTCGTCGTGCGGCATCCGGACCGGGGATACCTGGACGAACAACAAGCTGGGCGCGTACGCGGCGTGGGCCAAGACCCACAACAGCCTCCTCGTGGTGACGTGGGACGAGGACAACTTCCGCGCGGAGAACCGGATCGCGACCGTCGTCTACGGCGCGAACGTCAAGCCCGGGCAGTACGCGGGCCGCAAGGACCACTACAGCCTGCTCCGCACCTTCGAGGACATGTACGGCACTCGGCGCTCGGGCCAGGCCGCGAACGCGACCCCGATCACCGAGATCTGGCAGGACACGGGTCCCACACCGGTATCGGTGACCAACCCGGGGACTCGGACGGGGACGGTCGGCCAAGCCGCGTCGTTGCAGCTCCAGGTGTCGGGTGGGACGGCGCCCTACACGTGCGCCTTCCAGGGGCTGCCGGCCGGATTGACCAACCCCGCAGGTGGGTGCGCCGTCTCGGGCACCCCCACGGCTCCCGGGTCGGCACAGGTGACGGTCACCGCCACCGACGGTCTCGGCGCGGCTTCGTCGCCCGCGTCCTTCACGTGGACGATCGCGCCCACCGGCACCGGGACCCCGCCGACGATCGCCTCTCCGGGCAACCGATCGACGATGGCCGGGACTTCGGTCGACCTGACCCTCGCCACGACCGGTTCGCCCGCGCCGACGTGCACGGCGACGGGTCTACCGGCAGGGCTGACCATCGGCGCGGGATGTCGGATCACCGGCACCCCGACCACGCCCGCGACATCCCAGGTGACGGTCACCGCGACCAACGCCTCGGGCAGCGCGTCCGCCGCGTTCCAGTGGACCGTGACCGCGCCGCCCACCGGTGGTGTCACGGTCGCCGACCCCGGCGCCCAGTCGTCGAAGTTCAACCAGCAGGTCGACCTGACCCTTGGGGTCTCCGGTGGCACCGCGCCCTACACGTGCGCGGCGAAGAACCTCCCCACCGGCCTGTGGCTCAACCCGTTCACGTGCGCGATCACCGGCAAGGCGTGGGGGGTGGGGACCTTCGCCACCGAGGTCACCGCGACCGACGGCGCGGGGCGCAAGGGCGCCGTCACGTTCCCGTGGTCGGTCACCTGGTTCTGACCACGGACCCGCGGCGGGCCTGACCACCTGGGCTGCCGAATCACTCGAACCACCCGTACCGCCCGCTCCACGTCCCCTACGCGAACCACCCGCCCGACCGTAGGCGATCGCCGTCGACGGCGAGGCCGTGCGCCGAGGACGCCCCGGTGCCCTCGGCGCACGTCCGCCGTTCCCCGCCCGCTCCCGCCCAGTTGCCGGAGGCATCGGTTGTATCTCTCGTCCAGCCGCTCCGCCGACCTCGCCTCGGGCGCCCGCCCGAAGGCGCCCACCGGGTCCGGCTCCCGCCGCGTGGCCCCCGTCGTCGTCACGCTCGGCGTCGTCTCGCTCGTCACCGACGTCTCCGCCGAGATGGTCACCGCCATCCTCCCGGTCTATCTCGTCCTGGGCCTGGGCCTGTCGCCGATGGCCTTCGGCATGCTCGACGGCCTGTACAACGGCGCGACCGCCGCGTCCCGACTGCTCGGCGGCCACGTCGCGGACCGCCTGCGCCGGCACAAGACGGTCGCGGCGATCGGCTACGGCATCTCCGCCGCGTGCAAACTGCTGCTGCCCGCCGCCGCCGGCGTCTCGGCCATCGGCGGCGTACTCGCGGCCGATCGAGCGGGCAAGGGCCTGCGTACCGCGCCGCGCGACGCGCTCATCTCGATGGCCGCGACCCCCGAGGGCCAGGGCCGGGCGTTCGGCGTGCACCGGGCGATGGATACCGCGGGCGCGCTGTTCGGCCCGCCCGTCGCGCTCGCCGTGCTGTGGGTCACCGCCGACGCCTACGACGCGGTCTTCGTGGTGAGTTTTTGCCTCGCGGCCTTCGGCGTCCTGATCCTGCTGCTGTTCGTCCGCGATCCCACCGACCCGGGAACCGTCGACTCCCCACGCACCATAAGCGACCCTTTGCCGACCCCGACCCGAACCCCGACCCCGGTCCGCCTCCGCGACGCCACCGCCGTCCTGCGTGTCCCCGGCTTCACCCGTGTGTGCCTCGCGGCGTTCCTCCTCGGCGCCGCCACCATCGGCGACGCGATGCTCTACCTGCTTCTCCAACGGCACACCGACCTGTCCCCGCACCTGTTTCCACTGCTGCCGCTCGGCACCGCCCTGGTGTTCCTCGTCC
>NZ_WWJX01000680.1 GCF_009865215.1 Streptomyces sp. SID3343 | reverse complement strand
CTCCCGTCTCCACGAAACACCGCCGCCGCCCGGCCCTGGCCCGACCACTCTAGGTGGCCGGCAGGCGCCCACGGACACCCCGGGCTCGGGGCGACACCGTGACCGGGTACGACGGCACACCGAACCGTCACGGCAGCCACACCGACGAGGCGGCGAACCCCCGAGGTCCGGAGCCGGCGAGGCCCCGAACCTAAGCACCCACTCGGCTGCCGTGGCCATGACCGCACCACTCCCCACCGCCGGCACGACCCCGACCCCGATCCCGGCCCCGACCCGATCCCG
>NZ_WWJX01000679.1 GCF_009865215.1 Streptomyces sp. SID3343 | reverse complement strand
GCGGGCCGCGGCGGGGCCGCCCTGGAGCAGCACGGGCGCGGCGGGCAGCGGGGCGAACGCGGCCCATGTGTAGGCGCCGGGGACGCGCGGCGAGCCGGGTCCCGGGGTGCTCGTGAGAGAGGTCGAGTCGCCGCCTTGGGGCGCGCTCGTGGTGTGGCCGACCGGGCGGGCCGGGTTGTCGTCGTCGCCGCCCTTGAGGGCGAACCATGCGCCCACGCCCACGGCCGCGACCACGATCACGCCGCACAACACGAGCAAGGTCCGCCCGCGGCCGGTCGCCGGTCCGCGGCGGGGTCGATCGCGGCGGTGCGACTGCACCGGCACGGCTTCGTCGAACACCGGGCGGGTCAGGTTGGTGTGCGTGTCGCGGCTGCCGTCGGCGGCCTCCGACGTGCCGGACACCAGCGGGACGACGCCGGCCGGGCGCGGCACGGGGGTGTCGTGTCGGCCGGCGTGGCCGTTGGGGTCGGGGACGTCGAACGCGGGCAGCCCGATCAGCGCGGGCAGCGCCGAGCGCAGGCGTTCGCCGAACTCGCGGGCGGTGAGCCGCGCGGCGGGCGCCTTGGACAGGCAGGACGCGAGCACGGCGGCGAGCGGATCGGGCAGTCCGGGAATGCCCGGCACCGGCTCGGTGACGTGCCGGCGCAGCACCGCGCCGGGGTGTCCGCCGCCGAACGGCGTCCATCCGGTGAGGAGTTCGTACAGCACGGTGGCGAGCGCGTACACGTCGACCGCGGCGGTCGGCTGGAGTCCCTCGATGATCTCGGGCGCGAGGTAGTCGGGGGTGCCGATGATGCGGGTGGCGCGGGTGCGCCGCGGCGCGTCGACGAGGCGGGCGATGCCGAAGTCGGTGAGCCGGGCCCGGGAGACCCCGCCCGAGTTGTCGATCAGTACGTTCTCGGGCTTGACGTCGCGGTGGATCACGCCTTCGGCGTGCGCGGCGGACAGGCCGTCGGCGACGTCGGCGACGATCGCCGCGGCCAGGCGCGGGGTGAGCACGCGTTCGCGTTCCAGCCGGGCGCGCAGGTCGGGGCCGACCACGAGATCCATCACGAGCGCGAGGTCGGTGCCGTCCACGACCAGGTCGTGCACGCCGACGATGTTGGGGTGGTCCAGGCTGGTCAGGGCCGTGCGTTCCTGCACGAAGCGCGCGACCAGGACCTGATCCGACGCCAAGTCTTCGCGCAACAGCTTGATGGCGACGGGTCCCTCGGGGCCCTCGCCTTGCCAGACGGTCCCGCTGGCACCGCGCCCGAGCACTTTCAGGGCGACGTATCGGCTACCGATCTTGCGTGCCAAAGCAGCTCCGTGGACCCAGCGAGCGAGGTGCTCACAGTGGACTTCCCCGACCGCACCCTACGCGGCCGGCCCCCGGATTCGGGGACGGTCGCGCGGGACGGCGTGTACGAGGCCGTTCGCGATCCGGGCTTGACGGTACGTCAGTTCTGGCCTCCGTCACCGCCGCTGTCGCTGCCGGAGACGAAGTCCTTGATCTGGTGGTACCAGTCCTGAACCGTATCGAACCAGCCGAAAGCCGTGTCGACCCAGTCGTGCAGCGGGCTGAACCAGTAGATCGCGAACAGGATCGCGGCCATGATCACCAGCCGCAACAGGCAGCCGACCGTACAGCCGACGCCGGGGATGCTGGTGAGCCTGAACCCGCGACGGCGACGCGGCTCGGGCTCGCGTGGTTCGCGTTCGCGGCGTTCCCGGGGTTCGCGCGACTCGCGGGGTTCGCGAGGTTCGCGCACCGGACGTTCGCGGCGGCGCGGTTCGCGCTCGGCCGCCTCGTCGCGGCGATAGCGCGGCGGCGGTGGCGGAGGGCCGGGCTCGGGCGCGGGGGCGTTGTACTGCGGCGCGTTGTGTGGTGGCGCGTTGTGTTGCGGCGCGCTGTGCTGTGGGGGTTGGGCGTAGGCGGGCGGCGGCGGATAGTGCGGCTGCGGCTGTGGGTAGCCGGGGGGCTGCGTCATCACCCGCGTCGGGTCGGGCGTGTTCGGGCGCTCGGGAGGCATCGGCGGCGTGGCGTAACCGCTCGGGTGCTGGGTGACCACGCGGGTGGGCTCGTCCGCACCGGGGTTGGCGCCGAACGAGGACTCGGCGAGGATGCGCCCGAGCGAGCCGTCGTCGGGGCGCACGCCGGCCACGATGTCGGCCGCGAGGCGCAACGCCCGGCCGAGGCCGTGCGCGTCGGGTCGTACCTCCGGCTGCTTGGCCAGGCAACGCTCGGTGACCAGCCAGTAGGCGTCGGGCATCCCGGCGGGCCTGGTGGGCATCTCGGTGAGGTGGTGGTGCAGCAGTGCGATGGGATTCGTGTCGCGGAACGGCGGGTGGCCGGCCACGAGTTCGTACAGCACGACGCCCGCCGCGTACACGTCGACGGCCGGTGTGAGCGGGCGGCCCTCGGCGGTCTCGGGGGCGACGTAGCTGGGGGTGCCCACGAGTTCGTGGGTACGGGTGAGCGCGGGCGAGTCGGCGAGGCGGGCGATGCCGAAGTCGGTGAGCATCGGGTAGAGCGAGTCGCCGTTGCGGGCCAGCATGATGTTGGCCGGTTTCAGGTCACGGTGTATGACCCCGTCGGCGTGTGTCACGCTCAGCGCGTCACAGATCTGAGCCATCGTCAGCGCGGCGGCCGCGGGCGGCAGCGGGCCGTTGTCGCGCAGGTAGGTACGCAGGTCCGGGCCGTCGATGAGGTCCATCACCAGGGCGAGCGTCTCGCCCTCGACGACGAGGTCGCGCACGTGCACGAGGTTGGGGTGGCGCAGATTGAGCAGGAGCGATCGCTCGCGCAGGAATCGGGTGACCACGTCGGGGTCGGTGCCCAATTCCTCGCGCAGCACCTTGACCGCGACGACCTCGCCCGTGTCGCGGACGCTCGCCCGCCACACGGTTCCGCTGGCCCCGCGCCCCAGGGTTTCCTGGAGCAGATATTTGCTGCCGACCGGCCGGTCCACGACGCTCCCCACTGTCCTGTCCGCCACCTGGGCGGTGGTGCCGGGTTGCCTTCCACCCTAGGTGGTACTCAGCTACGGACGCATCGCCCCCGAGTACGGTTCGATGCTCCGACCCGCATTCCGCGTGGCAGGTCCAACGGTGCGCGGGTTCGGGCGTTTCATGGCACAGACGGTTGATTACGGGAGATTTTCGGACAAGCGCCGTGGCGCGTCGGGTTTCCCGGGGTGCGGTTCGGGAGCCGCGTTCGGGCGTGTGTTCGGGGGTGGTTCCGGCCTTGCGTTCGGGTTCGGTTCGGGGTTCTGTTCGAGGTTGCGGCAGGCTTCGCCTCGGCTGTGGGCGACATGACGGTCGCGGGTGCGAGGATGCCTCTTGTTTTCTGCTCGGAGGAGGGAGGCGCATGCAGATCCGGCTCACCGTGCACGGCCCGCAGCGGACCGGTCCGGGCGCTGATGTGCTCGTCACCGCGCCGTCCGGGACGACCTTCGCGGGGATCGCGGGCGCGCTGCGGACCGCCTCCGGGACCGACGGTCAGCGCTTTTGGGTGGGTGACGTGCGCCTGCGTGACGACACGCCCGTGGGCCGTCCCCCGTTGGTGGACGGCGCGTTGGTGACCGTCGACGCGCTCGGCTCGCCCTCGCCCTCGGCCGGTTCGCCGCAACTGCGGGTCGTCGGCGGCCCCGACGCGGGCGGTGTGCACCTGTTGCATCAGGGCGGAGTGCGCATCGGCCGCGCGCCGGAGGCCGAAGTGCGCCTGGGCGATCCCGATCTGTCCCGGCTGCACGCCGAACTGTGGATAGAACCCGGTCGGATCCGGGTCGCCGACCTGGACTCGACGAACGGCACGACGGTGGACGGGATGCCGATCGGCCGCGACCCGGTCGACCTGCCGCCGGGATCGCTGCTGCGGCTCGGTGAGTCGACGTTGCAGACGTTTTTGCCGCAGCCCTACGGCTCGCCCGAGGACACCGAGGGGGCTCGCTCGCGAGCGGACGGCACCGGGCACATCGAGGTACGTCGAAGCACGCGCGCGCAGTTGCCGGTGCCCGCCCGGGCGCGTTTCGAGCTGCCGGAGGAAACCCCCGGCCGACGCCGCCCGTTCGCGCTGCGGCGCAAGGCGGGGGGCACGGTGCGTGAGGCGGTGGAGGCGAAGGCCCGCTCGGCGCTGCTCGACGAAGTGCGGTGGCGGCGCGATCAGTCGCCGGATCCCGCGACGCTGCTGCTCGACGCGCTGGCCACCGGCGAGCCGGGGCCTTCGGGGCGGCTGTGGGAGCGTACGCCGGGCCATCCGGAGGCGCTGAGCGTGCGGTTGGGGGTCGGCGACCTGCCGTCTCGGGTGACGCTCGTCGAGGCCGCGGGCGGCGCGGACGCGACCGGCGCACCCGCTACGGCGGGCGATGCGGGCGAGTCGCGCACGCTGACCGCGTTCTCCGTGCCGGTCACCGTCTCGCTCAAGGACGCCGTGCTGGGATTGGCCGGAAATCGCCTGCGGTTGCTCGGACTCGCCCGCTCGATCGTGGCCCAGCTCGCCGGGCTGCACGGTCCGCAGGACCTGGAACTCGTCGTGTTGTGCGCCGATCCGGGCGCCGCCGGGGACTGGTCGTGGGCCCGCTGGCTGCCGCATCTGCGGCCGGCGCAGGGGCAGGACTGCCGACTGCTGGTGGGGCTGACGCGTGATCAGGTCCGGGCGCGGGTGGTCGAGTTGCTCGCGCGCGTGGACACCGCGGAGCGGGTGCCGGCGCGGCGTACGGTCGTCGTCCTCGACGGCGCGGGCTCGCTCGCGGGGCAGCCGGAGATCGTCCGCCTGCTCGCCGAGGGACCCGCGGCCGGCGTACACGCGTTGTGTCTGGACGAGCGGGCCGAGGAACTGCCGTTGCAGTGCTCGGTGGTCGCGCACGTCACGGGCGAGGTCGGTACCCGGCTCGACGTGGTGGGACCGGGCACCCGGCGCGTGGACGACGTGGTCACCGACGCGGTGTCGTCGGCGTGGGCGGATCGCTTCGCGCGGGCGCTGGCTCCGCTGCGGGAGGCCACTCGGCGGGTCACGTCACCGCTGCCGGAATCGGTACGCCTGCTCGACCTGCTCAATCTCGACCTGCTCACCCCCGCCAAGCTGCTCGCGGGCTGGCGCGAGGCGGGCCATTCACCGCGCGTCGTCCTGGGTGCCGACGCGCGCGGCGCGGTCAGCGCCGACCTGTCGCAGGACGGCCCGCACATCGTGATCGGCGGCGCGGCGGGCTCGGGCCGCTCGGAGTTGCTCGCGTCGATCCTGTGCTCGCTCGCGGTCGCCAACCGGCCGGACGAACTCACCATCGCGCTGGTCCGCGGCCCCGAGGGCCTGGCCGAGTTGCCGCACATCGTGGGCTACCTGTCGGACGGCGACGCCCCCTCGTCGGACGACGCGATCATCGCCGTGCGCGACGAGTTGGACCGCCGCGAGGGGTTGCTGCGCGGCACCGCGTTCGAGGCGTATCGGGCCGGTGCGGAGCGGCCGCTGCCTCGCCTGGTGGTCGCGGTGGACGACATAGACCTGCTGGCCGAGGCGTATCCGGGCTTCGTCAAGAGCCTCGCGGACGTGGCCCACCGGGGCGGCGCGCACGGCGTCCACCTGCTGGTGACGACCGGCCGGCCCGCCCGCACCCCCGACATCGAGGCCGCGGCGGGCGCCGAACTGCGCATCGCGTTGCGGGTGGACGACCCTCAGGCGTCTCGCGTGCTGATCGACGTGGAGGACGCGGCGGGGGTGGACGAGGACTACCCGGGCCGCGGCTTCGTCCGAGGCGGCGACGGTGCGGTGGTCCCCTTCCAGGGCGGCCGCATCACCGGCCGCATGCCCCGCACCGCCACCCTTCGCCCCACGGTGGTCCGCCAGGAATGGCAGGAGATGGGCAACAGACTGGCCAGGCGCCCCACCCCGGTGGGCGGCGGCAAGGGCCCCACCGACCTGGCCCTCCTCACCGGCGCGGTCCGCCGCGCGGCGGAGCAACTGGGCGCCTCCCCGCAACCCCCGCTGTGGCCCCGGGCCCGCCTACAAAAACTCGCCCAAAAAGGCCAGTGAACCCACCCCACCACCCCGAACCGGGCCCACGCCGGGCCAAGGCCGCGAGGCCGGATCACCTCACCCCGGTCGCCGTACAACCGCAGCCTCCGACCCGAACGCAACGGGTGGTGCGGGTGGGAACGATCTCCCACCCCGACCAACCACCCCCCGCAGCGCAAAACGCCCAACCCCGACCACCCCACGGGGCCACGCGGCCATCGAGCACGCCCTACACCGGCAACCCAGGCGCCGGGTACCCCGCCAACAGCTCCCGGACCTCCGCCCGAACCGTCGCGACCCCGCCCTCCGACCCCGCAGCCACATCACTCACCACCCGGTCGATCCACCGTGCGACCAACGCCATGTGCTCCTCCGTCAGTCCCCGAGACGTGAGCGCAGGCGTCCCGATCCGGATCCCGGAAGGGTCGAACGGCGAGCGCCGATCGAACGGCACCGTGTTGTGGTTGACCACGATCCCGGCCCGATCCAGGGCCTTGGCCGCCGGCTTGCCCGCGACGCCGCGCCGCGAGAGGTCGATCAGCAGCAGGTGGGTGTCCGTCCCACCGGAGACCAGGTCGAAGTCCCGCGCCGCCAACTCCTCGCCGAGCCGTCGCGCGTTGGCGACGACCTGGCGCGCGTATGTCCGAAAATCGTCGGTCGCGGCCTCCCGCAGAGCGACCGCGATCGCCGCCGTGGTGTGGTTGTGCGGGCCGCCTTGCAAGCCCGGGAAGACCGCCTTGTCGATCGCCTTGGCATGCTCGCGGCCACACAGCAACATCGCGCCGCGCGGGCCGCGCAGCGTCTTGTGCGTCGTGGTCGACACGACGTCCACGTGGTCGACCGGCGACGGGTGCACCCCGCCCGCGATCAGCCCCGCGATGTGCGAGACGTCGGCGACCAGCGTCGCGTCCACCTCCCGGGCGATCGACGCGAACCCCGCGAAGTCCACCGTGCGCGGCACGGCCGTCCCCCCGCAGAAGATGATCCTCGGCCGCTCGCGCAGCGCGAGGTCGCGGACCTCGTCGAGGTCGGTCCGGCCCGTGTCCGCGCGCACGCCGTAGCGAACCCCGCGAAACCACGTCCCCGTCGCCGACACGCCCCACCCGTGGGTGAGGTGGCCGCCCATCGGCAACGACATCCCCAGGACCGTGTCGCCCGGCTTCGCGAACGCCAGGTAGACCGCGAGGTTCGCGGGTGAGCCCGAATAGGGCTGCACGTTCGCATGGTCGACGCCGAACAACGACTGGGCCCGTTCGCGGGCGATGATCTCGATCGGGTCGACGTTTTGCTGGCCCTCGTAGTAGCGGCGACCCGGGTAGCCCTCCGAGTACTTGTTGGTCAGTACCGTCCCGGTCGCCTCCAAGACGGCGGCGGAGACGTAGTTCTCGCTCGGGATCAGCCGCAGCGTGTCGTGTTGCAGGAGCTCCTCGGCCCGGACCAGGGAAGCGATCTCCGGGTCGACGGCGGCGAGTTGATGGTGACGGTTCGTCACGTGTCCGTGGATGTCCATGAGTTGCCTCGGTCCTCCGGCTCGGTTCACAGTGCGTGTGATCCGGGTGCCCAGGCGGACGACACCTCGTCGGTGGAACCGCCGCTCCCTCGTGGTCGATCCCACGCGTACGCCAGTCGCGGCCCGCTCAGCATACGGAGCGCGACCCGCACCCGTCCCGCCATTACCCAGCGATGATCAAAAGTTACGAATAAGCCTCGTTAACCGGGGAAAGGCTTGTGGCCGACGCCACACCAGGCGTAGCACGGGACAACACAACGCGGGATCTGTCCACCATCGGGGGCATTCGTGGCGGAAGTGGTACTTGACCGGGTCGGCAAGGTTTACACGGACGGCACAAGGGCGGTCAAGGAGCTCGATCTGACGGTCGCGGACGGGGAGTTCCTCGTCCTGGTAGGTCCGTCGGGCTGCGGGAAGACCACCGCACTGCGGATGGTCGCGGGCTTGGAGGAGATCAGCGAAGGCACGGTGCGCATCGGCGACCGGGTGGTCAACCGGGTGCCGTCGCGCGACCGGGACGTGGCCATGGTCTTCCAGAGTTATGCCCTGTATCCGCATCTGAACGTGCGGGACAACATCGGATTCGGGCTGCGCCTGCGGAAGTTGCCGAAAACCGAGATCGAGGAGCGAGTACGCAAGGCCGCGCAGACGCTCGGCCTGGAGGAGCACCTGGGGCGCAAGCCCCGGCAACTGTCCGGCGGACAACGCCAACGGGTGGCGATGGGGCGGGCGATCGTGCGCGAGCCGCGGGCGTTCCTGATGGACGAACCGCTGTCCAATCTCGATGCCAAGCTACGCGTGCAGATGCGCGCCCAGATCGCCCGACTCACCCGCGATCTCGGCGTCACCACGCTGTATGTGACGCACGATCAGACCGAGGCGATGACCCTCGGCGATCGGGTCGCGGTGATGAAGAAGGGTGTGCTGCAACAGGTCGCCGCACCCCAGGAGTTGTACGACCACCCGGTGAACCTGTTCGTCGCGGGCTTCATCGGTTCGCCCGCGATGAACCTGATGACCGGGACCCTGCGCCGCGACGACGACGGCACGACGAGCGTCGAAGTCGGGAGCCAGCGCCTGGCCGTCCACCCCGACGTGCTCGCCGCGCGCCCCGCGTTGGCCGGCTACGACGGCCGGCCGCTGATCCTCGGCATCCGTCCGGAGGACCTGTACGACGTCGCCCTGGAGACCGCGGAGCCCGTCGAGGGCGCGGTACTTCGGGCCAGGGCCGACCTCGTCGAGGCGATGGGCTCCGAGGTGCTCGTACACGTGCGCGTGGACGCGCCGCCGGCCCTCACCGAGGACGTCCAGGAACTCGCGCGCGATGTCGGCGCCGAGGACCAACTGCCGGGTTCGGAAGCTGCCCACTCCGAGGTCGTGGCCCGATTCGGGCCCCGCACCCGGGTGCGTGAGGGGTCCGATGTCGTGATGCGGGTGGCAACCGACCGGCTGCACTTCTTCGACCCGGAGTCGGGTCTTTCCGTTACGGAGGATGCATGAAGCGGTTCGTGGGCGCCTTGGCGGTCGCCTCGATGCTCGCCATGGGTCTCGCGGCCTGCGGCGACGACGACAAGAAGGACGACAAGAAGGGGGACGCGACGCCCACCCAGAGCGGCGGCGCGCCCGCTCCCCGCCTCGACGGCACCACGGTGACCGTCGCGGCCGTGTGGACCGGCGACGAACAGGCCGCCTTCAAGAAGGTGTTGGCCGACTTCGAGAAGCGCACGGGGGCCAAGACCGAGTTCGTACCGACCGGCGACAGCGCGTCCACCTTCCTCGGTCAGCGAGTCGAGGGCGGCGCGCCACCCGACGTCGCGTTCCTCGCGCAGCCCGGCGTACTCCAGCAGTTCGCCCAAAAGGGCTGGATCAAGCCGGTCGCGGCCGACGTACAGCAGAGCGTGCAGGCCAACTTCGCCGCGCAGTGGCAAAAGCTCGGCTCCTACCAGGACAAGCTTTACGGCGTGTACTACAAGGGCGCCAACAAGTCGCTCGTCTGGTACAACGCGAAGGTCTTCGAGACCGCGGGGGCCGGCGAGGCCAAGACCTGGGACGACCTGCTCAAGACCGCGGGCCTGGTCTCCGACTCCGGGACCCCGCCGTTCGCGATCGGCGGCGCCGACGGGTGGGTGCTCACCGACTGGTTCGAGAACATCTACCTGAGCCAGGCCGGGCCGGAGAAGTACGACCAACTGGCCAAGCACCAGATCCCGTGGACCGATCCGTCGGTCAAGGCCGCCCTGGAGACGCTGGCCCAGGTGTTCGGCAAGAGCGACTGGTTCCCCGGCGGCACCGGCGGCGCGCTGCAGACCGAGTTCCCCAAGTCGGTCCCGCAGGTGTTCGGTGACTCGCCCAAGGCGGGCATGATCGCCGGCGCCGACTTCATCGGCACCAACATCCTCAAGGACACCAAGGCCAAGATCGGCACGGACGCGAAGTTCTTCGGCTTCCCCGCCGTCGGCACCGGCAAGGCTCCCGTGGTCACCGGCGGCGACGTCGCGGTGGCCATGAAGGACACCCCCGGCTCCCAGGCGTTCCTCAAGTACCTGGCCTCGCCGGAGGCCGCGAAGGTGTGGGCCGAGCAGGGCGGCTACCTGTCCCCGAACAAGAACCTCGACGTCGCGGCGTACAAGGACGAGGCGACCCGCGGCATCGCCAAGAACCTGATCGGCGCGGGAGACGACTTCCGTTTCGATCTCTCGGACCAGGCCCCGGCCGCGTTCGGCGGGACCAAGGGCGAGGGCGAGTGGCGCGACCTGCAGGATTTCCTGCGCAACCCGGGCGACGTGGCGGGTGCGCAGAGCAAGCTCGAAGCGGACGCGGCCAAGGCCTACACGGGCGGGTGACGCACCGTCATGAGTGACAAGGCACCCGTATCGGTCGTGGTGCCCGAGAAGCACTCGCCGAAGCCCGCGCGCGAGTCGCGCGGGCTCGGTTCGGGCACCCTGCTGGGCTGGCTGTTCCTGCTGCCGGCCCTGATCATGCTCACCGTCCTGGTCGCCTATCCCATCGTGTGGACGCTCCTGCGCAGCATGTTCGGCGCCGACGGGTGGTCCGACTTCGTCGGGATCGACAACTACAAGGAACTGTTCACCGACGACGACACGTTCACCGCGCTCAAGAACAACCTGATCTGGGTGCTCGTGGTACCCGTCGTGGTGACCGCGCTCGGTCTGATCTTCGCGGTCCTCACCGAACGGGTCAGGTTCGCCACCGCGTTCAAGCTGATCGTCTTCATGCCGATGGCCGTGTCCATGCTGGCCGCGGGCATCATCTTCCGGCTCGTGTACGACCGCGACCCGGACCAGGGCGTGGCGAACGCGGCGATCACGAGCGTGCACGACATGTTCTCCGAGGGTGCGCCGTATCCCGGCGCGCGACCCAGGCCCAACGCCGATCTGGGCCCCCAGGGCGGCGGCTTCGTCACCAAGGCCGCCACCGACCCCGGGGGCATCGCGATGCTGCCGCTGGTCGCCCTGCCGGCCGACAAGGTGCCGGGCGACGCGCTCGACGCCAAGCCAGGCGTCGCGCCGACCGGCGGCCTCGGCGGTGTCGTCTGGCTCGACTTCGCCAAGGGCAACGCGGGCGCCGCCGGCAAGGTGGACCCCGGCGAGAAGGGCCTGCCGGGCGTCGAGGTCGAGGCGGTCCGCAACGGGAAGAGCGTCGGCCACGCGACCACGGGCAAGGACGGCTCGTTCACCATGCCCGCGAGCGCGGTCAAGGACGGGCCGGTCCAACTGCGGCTCACCGAGGCCAACTTCGCGAAATCCTTCGGCGGCTACGACTGGCTCGGCCCGAACCTGATCACGTCGGCGATCATCGGCGCCTACATCTGGATGTGGGCGGGCTTCGCGATGGTCTTGATCGCCGCCGGGCTGGCGGCGATCCCGCGGGACGCGCTGGAGGCGGCGCGTGTGGACGGCGCGACCGAGTGGCAGGTGTTCCGCCGTGTCACCGTGCCGTTGCTCGCGCCCGTACTCGTCGTCGTGATGGTCACGTTGGTGATCAACGTGCTCAAGATCTTCGACCTCGTGTACATCATCTCGCTCGGGTCCTCGCAGAAGGAAGCCAACGTCCTGGCGCTTCAGCTCTACATCGCGTCCTTCGGCGGCGGCAACAACCAAGGGCTCGGCAGCGCCATCGGCATCCTGCTGTTCCTGCTCGTGTTGCCGGCGATGCTGTTCAACATCCGACGCTTCCGAAGGGAGAACCGGTGAGCGCGCCCGCGACCCCCGACCTGACGAAGGCGCCCAAGCCGGCGGTGCCCGAAGGCGGGATCAAGCGCAACCTGGCGTCGCGGATCATCGGCCGCACGGGCGGCGGTCTGGTCGCGGTTCTCCTCGTGCTGATCTCGCTGTTCTGGCTCATGCCGACGTTCGGCCTGCTGGTGTCCTCGCTGCGCGATCCGCAGGACATGAGCAAGTCCGGTTGGTGGAAGGCGCTCGGCACGCCGAGTGACCTGACCTTCGCCAATTACAGCAAACTGCTCGACAACAGCGACATGACCCGGGCGTTCTTCAACACGATCTGGATCACCGTCCCCAGCACCCTCCTGGTGATCCTGATCGGCTCGCTCGCCGCGTACGCCTTCGCTTGGCTCGAATTCCCGGGCCGGGACTGGCTGTTCCTGATCGTGATCGGGCTGCTCGTGGTGCCCGTGCAGGTCGCCCTGATCCCGATCTCGAAGCTGTACGGCGACACCGGCCTGTTCGGCACGATCCTGGGCGTGATCCTGTTCCATGTGGCGTTCGGACTGCCGTTCGCGGTGTTCCTGCTGCGCAACTATTTCGCGGGCATCCCCCGCGACCTGCTGGAAGCCGCCCGGATGGACGGCGGTACGGACCTGACCATCTTCTTCCGGGTCATCCTGCCGCTGGGCCTGCCGGCCATCGCGTCGTTGGGCATCTTCCAGTTCCTGTGGGTCTGGAACGACATGCTCATCGCCCTGATCTACGCCGACACCGACTCGGCCCCGCTCACCGTGGCGCTGCAATCCCAATCCCGGGCCTTCGGCGCCAACATCGACGTCCTGGCCCCGGGCGCCTTCCTGTCCCTGATCGTCCCGGTCGTCGTCTTCTTCAGCTTCCAGCGCTACTTCGTCCAGGGGGTCATGGCGGGCGCCGTCAAATAGCGCTCCTCGCCCACCCCGACCGGCCGACACCTCGCCCGCTCGCCCCCGCCACGGGGGCGGGCGGGCGAAACGCGGCGCGGATGGGCGGGTGGGCGCGAAACCTCACCCCACATACCCCCGCTCGACCAACCGCGCGGCCGTCGCCTCGTACACCGCAGGCGACGAAAGCGTCACCGTGGCCAACCCGTCCACGTACCGATTGAACATGCAAAACGCGGCGGCGATCAGCACCGTGTCGTGAATCTCCACGTCCGAAGCCCCCGCCGACCGAGCCCGCGCGACCGCGTCCTTCGACACCGCCCGCCCGCTCTGTTGGACCAGTCCCGCAATCGCCAACAGCGCCCGCATCCTCGGCGACACGTCCGCCGCCTCCGGGTCGAGCCGGACCTGGTCCACCACCTCGCGTCCGCCCGGCAGTTGCCGAGCCGCGCACGCACTGTGCACCCCGTGGCAGTAGACGCACTCGTTCAGCGCCGACACATGCGCGGCGATCAGTTCCCGCTCGCCGCGCGACAACGGGCTCGGCCCCCGCAGCAGTACCTCGCCCAACTCCCCGACCACGCCACCCGTTTCCGGGCGATACGTGATCAACGACCCGATTCCCGGTATTCCGTCGGGCAGTTCGATGTGCGGCATGCCGATTTCCCCCAGTGGAGCGAGCGACGAAACAGCTCGCGCGAAGTCTCCCGCGAACTCCACCACCCCAGCCGACCGTTACGGATCAGTACACACCTGCGCCGACATCGTTACCGATCCGCCCCCGGGAACGGGATTCCGTGTGGCATCGTCCGAAGGCGTAGGGTGCACCCCGCCGCATGAGATCCGATACGGGGATGCGCCAAACGGGGGGATTACGCCATTTCGGGGGAAACAATGAGGGGAAATCGTCGCACCGGACTGTTGCGAACGTTGTTGGTAGCCCTGACGGTCGAGACCGCGGTCATGGGTGCGACCGCCGTGACGCTCGCGGTCATGTCGTTCGCCGTGCGCGACGACGCGCGCAGCCTGAGCGGGCTCGGCGACCTGCTGATCGTCGCGTCGTTGCTGTGCGCGGGACTCGCCGTGGTCAGCGGCATGGGGGTCGCCGCGGTGCGCGACACCATGCGCCGCGGCACCGGGGCGCTCGCCCGCTCGGCCGCGGTGGGCCTGATCCACGTGTTCCTCGCGTTGGTCACCGCGCTGATGGACTGTCAACCGTGGATCGTCGCGGTCGCCGGCCTGCCTGCCGTGATCTACCTGCCGTGCTGGTGGGCCGTGCGCGAGCGCAGCCACCACGAACTGCTGATGCTGGAACGCTAGGGCGGTCGAACACGACACGCCGATGGCCCGGCCCCACCGAGGTGGGCGCCGGGCCATCGGCACGCAGGCGAGCGACCTACTTCGCCCCGGTCCGCAGCAGCGTACGAATCACCCGCATCGCGACCGACAACGTCGCGAGATCGTAGTTCTCCGCCTCCTGCAACTCGTCGAGCGTGGACCGCGCCCGCAGCAGCACCGGCGCGTTCCTGTGCTCCCACGCCTTGAACCGCAGTTCGGGAGAGTCGTCCGGTTCGCCGGACGCGAGCACGTCGGCGGTGAGGCCGGCCTGCGCCGCGTACAGGTCCTCGCGCAGCGACGCGCGGGCCATCGACTTCCACCGGTCGCTGCGCGGCAGTTCGATGATCCGGTCGAGCAGGTGCGAGATCGGCAGCCGGTCGGCGATGTCGAAGTACACCTGCGCGACGTCGACGACGCCGCGCTCGGAGTCGCGAGCCACCTCGACGATGTCGAGCGCGGCGTAGGTCGAGGACATCCCCGCGACGGCGGTCGCCAACTCGGTGGGCACCCCGGCGTCGGTGAACTGCGCGTACAGGCCGTCCATCCAGGCCAGATCCGAGCCGCGCAGCAGCGCCGGCAGTTGCCCGACGACCTCCGCGACGCCGTCCCGGAAGAACTCGACCTGTGCCGCGATGTCGATCTCGCGCCGGCTGCCCAGGAACCAGCGGGTGGCCCGCTCGATCAACCGCCGACTGTGCAGCCGAAGCGTGGTCTGCACCGCCGCGGGCACCTTGTTGTCCAGGCCCGCGATGGCCTCCATCACGCGGTCCACGCCGAAGATCTCGCGCGCGGTGATGTGCGCCCGCGCGACCTCCTCCGCCGACGCCCCGGTCTCCTCGCGCATGCGGAACATGAACGACAGACCGGCCAGGTTCACCAGGTCGTTGACCACGACCGTGGTGATGATGTCGCGGCGCAGCGGGTGACTGTCCATCGGCTCGACGAACCTCGCGCGCAGCGCGCTGGGGAAGTAGCGGTACAACTCCCGTGCCAGGAACGGGTCGTCGGGCAGGTCGGACGCGATGAGGTCCTGGGCCATGACGATCTTCGTGTACGCGAGCAGCACCGCGAGCTCGGGCTGGGTCATCGCCTGACCGGCCTGCTGACGCTCCCTCAACTGACGGTCGGTCGGCAGGAACTCGATCGCCCGGTCCAGGTGCCCCTCGCGCACGAGCCGGCGCATGTAGCGCGCGTGTACGTGGAGCAGGCTCTCGGCCTGGGCCTCCGCGTTCGAAAGCGCGCAGTTCTGCTGGTAGTTGTTCTCCAGGACCAGGTTCCCGACCTCGTCCGTCATGGCCGCGAGCAGTTCGTTGCGCTGCTTGACGGTCATGTCGCCGGCGGCGGTGACCTGGTTGAGCAGGATCTTGATGTTCACCTCGTGGTCCGAGGTGTCCACGCCCGCCGAATTGTCGATCGCGTCGGTGTTGATGTGCCCGCCCGCGAGCGCGAACTCGACCCGGCCGAGTTGCGTGCAGCCGAGGTTGCCGCCCTCGCCGACGACCTTGACCCGAAGGTCGGCGCCGTTGACCCGGATCGCGTCGTTCGACTTGTCGCCGACGTCGGCGTTCGATTCGCTGCTCGCCTTGATGTAGGTGCCGATCCCGCCGTTCCAGAACAGGTCCGCGGGAGCCTGGAGGATCGCCTTCATCAGCTCGGCGGGGGTCAGCCGCACGGTGTTGTCGGCAAGTCCGAGCACGGCCCGCACCTGCGGGCTGATCGGCACCGACTTGGCGGTGCGCGGGAAGACGCCGCCGCCGGTCGCGATCAGCTTCGGGTCGTAGTCGGCCCACGAGCTGCGCGGCAGGTCGAACAACCGGCGCCGTTCGGCGAAGGACGCCGCGGCGTCCGGGTTCGGGTCGAGGAAGATGTGCCGGTGGTCGAAGGCCGCGACCAGCCGGATGTGCTCGGAGAGCAGCATGCCGTTGCCGAACACGTCGCCCGACATGTCGCCGATGCCGACGACCGTGAAGTCCTCGGTCTGCGAGTCGTGGCCCAGCTCGCGGAAGTGCCGCTTGACCGACTCCCACGCGCCGCGCGCGGTGATGCCCATGCCCTTGTGGTCGTAGCCCGCCGAGCCGCCGGAGGCGAACGCGTCACCGAGCCAGAAGCCGTAGCCGACGGCGACCTCGTTGGCGATGTCGGAGAACGTCGCGGTGCCCTTGTCGGCCGCGACCACCAGGTAGGTGTCGTCGAGGTCGTGGCGCACGACGTCGCGCGGCGGCACGACCTGCCCGTCGACGAGGTTGTCGGTGATGTCGAGCAGCGCGCCGATGAACGTGCGGTAGCACGCGATGCCCTCGGCCAGCCACGCCTCGCGGTCGGCGGGGTCCGGGAGTTGCTTGCACACGAACCCGCCCTTCGCGCCGACCGGCACGATCACGGTGTTCTTGACCATCTGCGCCTTGACCAGGCCCAGGATCTCGGTGCGGAAGTCCTCGCGCCGGTCGGACCAGCGCAGCCCGCCGCGCGCGACGGCGCCGAAGCGCAGGTGCACGCCCTCGACCCGGGGCGAGTAGACGAAGATCTCGAACCTCGGCCGCGGCGCGGGCAGGTCGGGGATCGCCTGCGGGTCGAACTTGAGCGAGAGGTAGTCGTGCGCCTGGCCGTCGTCGCGGTGCTGGAAGAAGTTGGTCCGCAGGGTCGCCTTGACCATCGCCAGGAACGAGCGCAGGATGCGGTCCTCGTCGAGGCTCGCGACCTGGTCGAGCGCGCCCTCGATGGCTTCGACGATGCCGTCGACCAGCTCGGTGCCGGCCTGCTGGTGGCCCGGCGAGAACCGTGCCTCGAACAGGTTCACCAGCAGTCGCGTGGTGTGCGGGTTGGAGACGAGGACGCCCTCGATGTACTCCTGCCCGAAGGTCGAGCCGGCCTGGCGCAGGTACTTCGCGTAGGCGCGCAGGACCATCGCCTGGCGCCAGGTCATCCCGGCCCGGAAGACGAGCGCGTTGAAGCCGTCGTTCTCCGCGCGCCCGGTCCAGGTCGCCGAGAACGCGTCCTGGAACAGCTCCTTGACGTCCTCCGGCTGCCCGTACACCGACGACGCGTCGTAGCGCAGACCGAAGTCGTACACCCACGCCACGCTGCCGTCGGAGCGGCGCAGTTCGTAGGGTCGCTCGTCGACGACCTCCAGCCCCATCCGCTGCAGGATCGGCAGCACCTCGGACAGCGAGACGTGCCCGCCGGTGCGGTAGATCTTGAAGCGACGCTCGCCCGGCAGTGCTCCTATCGGCTCGTACAGGTGGAGCTTGAAGTCCGACTCGGGGCTCAGCTCCTCGACCCGCTTGAGGTCGGCGACCGCGGTGCGCGGGGTGAAGTCCGACTTGTAGCCCTCGCCGAACGCGTGTGCGTAGCGACGGGACAGCTCGGCCGCGCTCTCCTCGCCGCATTCGGTGACGAGGGCCTCGCCGAAGTCGTCGATCCAGGAGCGGGTGGCCTCGGAGAGCAGCTTTTCGATGTAGTCGACGTCCGGGTCGCCGAGTTCGGCACCGGTGGGCACGCGCACGGTGAAGTGCAGTCGCGCGAGCACCGATTCGGTGTTGCGGGCGGTGTAGTCCACCACGGAGCCGTCGAGCTCGTCGAGCAGGATCTCCTGCATCTTGAGCCGAACCTCGGTGGTGTACCGGTCGCGCGGCAGGTAGACCAGGGCCGAGTAGAACCGGCCGTACTCGTCCTTGCGCAGGAACAGCCGCAGCCGGCGGCGCTCTTGGAGATAGAGCACGCTGGTGACGATGTCGTGCAGCTCGTCGACGGCGATCTGGAACAGGTCGTCGCGCGGGTAGGTCTCCAGGATCTGGAGCAGGTCGCGGCCGTCGTGGCTGACCGGCGGGAAGCCCGCCTGCTCCAGCACGGCGTGCACCTTGCGGCGCACGACGGGGATGCGCTGGACGCTGTCGGTGTACGCGGCGGAGCTGAACAGGCCCAGGAAGCGGCGCTCGCCGATCACGTTGCCGGCCGCGTCGAACTTCTTGACGCCGATGTAGTCGAGGTAGGCCGCCCGGTGCACGGTCGCGCGCGAGTTGGCCTTGGTGAGGATCAGGAGTTGCTTCTCGCGGGCCTTCGCGCGGGCCCGGCTGGAGAGTCGGCTGAACGACGCCGACATGTCCTGGTCGGCGCGCAGGATGCCCAGCCCGGTGCCGGGCACCGCACGCAGCACGTCCTCGCCGTCCTCGCACACCAGGTCGTACTCGCGGTAGCCCAGGAACGTGAAGTGGTCCTCGGAGAGCCAGCGCAGGAGTTCCCACGCCTCGCCGATCTCCTCCTCCGGCAAGGTGGCCGGCGGATCGTTGGCGAGCTCGTCGGCCAGACGCAGCGACGTGTCGCGCATCTTGGTCCAGTCCTCGACCACCTCGCGCACGTCACCGATGATCCGCTGCAGGCCCGTCTCGATGGCCCGAAGGTCGTCGCGGTCGCTCTCGCGGTCGATCTCGATGTGCATCCACGACTCGACGACCGCGTCCTCGGGCACGCCGTGCGCGTCCGAGGTGTCGACGATCTCCAGCAGTTCGCCGGCGATGGTGCGCCGCACGATCAGCTGGGGGTGGATGACGACGTGGATACTGCGTTCCTGGCGGGAGAGTTCGTTGGTGACCGAGTCCACGAGGAAGGGCATGTCGTCGGTGACGATCTCCACCACGGTGTGCCCCGACGCCCACCCGTTCTCCTCGACCGAGGGGGTGTACGCCCGGACCCGCGCGGTGCCCTGGGGGCGTTCCGCCGCGAGTCGACAGTGTGAGATCGCCGCGCCGTACACGTCGACCGGGTCGCGATCGACGAGGTCGTCGGGTGCCGTGTGCCGGTAATAGCGGGACAGGAGGACGTCGAGGTCCACCCGGTTCGGGCCCTCCGGCCCGCCGCCTCCGTGCTGTGACGATGCCGCTCGTGCCGCTTCCGCCGCTCGGGCGAGAAGCTCCGTCTTCGCCTCGTCCAGCTTGCTCTGCATGATGCTGCCGCTCCTGTCACGCGCCGTTGCGAGACCGTTGCCGTTCCCGGGGTCGACCCCGGCTGTGTCGTGCGTTGCGCCGGTACCCGTTGTGCGGACACCTGCTCACGGCGACGTCCACGACCCCGACGGTGGTTCCTGAGGACTCCGTCGTCCCCGCCCCTCGGGCTCGCGCGGCGCCGCCGCACCGTCAGGTTACTCGCGTGGACCCCACCGGCTGAGGGGGGATCTCGGATCACTGTGTAAGCGGTTTCGGGATTTGCCCGAACAGCCCGTACCCCATTGCCTCGAAGGACGCGTTCGGGGCACCGTGGTGACGGAAGACACACGGGGGGCGCCGCTGCGCACGCGGGGCAAACCCGAGCCAGGACCGGATCACGCGGTGGGACCGACTCGGTGGGGAGGCGATCGTCATGGCCAAGAAGGTTCTGATCATCACCGGAGACGCGGCGGAATCACTCGAAGTGCTCTACCCGTACCAGCGCCTGCGCGAGGAGGGATACGACGTGCATGTGGCCGGGCCCTCACGCAAGGAGTTGCGGTTCGTGGTGCACGACTTCACGGACGGGTTCGACACGTTCACCGAGAAGCCCGGTTACACGTGGCCGGCCGACTTCGCGTTCGTGGAGGTGCGACCGGAGAACTACGCCGCCTTGGTCGTGCCGGGTGGACGGGCCCCGGAGTACATCCGCAACAACCCCGTCGTGCTGCGCATCGTGCGGCACTTCTTCGAGGCGGACAAGCCGGTGGCGCACATCTGCCACGGCCCGCTCGTGGCCGCGGCCGCCGGCGTCCTGGCCGGGCGCCGCACCGCCGCCTATCCGGCGATCGCACCCGACATCAGGGCGGCGGGCGGGGTGTGGACGGACGGCGACGCGGTGGTGGACGGCATGCTCGTGTCGGCCCGCACGTGGGTCGATCATCCGGCGTGGATGCGCGAGTTCGTCAAGATCCTGCGGGCGAAGGCGCCGGCGTAGCCGCCCGGGATCGCGGCCCGGGCGTCAGTCCATGTGCGGGTAGCGGTGATCGGTGTCGGGCACGAACGTCTCCTTGATCGCGCGGGTGCTGGTCCAACGCATCAGGTTCTGCATCGCGCCGGCCTTGTCGTTCGTCCCCGACGCCCGCGCGCCGCCGAACGGCTGCTGCCCCACGACCGCGCCCGTGGGCTTGTCGTTGAGGTAGAAGTTGCCGGCCGCGAACCGTAGGCGACCCGTGGTCTCGGCGAGCACCCGCCGATCCCGCGCGATGACCGACCCGGTGAGCGCGTACGGCGCGGCCGACTCCATCTGCCGCAACATCGCGTCCCAGTCGCCGTCCTCGTACACGTACACGCCCAGTACCGGCCCGAAGTACTCGGTCGTGAACATCTCGTCCCACGGATCCTCGGCGAGCACGACCGTGGGTCGCACGAACCAGCCGATCGAGTCGTCGTACGTACCGCCCGCGAGTACCCGCAGGCCGTCGTCGACTCGGGCCCGGTCGATCACGGCCTTGTTCCGGGCGAACGCCCGCTCGTCGATCACCGCGCCCATGAAGTGGCTCAGGTCGGTGACGTCGCCCATCGACAGGCCGTCCACCTCGGCGAGGAAGTCGTCGCGAAAGCCGCTCTCCCACAGCGAGCGCGGGAGGTAGGCGCGGGACGCGGCGGAGCACTTCTGGCCCTGGTACTCGAACGCGCCGCGCACGAGCGCGGTGCGCAGCACGGCCGGGTCGGCGCTGGGGTGCGCGACCACGAAGTCCTTGCCGCCGGTCTCGCCCACGATCCGCGGATACGTGCGGTAGTCGGCGATGTTCGCGCCGATCGTGCGCCACAGGTGTTGAAACGTGGCGGGGGAACCGGTGAAGTGCAGGCCGGCGAAGTCCGGGTCCGACAGGGCGACATCGGAGACCGCGATCCCGTCGCCGTGCAGCAGGTTGATCACCCCGGGCGGCATGCCCGCGGCTTCGAGCAGGCGCATCACGTGGTGCGCCGACAGCGCCTGCGTGGGCGACGGCTTCCACAGCACGACGTTGCCCATCAGCGCGGGCGCGGTGGGCAGGTTGCCGGCGATGGCGGTGAAGTTGAACGGGGTGATCGCGTACACGAAGCCTTCGAGCGGCCGGTGGTCGAGCCGGTTCCACCCGCCCTTGCCGCTGATCGGCTGCTCGGCCAGGATCCGGCGGGCGAAGTCCACGTTGAAGCGCCAGAAGTCGACCAGTTCGCACGGCGCGTCGATCTCGGCCTGGCGAACCGTCTTGCCCTGCCCCAGCATGGTCGCCGCGGCGATCGTCTCCCGCCACGGACCCGCGAGCAGGTCGGCGGCCTTGAGCAGGATCGCCGCGCGGTCCTCGAAGTCCAGTGCGCGCCAGTCGTGCGCGGCCTCCTTCGCGGCGGTGACCGCGGCCCGCGCGTCGTCGTGCGTCGCGTTGGCGATCGTGCCCAACTCCGCCGCCAGGCGGTGCGGCTGGACGATCCCGACCCGCTTGCCCGCACCCATCCGATGCTCGCCGCCGATGACGTGCGGCAGATCCACCGGCCCGGCGGCCAACTCGGCGAGCCTGGCCCGCACCCGATCCCGCTCGGGGCTGCCCGGGGCGTAGTCGTGGACGGGTTCGTTGTACGGCCGGGGAACCCGGGTCACAGCATCCATGGATGCGCAGTGCCCACGAAGCGGGCATTCGATGCCGCCCGACCGACCGGGCACACCCGGCACACCCGGCATCAATCACCCGGCCGTCGCCCGGCGGACGGCGCTCACCCGCCGAGCGTGCGCGCGAGCGCCACCGCTTCCGTGAGCGAGTCCACCACCGGCACCCCCACCCGCTCCAGGCCGGCGCGCCCGTGCGAGCCGCCCGCGTACAGCACCGCCCGAGCCCCCACCCGCAACGCGGCCGACGCGTCGTCGGCGGCGTCGCCGATCAGCACCACGTCGGCCGGGTCCGCCCGCAACGCGTCCAGATGCCGCACCAGATGCTCGGCCTTACCGCCACCCGCCGGGCCCACCCGGCCGTCCACCCGCACGAACCGCTGCTCTATGCCGAACCGCCGCACGAACGGCAGCAGGTCCTCGTGCGCGGTCAGCGACAGGAGCGACTGGGTGCCGCCGTCGCGCTGCCACGCGTCGAGCAGCGCGTCGGCTTCGGGGGTGAGCTCGCACACCGCGCTGTGCGTCGCGTAGCTGCGCTGGAACGCCTCGTCGAGCAGCAACCACTCGTCCGGCCCGGGTACCCGGCCGGTGACCTTCTCGTAGAACCGCGGCACGGGCACGCAGTACAACTCGCGATAGCGCTCCAGCGTGATCGGCGGGAACCCGATCACCGCGAACGAGGCGTTGGTGGCCGCGATGATCGCGTCCATGTCGTGGAACAGCGTGCTGTTCCAGTCCCAGACCAGGTGCGGTTGCCGACTGCTTGTCATAGAACCCGCATTGTGCCGCTAACGAGACCGCACGAGTTCGGCGATCTCCTGTGTCGCGAACCACAGCAACTCGTGCTCCTCGGTCGCCTCGACGAGTTCGTCGGTGAGCCCGCCCGCGAGCGCCGCCGCGATCGCGGCCTCGGCGTCGGCGGTGTCCATGTGCACGGCCGCGACCCGCTTGCGCGGGACGGTCGCGCTCACCGTCACGGTCGCGGGACCCTCGTGCGACGCGTCCGCCACCATCGCGTCCGGCACGTCGGCGGCGAGCACGACCCGCCGCCTCGCGCCGGGCTCCCCCGCGAGCAGCCGCAGCGACGCCTCGGCGGCCTGCGTCATCGCGGCGTACTCCAACTCCTCGGAGTCCTGGCTCTCGTACCACTCGCGCAGCGCGTCGGTGACCGCGTACGCGGTCAGCGGCGTGGCGACGATCATGCCGTCCGCGTGCAGCGCGGACAGGCCCGCGGGCGTGGTGGGGATGAACACGCGCACCAGGAGGCTCCAATCGGGTGAAATCCCGGTATCCCTGAGAGTTCGCCGGGAATCGGGACGACGGTCGACCGACCGACACATTGCGTGAGTCGACGCGCGTCAGCGTAATCACTGCGGGCGACCGCCTCTTGCGCCACCCCGAGCGACGCGCCACGGATCGTCACGCGACATCGGCCAGACGAATGGTTGTTGCCCGATCCGGGCGCCGGCTACGAAGAGCCCGTACGCGTTCCGGTCGGGGGAAACGAGCGGGCACGTACGGCATCCGACGACCACCCACATCACGCACTCGGGGACCCGCCATGCTCCACCCGCCCACCCGCCGCTCCGGCGCGCCGGCGCACCTGCACATCGTGCGCGCCCCGGCCGGCGAAAGCCCTTTCGACACCGCCGAGCCCGAACCGGCCCGGCCGGCCGGCGCCGACGTCGTCCACCTGCGCCCGCGCCACACACCGCCGCGCGTCGACGGCTCGCTCGCCCTCGCCCCCGTCGCCTGCGCGCCCGCGCCTCGTCCGACCCTGCGCCTGATCGTCACCCCACAGGAACCCGACCCCGCCGAGGCCCGGCTCCGCGCCCAGCGCCTGGCCCACTCCCTGGCCGAGATCGTGTCCGGACTGCGCACGGTCACCCAGTTGCGCCCGTACGCCTCCGCCGCCGTCTACAAGAACGTCCAGCAACTGACCCGCACCCTGACGGACCGCCGGGTGGGCCGCGTGCGAGTTCGCTCCAGCAACGGCCGCGCACCCGCCGACGGCGTCGCCGAGGGCTACGCCCGCCTGCACGCCGAGACCCTGGCGCTCACCGTCGCCTTCCGCCTCGAACGCGACGCCCCCACGCCGCGCCCGACCACCACGTGGCTGTGCACGGCCCTGGAACACGACCGGCTGCGCTGAGACAAGGCTGCGGACGCACAAACGATCTTGGAGTCGAGGGGCCGGAAACAGCTTCCGGCACCCTTCGACTCCAAGATCGTTCGGGTCGAACGGCCCACTACTTCTTCGTGCGCGTCACTTCTTCTTGCGCTTCGCGCGCTGCGCGCGGCGGCGTTCGGCGCGGGTGGCGCCCTCGTCGACGTCGGCGTCGTCCTCGTCGAAGTTCTCCTCGACGGTCACCACACCGCCCTCACCGTCGATCGTCGGCGCGCTGTACTGCAGGTGCGCCGGACGCTGCGGGGCGTCGAGGCCCTTCGCGTGGATCTCGGGCAGCGGGGTGGCCTTGTCCATCGAGATGCTCGGCGCCTCGGGCACCTGCTCGATCTCCACCTCGACGTTGAAGAGGTAGCCGACCGACTCCTCCTTGATGCCCTCCATCATGGCGTTGAACATGTCGAAGCCCTCGCGCTGGTACTCCACCAGCGGGTCGCGCTGCGCCATGGCCCGCAGGCCGATGCCCTCCTGGAGGTAGTCCATCTCGTACAGGTGCTCGCGCCACCGGCGGTCGAGCACCGACAGGATCACCCGGCGCTCCAGCTCGCGCATGACCTCTTCGCCGAGCTTCTCCTCACGCAGCGCGTAGGCGGCCTGCGCGTCGGCCCGGAGCAGTTCGACGAGCTGCTCGGTGTCGAGGTCGCCGCGCTCGCCGAACTCCTCCTCGACCTCCTCGATGGTCAGGCTCACCGGGTACAGCCGCTTGAGGTTGGTCCACAGCTTCTCCAGGTCCCACTCCTCGGAGAAGCCCTCGGTCGCGCCGTGCACGTACGCCTCGACGGTGTCGTCGATGAAGTGGCCGATCTGCTCCTGCAGATTCTCGCCCGCGAGCACCCGACGACGCTCGCCGTAGATCACCTCGCGCTGGCGGTTCAGCACCTCGTCGTACTTGAGGACGTTCTTGCGGATCTCGAAGTTCTGCTGCTCGACCTGGGTCTGCGCCGACTTGATCGCGTTCGAGACCATCTTCGACTCGATCGGCTGGTCCTCGGGCACGTTGGCCAGGGTCAGCACGCGCTCGACGATGTTGGCCTTGAACAGGCGCATCAGGTCGTCGCCCAGCGACAGGTAGAAGCGGGACTCGCCCGGGTCTCCCTGGCGGCCGGACCGGCCACGCAGCTGGTTGTCGATGCGCCGCGACTCGTGCCGCTCGGTGCCCAGCACGTACAGCCCGCCGAGGTCGGAGACCTCTTCGTGCTCGGCCTTGACCGCCTTCTTCGCCTTCTCGAGCGCCTCGGCCCACGCGGCCTCGTACTCCTCCGGCGTCTCCACCGGGGTGAGCCCGCGCTGCGCGAGAGCGGCGGCGGCGAGGTGGTCGGGGTTGCCACCGAGCATGATGTCGGTGCCTCGGCCGGCCATGTTGGTGGCGACCGTGACCGCGCCCTTGCGCCCGGCCTGCGCGACGATCTGCGCCTCGCGCTCGTGGTGCTTGGCGTTGAGCACCTCGTGCGGGACGCCGCGCTTGCGCAGCTGCGCCGACAGGTATTCGGACTTCTCCACGCTCGTGGTGCCGACCAGGACCGGCTGGCCCTTCTCGTGCTTCTCCGTGATGTCGTCGACGACCGCGTCGAACTTGGCTTCCTCGGTCTTGTACACGAGGTCGGAGCGGTCCACCCGCTGCACGTCGCGGTGGGTGGGGATCGGCACGACGCCCAGCTTGTAGATCTGGTGGAACTCGGCCGCCTCGGTCATCGCGGTACCGGTCATGCCGCCGAGCTTCTTGTACAGCCGGAAGAAGTTCTGGAGGGTGACGGTGGCAAGGGTCTGGTTCTCGTCCTTGATGTCCACCCCCTCCTTGGCCTCGATCGCCTGGTGCATGCCCTCGTTGTAGCGGCGACCGGCGAGGATGCGGCCGGTGTGCTCGTCGACGATGAGCACCTCGCCGTCCACGACGACGTACTCCTTGTCGCGCTTGTACAGCTCCTTGGCCTTGATGGCGTTGTTCAGGTAGCCGACCAGCGGGGTGTTGACCGCCTCGTAGAGGTTGTCGATGCCCAGGTAGTCCTCGACCCGACCGACGCCCGACTCGTGGATGGCGACGGTGCGCTTCTTCTCGTCGACGTCGTAGTCGCCGGTCTCCTCGATGCCCTTGAGCGGGTTGGCGGGCTCGCCGCGCTTGAGCCGCTTGACCATCTTGGCGAAGTCGGCGTACCACTTCGTGGCCTGGTCGGCCGGGCCGGAGATGATCAGCGGCGTGCGGGCCTCGTCGACGAGGATCGAGTCGACCTCGTCGACCACCGCGAAGAAGTGGCCGCGCTGCACGAGTTCCTCGGCCGACCACGCCATGTTGTCGCGCAGGTAGTCGAAGCCGAACTCGTTGTTCGTGCCGTAGGTGATGTCGAAGTTGTACGCCTTGCGACGCTCGTGCGGCGGCATGTTGGCGAGGATGCAACCCACGGTCAGGCCGAGGAAGCGGTGCACCCGGCCCATCCACTCCGAGTCGCGCTCGGCGAGGTAGTCGTTGACCGTGACCACGTGCACGCCCTCGCCGGCGATCGCGTTGAGGTAGGCGGGCAGCGTGGAGACGAGCGTCTTGCCCTCGCCGGTGCGCATCTCGGCGATGTTGCCCAGGTGCAGCGCGGCACCGCCCATCAACTGCACCTTGTAGTGCCGCTGGCCCAGGGTGCGGCGCGCGGCCTCACGAACCGTGGCGAAGGCTTCCGGAAGCAGGTCGTCGAGGGTCTCCCCGTCGGCGTAGCGCTGCTTGTACTCGTCCGTCAGTGCCCGAAGCTCGGCATCGGAGAGGTCCTTGAAGTCATCTTCGATCGACTCGATCTGATCTGCGATGCGGTTGAGCTTGCGCAGGATTTTGCCCTCGCCGGCGCGCAGGACCTTGTCGAAGATAGACACGCTGGATGAGCTCCTTGCCCGACGGCGCCCGCCCGCCTTTCGGACGTGACGGCACGGCGGGGCCCGGCCCACCGATACGGCCATCGTATGCGAGGAGGCAACCCCGGATCGAGCCTCGCGGGCCGGCACAGTGACCCGCATGGAACCAGTGGAGATCGCAGCGGGGCGCTTTCAGCTCCGACCATGGAACAAACACGACGTGGACGTCGTCGGCAAGGCGCTCGCGGATCCCGAGATCGGTCGGTGGGCGCCGCCGAGCGCGGACGAGGACGCACCGAGTTGGCTGGCTCGCCGCGAGCAGCGGTGGGCGACCGGCTGGGGCCCGTCCTTCGCGGTCACGGACGCGGTGACCGGCGAGGTTTTCGGCCATATAGCGCTCAAGCACGTGGATCCACAATTGCGCTCGGCCGAGATCGGCTACTGGACCCTGCCCGACGCGCGCGGCCTCGGCGTGGCCCGCCACGGGCTGGGTGCGGTGACCCGCTGGGCGTTCGGCGCGCTCGATCTGCACCGGGTCGAACTGCGGCACTCGGTGGTCAACGAGGCGTCGTGCGCGGTCGCGCGAGCCGGCGGATATGCACTCGAAGGAGTCATGCGGGGCTACCTCCCCGGGCCCGAAACGGGCTTCCTCGACGCGCACCTGCACGCGCGGATCGCGTCGGACGCATGAGCGGCCGCGCGCACAGCGGTCGGCGCCCGCCGCCGCACCGGCCGCGAACGTGTCGACCGCAGACACCTCGTCCCGAAAACCGTCGCCCCAGGGGAGTAGATGTGTCATGGCGAGCGTGAGCACGCGGCTGAGCGCCGAGCAGGCCCGCCGGATCGTGCTGGTCGCCCAGGGCTTCGTCGGCACGCCCGACCGCGGCGCCGGCGTGGCCGGTGTGCTGCGCTCGCTGGGCGCGGTACAACTCGACACGATCTCGACCCTGGCCCGCTCGCACGAACTGGTCCCCTACGCCCGGCTGGGCGCCGTGGGCCGGGCCAAGGTGGAGGCCGCCTACTGGGCGGGCGACACCGCGTTCGAATACTGGTCGCATGCCGCGTGCGTGCTGCCGATGTCGACCTGGCCGGATTTCGCGTTCCGCCGCCGGCAGTACCGCGCCCGCGGTCACCTGTGGGGCCACCAGGTCTCCGACGACGCGTACAAGGCGGTCCTCGAACGCCTGCGCGCCGAAGGACCGCTCACCGCGACGCGACTGGGCGGCGCCAAGAACAAGGGCGAGTGGTGGGACTGGAGCGACACCAAGATCGCGGTGGAACGCGCCCTGGCCTTCGGCGACGTGGTGTGCGTGCGCCGCGAGGGCTGGAAACGCGTGTACGACCTGCCGGAGCGCGTGATCCCCGCGGACCTGCTCGCCGAGGAGCCCGACGACGCCGAGTGCCTGCGCCGCCTGGTGCGCCTGTCGGGCCGCCAACTCGGGGTGGCCACGCGGTCCGACCTGATGGACCAGTACCGGTTGACCGGCGCGCAGGTCGACGCGGTCGTGCACGACAGCGGCCTGGTCCCGGTGACCGTCGAGGGCTGGGGTGACAAGGCCGCCAAGGACGGCACGTGGGTCGATCCGTACGCGCTGTCGATACACGCGCGCGGACGCCACCGCACGACGCTGCTCTCGCCGTTCGACTCGCTCGTGTGGGACCGCCCGCGCACGGCGCGCGTTTTCGGCGGCTTCGAACACCGGCTGGAGGCGTACGTACCGGCCGCCAAGCGCGTCCACGGCTACTTCGTGATGCCGCTGCTCACCGGCGGCCGGCTGGTGGGGCGGGTCGATCCGGCCCGGGAGGGCCGCACGCTGGTCGCGCGCCGGATGTCCTTCGAGGGCGGCGCCAAGGTGTCGGAGCGCACGCTCGCGGCGGCGGCCGGCGCACTGCGCGAGGCCGCGACGTGGGTGGGGTGCGACGCCGTGCGCGTCGAGCAGCTCGATCACGAGAGCTCGCGCGCGCCGCTGGAACGCCTGCTCGCGGGATGAGCCGGCGCCGCGCGCGGCGGGCGATGCGAGGGTCGCGGGGTGGGCGCACCCGTCCCGCGACCCTCGCTCAGTCGCCGATCTCCAAGATCTTCTCCCGCATCGCGTAGACCACGGCTTCCATGCGCGAGTGCAACTGGAGCTTCTCCAGGATGTTGCGCACGTGGTTCTTGACCGTGTTCTCGCTGATGAACAGTTCCTTGGCGATGTCGCGGTTGTTGCGCCCGGTCGCCACCAGGCGCAACACCTCGATCTCGCGATCGGTCAGCCTCGGCGCCGGCACCAGCCGACGCTCGTCGTCGCGCCGGCTCATCGACTTGAACTCGGTCAACAACTTGACCGCCATCGACGGACTGATCTGCGACTGTCCGTCGGCGACCGCGCGGATCGCCGACGCGACCTCGCTGTGCGAGATCTCCTTGAGCAGGTAGCCGGTCGCTCCGGCCTTGATCGCGTCGTAGAGGTCGGCTTCCTCTTCACTCATGGTGAGCATGATGATCTGCGTGCTGGGCGCGACTTCCTTGATCGCCGTGCACGCCTCGATGCCACCGCGCCGGGGCATCCGGACATCCATCAGGATGATGTCCGGCAGGAGGTCCTGGGCCGCTTCGAGCGCCTCGGCGCCGTCGCCGGCCTCGCCGACCACCGTGATGTCCGGTTCGGGCGCAAGCACGATGTCGAGGCCGCGGCGAAACAGGTCGTGGTCGTCGACCACCAGCACGCGGATCGGTTCGCCCTGTGATCCGTGCTCCACGCGGGTCGGAACAGACTGTTCACCCACCGTGATTCCCCCCTGGGTCGGCACGATCCGTGTCCGGAACATGATCCCACGTGATCGCCGCGACGCCAGGCCCTGATGGGTGTTATGCGCGGAACGTACTTGCGAAGCGGAACATTCGCCAGGCAACGCCAGGGTCGAGGACGCAACCGGCGCCGAAACCCGAAGGGCCTCGGCGCCGATTCACGACCAAAGGGCACGTGACGACCGGGTAACCGCTACTGCGGTCCACCGTCCTCACGATCCTCGGGCTTGAGGTGGATCACACCGTAGTCGTAGCCGTGCCGGCGGTACACCACGCTCGGCCACTTGGTGCTCGCGTCGATGAACAGATAGAAGTCGTGGCCTACCAACTCCATCTCGTACAGCGCCTGGTCGAGCGCCATCGGGCGCCCGGCGTGTACCTTCTCGCGAACCACGAGGGGGCCTTCGCCGTCAACCTCGATGGGGCCCGCCATGTGCGGCTGGGCCCGGAGTTCGCCGTTCTTGACGGCCTCGATGTCTTCCGCGGACGCCACCACGGCTCCGTTGAGCCGGTCGGCGTTGTTGATCTCCGCAGTGGCCGCGCCCACCGAGACGGGAGCACGGTGACCGTGGTGCACGCGCCGCCGGTCGGCGGCCTTGCGCAGCTGCGCTTCGAGCCTCGCGCACGCCAGGTCCAATGCGGCGTAGGGGTCGGAAGCGGCGGCTTCACCCCGGATGACGGGACCACGCGTGTTGAGTGTGATCTCCACCCGATCCGAACGCTCCGCCAGCCGCGGGTTCCGCTCCTTGGAAACCTCCACGTCCACGCTGATCACCTTGGCGTCGAGCTTGCGGATCTTGTCCAGCTTCTCGACGCAGTGCTTGCGAAAACGCTCGGGTACCTCGGTCTTGCGGCCCTTGACGACAATGTCCACGCAGAACTCCATCCATTGCGCCATGCCGGAGGGGTGGGCACCCAACCGACCGACCAGGTCGTCGACGGCCCTGCTCCGCCCGGCGCCGCCGGGCGGTCGCGGCCACCACGGCCGCCGCCTCGACTCGCCCTCCCGCGGCTCGGACCGCACGGGTCGCCTCCGCGAGAGTCGCGCCGGTGGTGCAGACATCATCGACGACGATCACCACACTCATGCCCGCAAACAAGGGAGCCAACCTGTCCGAAACGATCATTGACCGCCTGAGGTTCACGTCCCGTTCATGTGCGGAAAGCCCTGCTTGATCCCGGACTCGGCGGATATGTCGCAGAGCCGGCAGCACCCGCACGGGCACCCCCGCCCGGCGCATTCCCGACGCCGCCCGAACCGCGAGTTCGCAGGTCGCGTCGCGACCTCGGCGCCGCACCGCGGCCCGCGCGGACGGCACCGGAACCAACAGACACCGGGCGCCGG
>NZ_WWJX01000678.1 GCF_009865215.1 Streptomyces sp. SID3343 | reverse complement strand
GTCGGGTGTCGGCGACGAGCGTCGGACGGGTGGAGGGTGCTGCGGTAGCGGCAACGGCCGTTGCCGGCACATCGGCAACACGTTTGTGTATTGCGGCATCCCGGCCGCCCCTTCGTGTCGTTGAATCAGGGGGTGACGAAGAGGGCGACGCCCGCATGAGCGGGGACGAGAACGAGGACGTGTCGGGCCGGGACGCGGTCGAGCCGGACGCGGCGCGCTACGGGGCGGCGATGGAGGCGTACTTCGAACGTGGTGACGACTCGCGCCGCGAGTTCGCGAGGAAGGCGTTCCTCAGCGCGTCCTCGGTCACCCGCTACTTCAAGGGGCAACGCGTCGCACCCCGCGACTTCCTCGACAAACTCGCGACCTTCCTCACCGACCGCGGCACCCCGCTCACGCCCCAGGAACGCGCCGACCTCGAACGGTTGCGCACCGCCGCCCTGGCCGGCAGCACCCGACAGGGCAACCAGATCCTGTACTGGAAGGAAGAGGCCACCCGCCTGGCCGCCGCGAAGGAGGCCCTCACCACGCGATGGCACGAGGAACGCCAACGCGACACCCTCGACCACCAACGGGCGGCCGAGGCCCTGGGCGCCCTCGAACTCGAGATCGCCGAACTCCGCGAACGCCTCGAACACACCGAAGCCGCCCGCGCCCAAGCCGAGACACAACGCGACACCCTGCGCGACCGGACCCGCGAACAGGACCGACAACTCCACGCCTACGCCGCCTACACCCGCGAGAACGAAGGCGAACTCGCCGAACAACGCGCGACAATCGAGGCACTGCGCCGGGAAGTGGGCGTCCTGCGCCACCAAGTCGACGTCCTCGGCGAGGAGAAGCGGCGGCCGGCCCCCGCCCGGGAGCGTGTTGCCCGAGCGGCAACGCAGGTCACGGCGGACAACCCAGGGAGCCCTGTGCCCCGGTCTCGACCGCTTCTCGGCGCGGAGGACGGCGTCACGGCCCTCCGCTACGGGTACGGGGTTTCGACCCGCCCCGCGGCCGAGGTGTCGCCCGAATTCCTCGACAAGACGCACCGGCTGCTGGAGGAGGGGCTGCGTATACGTCGGGCACGGAGGGACCCCACCGTTGATCCGAGGTATTACAAGAGGCGGTTCAGGATCAGAAGAGTGCTGCTCTGGCTCGGCCTGGCGTGTGTGGCCCAGATCGTGCTCGCGATGCTACTTCCCCACCAGCCGAACTGGCGCGTCACCGCGTTCCTGACGTTCGTGCTGTGGGGCTTCGTCTTGTTCTCCCTGGAGGACGCCACCGGGGTCGAAACCTATGCGGGAATGCTGCTCGTCCTGCAGCAACACTCGTGGCAGGCATGGCCGTGCCACCAACGGGTGCAAAATGCGGAAAGCCAGGAGCCCACCCGTTATTACTTCGACCTGCTGGACCCGGAGGGTCGAACGGTCGCCGCGTTCTACAGTTCAAAGTCGCTGAAAATTCCCGCCCCGGCATCATCGGTGACGCTCGTGTGGGTCGCGGGAGACTTCGAATCCCCGTGTGTGATCGCCGTTCCCTGCCCCACTTCCCCGGCAGGGGGCGAATCGGTCCTCGTCACTCCCCATCACAAGTCGTCCGGCGGCAGGCTCTCGCAGCGCCTTCGGGGAGAACTCGCAGGCCCCTTACGACGAGCGCGAAACACACAGATCGATTGATGGGTCACCAGCGCGCTGAAGAGCGTCAGTGGTTCGTGTCCAGAGTGATCACCCGACTCCCGTAGGCCGTTCCTGACTCGGATATCCACTCTTATCCGAGGCGGATAGCCGCAACCGGATATCCGAAGCGGTTTCAGGTCGTCGGGTCACGCACGGACGGGCTTGTGGTCGTGGAGTCCGCCAAACTGCACATGGTGGACGCCCTCGGCGATGGGTCGGGAGAACCTGCCGACCCATCGCCGAGGGCGTCCACGGGCGACCACCGGGTGTCGTCCGTCCATACGACGTTCTCCAGCACCCGGATGTCGGTGAATTCCATCCCCGCGAGGTCTTCGCCCGTCCACGGTCCGCTCAAACACCCGACGAAGGTGCTTGGTCACCAAGCCCTCCGCCTGCTGCGCGGTTCCGCGCAGACGCGTCATGCGGCGGTCCAAGACGCGCAGGGTGCTCAAGGGATCCCCGGTGAGGGTCCGCCGCGTGGTCGAACAGCAGCATCGCCCAGTCGAGTTCGGCGAACGCCAGCTCGTCCGTCTCGTCCCGGAGGTCGTCCCCCTCGATGCCGTTCCGCAGAATGCGAACGGAGCGTCCGGCGTCGAGGACGGACTGTGTGACGCGGCTGGTCTTACGGTTCCAGGCGTTCTCGATCGCGTCGAGGGCGCGGGCGTACTTCGCCGGGTAATCGAGGAGCCGGTGATCCCCCACATCGACGACGTCGAACTCGGCTGCGGACGTTGGGTGTTGGCTCGGTGGGCCTGACCGACCCCACAGAGATCGCATACTTCCTCGCCGGCGGCCCCGAAGGCACGCCGCTCGTGGAACTCGTCCGCGTCGCGGGCACCCGTTGGGCGATCGAGGAGGTTTTCCAGGCCGCGAAGAACGAGTGCGGCCTCGACAGGACCATCGCGAGCATCGCGCTGGCCGTCTCGATGACCTCGCGGAGATAGTCTGCCTCGGCTTGGAGGTCGGTGGGCCCAAGCCTGCGCGGCCAGTTGCCGAATTCGTCGTGTGGGCCGCCGTTGTAGTCCCTCAGGCCCTTGGCGACCGTGAAGTCCTGCCGAACGGCCCCGGTACCTGGCGCACGGCTTCGGTGTAGGAGACGCCTTGGGCCTCGGCGAGCTGGCGGGCCGTCTGCTTGCGCGCGTTGTTGCCGGATTTGGTCACGTGCGCTCCAGACCGGGGCCTGCACTCCCCGCAGGAGCGAGGAAGGTGGTCCATCGTCGCGTGGGCCCAAGGGGCCTTGGCTGATCGATGCGTCCGTGGTGCAGCACGGATGCGACGGCGGGGCGTATACGGCTTGCGGGACCGAGCCTAGGAAGTGTCTTCAAAGTGGGCGTCTGAGCCAGAGCAGGATGGACACGATGGTGATCGCGGCGGTGAACGAGGAGGTGGTCTTGTCGTAGCGTGTGGCGATTCCGCGG
>NZ_WWJX01000677.1 GCF_009865215.1 Streptomyces sp. SID3343 | reverse complement strand
GTTGGCCTCGGTCTCGCCGATCGTGACGCGGCAGCCCTCACCCTCGAACGGCCGTACGGTCACGCCGGCGGCCTCGCACATCGCGGCGAACTCGCTCGTGCGCTCCCCCAGACGCAGCCACACGAAGTTGGCCTGCGAGTCGAAGATCGTCCAGCCCTGACCCACCAGCGCCTCCAGGACGCGGGTGCGCTCGTCGACCAACGCCGCGACCCGCTCCAGGAGTTCGGCCTCGGCGTGCACCGACGCGATGGCGGCGACCTGGGCGAGCCGGTTCGCCCTGCATCCCGCATTGCTCGACGCGGCGCTGCACGCCTTGGCCCTGGCCGGCCTGGTCACCGACGATGCCAAGCCGGCCGGTGCGTCGGCCGGCGGGTTGTCCCTGCCGTTCGCCTTCGGCGGAGTGCGCGTGCACGCCACCCGGGCACAGCGTGTGCGGGTACGCACGACTTCCGGGCCCGACGGGCGGGCCGACGTGGAGCTGACCGACGAGACGGGCGCACCGGTGGCGACGATCCGTTCGCTGACGCTCCGCCCCCTCGCGCGTAGCGGGTCGGCGACGGTGGACGCGGTCACCGACGCTCTGCACCGGACGCACTGGGTGCCGGCCGAACCGCCCGTACCCGTGACGGCGCTCCGCTGGGGGATCCTGGGCACGGCGGGCACACCACTGGTGGACGCCCTCGCCCCAGCGGGTTCCGGCATCCCGGTATACCCCGAACCGGCCGCGTGCGACGCGTCGTCGGCCGTGGTCGTGGCGTCGTGCCCGCCGCCCGACCCGACCGGCGGCGCGCGAGCCCAAGCCGCCGCGATGTTGCGGGCAGCGGACTGGGCGCTGCGACTCGTGCAGGAGTGGCTCGCCCAACCACACCTGTCGCGCTCGCGTCTGGTCCTGGTGACATCC
>NZ_WWJX01000676.1 GCF_009865215.1 Streptomyces sp. SID3343 | reverse complement strand
CCCGGCCCGGGCCCGGAGTTCGACTCGGGCCGGACCCGGACCCGGACCCGGACCCCGACCCGGACCCCGACCCCGATTCCCGCGCCGCCCCACCCGACCGGGTCCTCCCCTGGGTGGCAGTGGGTTCGGCGAAGCGGTCAAGGGCGTTGACCGGGTGGTCAGTCGGCCAGGCGTTCGCCGGTGCTCAGGGAGAACTTGTGGATTTCGTCGGCGCGTGGAGTGACGTACAGGGTCTCGCCCTTGGCGGGGACCGCGTCGCCTGCCACCCGGACCACCAGGGTGACCGGTTGGCCGTTGACCTGGGCGGTGGCGTATACGTAGGCGTCGGAGCCCAGTTCCTCGACCACGTCGACCACGATCGGCAGGCCGCGGCCCCGGCCGGCGTTGTCGCCGTCGGTGCCGGACGCGACCTCCAGGTGCTCCGGTCGGACGCCGACCGTGATCCGCTCGGCGCCCTCCGACCGGGCGGTCGCGTGCGCCGCGCGGGTGAGGGGGACCGGCACGTCGCCGAAGCGGATGCCGTCCTCGGTCAGGTCGGCCTCGATCAGGTTCATCGACGGTGAACCGATGAATCCGGCCACGAACACGTTGATCGGGTGCTCGTACATCTCGCGCGGGGTCGCGACCTGTTGGAGGATGCCGTCCTTGAGTACCGCGACGCGGTCGCCCATCGTCATGGCCTCGACCTGGTCGTGTGTCACGTACACCGTCGTCGTGCCCAACCGCCGTTGCAGGCCCGCGATCTGAATGCGCGTCTGGACCCGTAGCTTGGCGTCGAGGTTGGACAGTGGCTCGTCCATCAGGAACACCCGCGGTTCGCGGACGATCGCGCGGCCCATCGCGACACG
>NZ_WWJX01000675.1 GCF_009865215.1 Streptomyces sp. SID3343 | reverse complement strand
ATGCGCAGGACGCGCGCGAAGGGGTGGGCCCGAAGGCCGACCAGGAGGGCCCCCGGCTCGCGGCCGGCCGCCGCGCCGTCGTCCGCCGCGACCACGCCGGAGCCCGCCGCGCGAGCCACGACCGTGCCGTTCGGGAACAGGTCGTATCGAGCCCGCGCCGCTTCCTCCACCGCGTCCGACCACGACGGCGGATCCTCGGCACAGCGGACCGACACGTCGACGCCGAAGCCGAGTGCGCCCAACAGCGCCGCGACGCTGCCGGCCGAGTCGTCGGCGTGCAGGACCACCGCGTCACCGGCGCGCGCGCCGGCCTCGGCCAACGCCTGCCGGGTCGCGCGCACTTCGGCCGCGACCCGCGCGGCCGTCGTCCCCCCACGCGCTGTCCCGACCACCACGTCGTCCGGGGGCCGGTCGACCCATCCGGCGAAGACGTCGGCCCCGCCGAAGCCCTCCCCGCCGTCCGGCGCCGGCGAGACGACGGGTGAACCCGGCAGCGGCGAGGCGGCGTGCACGGCGGGGTCGAGGAAGTGTGTGACGAGCGCCGTGAGCGCGTCGATCGTGCCGTGGTCGAACAGGTCGGGATCGTACTCGGCCAGGAGCTCGGCCGACCCGTTCCCGTCGGTGGTCAGGATCAGTTCGAGGTCGTACATCGGGACGGGGGACGGCATCAGCCGTATCCGCGCCGGGCCGCCGCCGAGCCGCGGCGCCGGCAGGGTCACCGTGTCCAGGCCCACCGGGAGAAGCGGCTCCGCCCCCCACGTGTCCGGCCGCAGGTCGGCCAGTACGGCGAGCGGTACCGGCGCGCGCGTCGACTCCGCGAGTGCCTCCCGGGCGCGAGTCGCGAGCGTCGCCGCGTCCACGCCGCCGTCGACGCGGAACGGCACGACACACGCCGTGCCCAACCGGCCCACGAGGTCGGCGGTCTGCGCGGTGTGCCGCCCGGGATCGTCCAGGCCGAGGCGCAGCGGTGACGCCGCACCGAACCGGCGCAGCGCCGCCCCCGCGGCCGCC
>NZ_WWJX01000674.1 GCF_009865215.1 Streptomyces sp. SID3343 | reverse complement strand
TGCGCGCCGCGCGCAGCCGTACCCCGTACGCGCCGATGCGCAGCGGGACCGACTCGGGCTGCCGCTGTTGCCGACGACCACCATCGGGTCGTTCCCGCAGACCGGCGAACTGCGGGTCGCCCGCGCCGATCTGCGGGCGGGCCGGATCGACGCGGCGGGCTACGACGCGCGAATCGCCGCCGAGATCGACGAGGTGATCGCCTTCCAGGAGAAGGCCGGCCTGGACGTCCTGGTCCACGGCGAGCCCGAACGCAACGACATGGTGCAGTACTTCGCCGAGCGGCTCACCGGCTACCTCGCCACCCGGCACGGCTGGGTACAGTCCTACGGCAGCCGCTACGTCCGTCCACCGATCCTGGCCGGCGACATCTCCCGCCCGGAACCGATGACCACGCGCTGGACCGGCTACGCGCAGTCGCGGACCGAACGGCCCGTCAAGGGCATGCTCACCGGGCCGGTCACCATGCTCGCGTGGTCGTTCGTCCGCGACGACCAACCGCTCGGCGAGACCGCCCGTCAGGTCGCGTTGGCGTTGCGCGACGAAGTGCTCGACCTGGAGGCCGGCGGCGCGGCGGTGATCCAGGTCGACGAACCCGCCCTGCGCGAGACGCTGCCGCTGCGAAGCGCCGACCGGCCTGCGTACCTGGCCTGGGCCGGCGAGGCGTTTCGGATCACCACGGCGGGGGTGCGGCCGGACACCCAGATTCACACGCACATGTGCTACGCCGAGTTCGGCGACATCCTCGCCGCGATCGACGACCTGGACGCGGACGTGATCAGTTTGGAGGCGGCCCGCTCGCACATGCAGGTCGCGCACGAGTTGACCGGGGCGGGCTATCCGCGCGCGGTCGGCCCGGGCGTGTACGACATCCACTCGCCGCGCGTACCGGGCGTCGCCGAGGTGGCGGAACTGTTGCGAGCGGGCCTCGCGGCGCTGCCCGCCGAGCGGCTGTGGGTCAACCCGGACTGCGGGCTCAAGACGCGTGGGTGGCCGGAAGTACGGGAGGCGCTCGAACACCTGGTGGCGGCGGCGCACACGATCCGTTCCGAGACCGGGTCGATGCGAACCGACTGAGCGACGAATCGACAATATCGGGCTCCAAGCGCGGGACTCGCGACTCGCGCATCGGTACGCGGGGCCCGGTTCACGGGACCGGCTGCGTGGACGCGGTACGCGGGACTCGGTACACGGGACCCGATGCGCGGG
>NZ_WWJX01000673.1 GCF_009865215.1 Streptomyces sp. SID3343 | reverse complement strand
GCCCACGCGCCCGGTGATCCGCAGCGCGACCCCGACCCCACGTCCGGCGATCCGCAGCGCGACCCCGACCGCGTTCCCGGCCGCGACCACGCCGTGCCACGCCACGCGCAGCGGAACCAGGACGAGGATCCGCAGCGCAAAACGCCCGCCGCGGCCCACGACCACCAGGCCGCGCCACGTCCATCGCCCGACCACAAGCACGCCCCGGCCCAGCCACAGCACCGCGCGCAGCGCGCCGAGCGCCAACCACCGCACAGGCACCACGAGGACGCGATACAGCACGAACCCCATACCGTGGCCGGCGCCGCGTATTCCGCGCCACATCCAGGGGAACAACGCGCGGAGGCCGTGCCACGGCACCACGACCAGCGCGTGTCCGAGCATCCGAAGCACGGCGCGCGTTCCCCGAGCGAGCAGGACCAGGACCGCGAGCGAACGCGCTCCGAGCGGGCGCAGCACCGCACGCAGCAGCCAACGCAGCGGCAGCACGATCAGCAGGCGCACCGGGAGCAAGACGAGATTGCGCACGAGCAGGCCCAGTCCCGCGACGGCTCGAATTCCCATCCGACGCAGCCCCCGTGCCGTCGCCCGTCCGGCTGCGCGTAGTCCCCGCCCGGTGGCGCGCACCCCGCGCCCGATCGCCCACCCGACCACCCGAAGCCCGCGCACGCTCGCCCGAGCGGCCACGCGCAGTCCTCGCCCGAGCGGGAGCACGAACCAATTCCACAACAGCGTCCGCACCCCGCGCCCGACCGCCGCGACGCCCCGCCCGGACGGCCGCAGGAACCGGTCCCACAACACCACCCGTGCTGTGCGCGCGGCCGGGACCAGCATCCGATCCCAGAGCACCGCGCGCACGCCCCGCCCGACGACGCGGAGCAACTCCCAAGCCAGCCGCGCCGGTAGCAGGACGGCCACCGCGACGATCCGTACCGGCCAGCTGATCAGCACGTACAACAGGCCGGTCGATTCCGGCGTCGGTCCCGAAACCGGTGCCGGCTCGGCGGCTTGACGTTTCGTCAGGTCCACCGCCCGGGTACGGTCGGTCGGTTCGGCTATGTCCGGGTGGTTCGTCATGCCGCTGTCCCCCGAGTTCGCACGGACCTCCCCCGGGCCGTGTCCTGTGGGCATTAGGACACCGGCCGCGACGAGAAGTCACGCCGGTGGGCCCGGCGATCGTGGTTCGAGGGATTGCCCTCGCTACGTGCATCGGCGGTACGGCCGGGGGTGATCGCGCCGGTGCGCGTCCGGGAGCTAGCGCGGCGCCCGACGGCTCGTGTCGGTGTCCGTGCGAACGGTCCGGGGACCGGTGTCCGCAGGAACGGTCCGGGGACCGGTGTCCGGCGAACCGCCGTCCCGCCGTGC
>NZ_WWJX01000672.1 GCF_009865215.1 Streptomyces sp. SID3343 | reverse complement strand
CGGCCGCGGCCGTGGCGCGAGCCGGGGGTGGCGGTTCGTCGCGCGGTGGCTCCGGCGGTGGGAGCTCTGCCGGTGAGGGCTCCGCCGGGAGGGGCTCCGCCGGGGCGGGCGGAAACCGCGGCGCCTCGGAGACGGTCGGTGGTGGGGTCGCCTCGATCGGGGGCGTCAGGAGACCTTCGACGCCGATCCACGGCTCGGTCGCGGCCACCGTCCAGGGCGTCGACACCGTCGGAGGTGCCGACGGTCCACGTTCGACTTCCGGCATATCGGTCACAATCCCCCATGCTGTCAAGGTGATCGCGTTCCGCCGTGCATATGCCGGCCGGGGAGATCAAGACCCCCCATTTGATCGATGTGAATCGTTTAATATGCATTTTCCCCTGACCTACGGGTACGTCACGCCCCCATGGGCACCAAGGACGGTCGCACGGCCACGCGCGAGCGCGCCCAAGGGTTCGACGCCCTTTACGCGGCGGCGGCGGCCGACGTCGCGCGCTACGCGTACCTGCTGACCGCGAGCCCGCGACAGGCCGCCCACGTGACCCATCACGCGTTCGCGATGGTCTGGCGCGATCAGCCGGACGTCGACGACACCCTCGCCGACGTGGCGTACGTCCGAACCCTCGCCGGCGACCTCGCGCTCCATCGCGGCTACCTGCTCCGGCGCGGCGTGTGGCGGTTCGTGCCGCACTTGGACCGCACCGGCCGAGTCGTCCCGCACACGAACGACGACACGCACCGCGAGCGCGACATCGCCCTGCTGCGCGCGCTGCAACGAGTGGCCGCGCACCGCCGTCGGGTGTTCGTCCTGCGCCACCTGTTCGGGCTGACGGCGGAGGAGGTCGCGGTCGAGGCCGAGGCGACCACCGAGGCCACCCGAGTCCGGTTGTTCCACGCGCACGAGGACCTCGCCGAGCGGGTCCCCGCGCTCACCGGCCCCTCGCCGAACTGCCCGGAGGCGCACGACTTCCTGAGCACGATCACGCGCGACCTCGCGGCGCGCCACCAGCCGCGCCTGCACGGCGCGCCCGCGGTCCGCGCGGGCAGCAGGACCCGGACCGTCGCCTTGATCGCCGTGGTCGTCGCGGCCGTCGTCACGCTGTTCACGGCGGCCCTTCCCCGGGTGCTCGACCCCGGCTCGTCGCGCGATTCGCGAGAAGCCGTCAGGATGCGGACGAGTACGCAACAGCCGTCCGCTCCGCTGTACCGGCCGCCGGTACCGCCGGCCGCGGCACCGGCGGCGCCCCCGGACGCCGCGAAACCGGCCGAGCCCGCAGGGCCGCC
>NZ_WWJX01000671.1 GCF_009865215.1 Streptomyces sp. SID3343 | reverse complement strand
GACGCGCTCGCGGGCCGCGTACAGGGCGTACAGGCGCAGCGCGGCCCATCCGAGCAGGGCTCCGGAGAGGGCGACGGCGAAGGTCACGGCCGGCGCGCCGGCGATCGCGGCGAAGGGGGTGAACGGGCTCGCGGTGTTGGCGAACGCGAGTCGGCCCCACGGGAACCCGCCGAAGGGGACCCGGTCGCGCACGAGTTCCTCGGTCACCCACAGGCACGCGGTCCACAGCGGCCACAGCCGCAGTCGCCCGATCAGGGTGAGCGCGGCGGCCAGCGCCGCGATGTACAGCGCCTGGACCACGGACAGCACGATCCACGCGTCGGGGCCCACCACCCGCAGCCATTTGAGCAGCCACAGCATGAACGGCAGCCCGAACACGAGTCCGTAGCCGAATCCGGTGCGGGTGCGGGTGCCGTGCACGGCCACGCTCAGCGCGGCGACGGCGAGCACGCTCAGTGGCCAGATGTCGTACGGCGGGAAGGCGAGGGCGAGCAGGAGGCCACTGACGAGCGCGGTGAGCGGGCGGGCGGGTCGCCGGTACACGCTCAGCGCGGTCGCGCGCGTACGCCGGAACCGAAAGCGCCCGCTCGCGCCCGACTTCTCGGGCGGAATCGGCTCGCCGGGCTCGGCCCCGGGTGCTGTGGCGCTGTCGTGCTGCGGCACCGTGGGGCCCCCTCGCTGGTTCGTTGTGGGTCGCCGCTGCCGGGCCGACGCGAAGTTGCGCCGGGCGGGTGACGATGCAGTGACGTTACAACGTTCGAGGTGGGTGTTCTGTTTCGGCTCTGTCCGGCTTGTTCGGGCCGTGTTCGGGCCCGTTCGACTCTGAGTGTGGCAGCGGCTCCGAGTGTGGCAGCGGCTCTGGAGTGTGGCAGCGGGAGCACGGTCGCCCTTCGGGCCGACGCCGGATCGACTGGCTGTCGGTCGCGGCGGTCGTTGTCTACTGAGCGACCGGGCTCTGCCGCGGTCTCACCTTCCGGCTCGGGGTGTGCTCGCGTCCGGCGGGGCGGCTGCACGGGTGCCGCTCTGCCGTTCGTGGCCGCGTGGGGCGGCCTCCCGGCGCGTGTCACGCCGGTTCCGGACCTGGCGCCCGGTGGCTGTGCCACCTGTGGCCCGGAGGCGTGCGCGTGCTCGGGGAGGGTGTTCTCCTGCCGGTCGTCCTACGGTGGACTGGGTCGAACGTACTGGGCGATGCGGGCGCGGTGTCAACATCGCGCTGACCTGCGAAGATGTGGTAAGTGCGCAGGTCAAGGCCCGGGGTGGTGTATCGGGGGTGTGGGTGGTATGCGCCCGCCGGGTGGCGCAATGCTTCCCCGAATGGGTCTCGGTGGGGCTTCCGGGCGGCTTGTGCACCCCGGCTCGGGGCGGCTTGTGCGCCCCGGCTCCGGCGGCGTG
>NZ_WWJX01000071.1 GCF_009865215.1 Streptomyces sp. SID3343 | reverse complement strand
TGATCAGCCGCGGCGGGGTCCGGAGCGGCACGCCGGGCACGGCCGCCGTGTCCGGCCCTGGCCGGTCGCCAGGCATCACGCCCGGCGTACCGACCGACGCCGGCACCGACGCCGGTTCGGAGGCCGGTTCGGAAGCCGATGTCTGTGCCGACACCACGGCCGCCGCCGAGTCCGACGTCACGACGTAGCCGGGACCGTTGCCGTTCAGCCCGGCGTGGTGCTCCGGATCGTACGCGTGGCCGTCCCGGCGGTTGAGTGGTCCGTCGTCCGGGTTCATCTCGGTTTCCCTCCGCTGTCGGTGTCGGTGTCGAGGTGCGTGTCCGTGTCCGGGTCCCTGTGCATGCCGAAGTTCCGGTATCGATCCCGGCGTTCGCGCACGCGACGGGTCGCGTCGATGGGCGTCAGTTCGTCCAGGACGGGAAGCAGGGCCGCACGGAGCAGCGCGGCGGCCGCACCCCGGTCGGTGTGGGCTCCCCCGGGCGGCTCGGGGACGATGCCGTCGACGATGCCCAAGCGCAGCAGTTCCCGCGGGTTCATCCGCAGCGCGGCGGCCGCGGCCGGTGCCGCCGCGGGGTCCTTCCACAAGATCGCGGCGCAGCCTTCGGGGCTGATCACCGAGTAGACGCCGTTTTCGCTGATCAGCACCCGGTCGGCGACCGCGAGCGCGAGGGCACCGCCGCTGCCGCCCTCTCCGGTGACGACGGCGATCAGCGGCACCGGCAGACTCGACATCAGCCGCAGGTTCTCCGCGATGGCGACGGCCTGACCGGCGCGTTCGGCATCGGGTCCCGGGTTCGCGCCGGGGGTGTCGACGAGGGTGATCACGGGGAGCCCGAGCTTGGCGGCGAGGCGCATCAGCCGGGCGGCCTTGCGGAAGCCCGCCGGGGTGGCCATGCCGAACTTGCGGCGCTGCCGCTCGGCGAGATCGTCGCCGCCCTTTTGGTGGCCGATCAGCATCACCGGGACGCCTTCGAAGAGGCCGGGACCGCCGATGACCGCGGGGCAGTCGGCGCCGATCCGATCGCCGTGCAGTTCGTGGAAGTCGGTCAGCAGCCGACTCGCATAGTCGAGCGCGGTGGGGCGCTCGGGGTGTCGGGCGAGCCGTACCGCGGTCCACGCGTGCAGGTCGAGCGGATCGGACGCCTCGGAACCCGGCGCCGCCGTGGTCGACACGCGGTCCGGCTCGACGAGCGCCTCGAAGGCGCCGGGAATGTCACACGTCGTCGGCTCCGCATCGCCGCCCCCCACCCCGCCCGCACCCGACTCGACCGCGCCGGCGCTCCCCGCCCCACCCACGGCGTCGGTCCGTACCGCCGGCTCCACGAGCCGCAGGAAGTGCCCGATCGTGGTCCGCAGCGACGCGCGCGGGACGATCGCGTCCACCATCCCGTGTTCGAGCAGGAATTCGGCGGTCTGGAACCCGGCAGGCAGGCTTTCGCCGATGGTCTGTTCGATGACCCGCGGGCCGGCGAAGCCCATCCGGGCGCCGGGTTCGATCAGGATCACGTCGGCGAGGGTGGCGAACGACGCGGCGACGCCGCCGTACGTCGGGTCGGTGATCAGGGACAGCACCAGGATGCCCGCCTCGTCGAGTTCGGCGAGGGCCTGGGCGGTCTTGGCCATCTGCATCAGCGACAAAGCGCCCTCCTGCATGCGCGCTCCGCCGGAGGCGGTGACGAGCAGCAGGGGGACGCGTTCGTGCAGGCTCTCTCGGGCGGCCTCGGTGATCAGCGCGCCGACCGCGCAGCCGAGGCTGCCGCCGAGGAAGCGGAAATCCATCGCGGCGACGACGACGGGCCGGCCGAGGACGGTGCCGCGGACACACAGCACGGCCTCGTCCATGCCGGTGGCGGCGCGGGCCTCGTCCAGGCGTTCGGGATAGGGACGCGAGTCGGCGAAGCGCAACGGGTCGTGCAGGGTCCGGGCCGCTTCGAGGACCGATTCCGAGCCGGGATCGAGGAGTTGCTCCAGTCGGTGCCGCGCGGTCAGCCGGGCGTGGTCGCCGCACCCCGGACACACGTGCAGGGTGCGCGCGAAGCGTTTGCCGTACACGAGTTCGGTGCATTGCCCGCATCTGACCCAGTCGGGCCGTTTGAGGGTGGTGGGTCTGCTCTCGATCTCGAACATGCCTGGTTCCTTCGGCGGTGTCGGGCCCTGCACGGCGTGGGCTATCCGGTGGCGCCACGCTCCCAGCGGTAGAACTCGTGGGCCATCGCGTCCTGCGGTCCGCGCCAGGTGAGCGGGTCGTAGGCG
>NZ_WWJX01000670.1 GCF_009865215.1 Streptomyces sp. SID3343 | reverse complement strand
CGCGAAGTCGCCGCCGCCGCACGCGCGTCGGCCGAAGTCGTCGCATCCGTTGTGGGTCGCGGCGCGGACCTCGAAGGTGCCGATCAGCCAACCCGCCGCGACCGCGCCGGCAAGGGGTAGGAGCCAGGCGAGGGGCGTGGTCGGGAACCGGCGGGACGCGGTTGCGTCGGTCGTCATGCCCGGAGGCTATGGGGCCTTGCGGTCGTTTCGGTGAACGGTCGGGAAGCGCGCGATGAAGGGTGGCCGCCCGGCGAGGGGTTCGCGGGGCGTCAGGGTTGCGCAGGGTCGGTGCCGCTCTCGACGTCGCCCGCGGATTCCCCACCGGGAACGGCCGGGAGGTAACCGTCCAGGTCGAGGATCGTGGTCTCGGGCAGGGTCACCGCGACCACCGAGAGGTCGGCCGGCAGGTAGCGGACCGTCGCGGGCAGGCCGGGCTGGGGGAGGGCGTCCGGCGGGAAGCGTCCGCTGTACGGCGTGGTGACGCGCTCGCCGCCGGCGGTGCGGTACGCGATGGTCAGCCGCAGCGTTTGGCGACCCGAGCGGACGCGGGGGTCGGCTGCCTGTACGGCGACGATGCGGCCCCGGGTGGTCACCCCGTCGGCGCGCAGTCGGGCGGTGTCGGCTTCGGCGCGGCGTCGGTGGGCCCGATCGCCGAGCACGGCCAGTGCGGCCGCGACGGTGGCGAGGGCGAGCGGGGCGGCGGCGACGAGATACCGGATCGAGCCCGAGGCGGAGGTGTGGCGCAGCGTCAGGACGCCGACCGTCGCTCCGAGCAGGATCAGCGTCCACACGGCGGGGCCTGGGCGGTTCCTGCGGGGTACGACGGCCTTGGGCGTCATGGCACGAGGGTAGCCGTCGGCTTCGTCGGCTTCGTCGGCTTCGTCGGGTCGAGGGGTGTGCGGGGCGGGTTCGGGCGGGGGGTGGTGTGCAGGGGGCTATCGGTGTTTCGGGGTGTGGATGTGCGCGGTCGCCGAGGCGGCGGGAGCGCACGGGCCGCATCCGGTGGCCCGGCGGGATCAGGGTGGTCAGTGCCGGGCGGTGGCTCCGTGTTCGGAGGCCAGTTCGGTGATGCGGTGTGCGGTTTCGACGTCCTTCGCGGTGATCGCGCCGCCCGCGTCGTGGGTGTTCAGAGCGAAGGAGAGCGTTCCGTAGAGGATGGTGACGCGCGCGTGGTGATCGGCGGCGTCCTCGGCTTCGGCGACCGCCGCGTAGAACCCGCCGACGGCGGGGCGGGCCGTCTCGTAGGTTGCGGTCAGGGCGCCGTCGGCGACGCGCCAGTCCGAGAGCGTAGCGAGCGCCCGGTCCAGTTCGGCGGGGGTGAGCGGCTGGGTGGCCATGGCAGGTTCCCTTTCGTCGGGTCGGGCGTTGTCGCGGCAAGTATGTCCCCGCCGGGAGGCCGGGCGCGGTATTGAACGACGTTCTAACATGGAACGAGGCGAGGTCCGCCGTCGAACGAGGCTGGGGTGTTGAGCATGGCGGGGACACGGCGCAAGCGGCTGGAACAGCCGAGGGAAGTGGTACTCCAGGCCGCGATGGACGCGATAGCCGAGCACGGCCTCGCGCAGCTCACGATGGCGGGCCTGGGCAAACGGGTGGGGATCAGCGGCGGGCACGTGGCGTACTACTTCCGGTCCAAGGAACAGTTGCTCGTCGAGACACTGCGCTGGAGCGAACAACGCCTCGGCGAACGGCGCCGGGCCCTGCTCGACGCGTCGGACGCCCCGGTCGCCGAGCGGCTCGCCGGCTACATCGACCTGTACCTGCCGGACCGGCGCGCGGACTCGCGGTGGACGCTGTGGCTGGAGGTGTGGACGCGGTCGTTGGGGGACCCGGAGGTACTGGCCGCGAGCGCGGAGATCGAGGGGCCGTGGGTCGAGGACCTGCGGGCGTTGATCGCGCCGTATCCGGACCCGGACGGATACGTGCTGAGGTTGCACTCGCTGCTCGACGGGTTGGCGACGCGAATCGTGACGGGGGCGCCGGGGCCGGATCGGGCGGAAATGGTGCGGCAGGCGACGGAGTTCGCGGTGCGGGAGGCGCGCGGTGAGCGGTGAGCGGTGAGTAGAGCGCGGTGAGTAGTGCGCGGTGAATAGTGCGCGGTGCGCGGGCGTTTCGCCGGTGGGCGTGCGGTGCGTGCGGGACTGCCTGGTTCGACGTGCGTTTCCCGGAGTGGGCGCAGACCACACGAACAGGTGGTCGGGGGGCGAATCGTTCCGGTTTCGCGGTCCTCGGGAGCATGGTTGAAGGCATGAAGTGGTGGCGCAACCCGCGGCAGCGGGTCGGGGCGATCTGTGCGGTCGTGGCGGTGCTCGTGATCGTGGGGCTCGTCGACCATCCGTGGCGTGACGACACGGAGTCGGCGGCGCACGACGTCGGTTCGCGGGCGCTGACGCAGACGCGGGCGCCGGCGGAGGCGGGGGCGACCGCGTCGCCGCGTGTGACGCGGGCAACGGCGGCGACAGGGGCGGGGGCACACGGGTCGCCGGGGTCGACGAAGCAGCCGGCCAAGCGGCCGTCCGTGGTCAAGAACGTGGTGCCCGACCTGCGCGGGGTCGATCTGCAAAAGGCGTGGGACGGCGCCCGGGCGGCCGGCTATCGGTTCGTCACGACGCACGACGCGAGTGGCCGCGGGCGTCGGCAGTTCCTGTACAGCAATTGGAAGGTGTGCGACCAGGAGCCGGGTCCGGGGCCCAGTGCCAAGGAAGTGCCGGTCGCACTGGGCGTGGTCCGGCACGACGAGAAGTGTCCGGCGGCGAGCGTGCCCACCGAGGAGCCCCGGATCGTCGACGGCCGGCTGCCCGACCTCACCGGCCGCAGCGTCAACATCGTGCGGGCGGCGCTGCGCGGCGACGCGCACGTCAAGGCACGTGACCTGGACGGAGATCGGCCCGTGCTGGTGGAGACGCACTGGATGGTGTGCACCCAGAAACCGGCCGCGGGGCAGCCGGTTCCCGACACCGTGGAGTTGGGCGTGGTGAAGTACAGCGAGCACTGCCCCTGACCGGCGGCCCACCCTCGGCGGCGCCGAGTCGGCGGGACCCACCTACGCGTGGAGCGACTCCCGGGCCGGGTCGACGAGTTTGCGAACCGTGCGGCCGTCGGCGAAGCGGCCCAGGGCCGTCATCGTCCAGGCGGGGCCCTCGCGGACCAGCTTGCACATCAGAACCGCCGTGCGCGGCTCGGTGTTCGACAGTTCGAAGTGGACCAACTCGGCGCCGGTCGTGTCGTCGACCAGGCGGCAGAACGCGCGGGAGACCTCGGTGAACTTCTGGCCGAGGAAGGAGTTGACGGTGAACACCAGACCCGTGACGTTCGCCGGGAGCGCGTCGAGCCGGACCACGATCGACTCGTCGTCTCCGTCGCCCTCGCCGGTGAGGTTGTCGCCCGAGTGCTCGATCGCGCCGCTCAGCCCGGACAACTTCATGAACCAGACGGTCGCGACCTTCTTGCCCTGCGCGTCGAACGCGATGCACGAGGCGTCGAGGTCGATGCTGCCGCCGCGCTTGGCGGGATCCCAGCCCAGCCCCATCCGGATCCGGCTCAGCGGCGGGGCGCCGGTCTTGACGAGGGACACCGACTGGTCCTTGCGCAGGCTGACTCGCCCCTTGTCGAGGTTGACCGAGCCACCACTGCCACCGCTCGTGTCCTGCGGCGCGGGTTCCGGCTGCCGCACGCGCGCCGGCGGCTCGGAGGCCTGCCCGTGGGCGGCCGGCGCGGGCT
>NZ_WWJX01000669.1 GCF_009865215.1 Streptomyces sp. SID3343 | reverse complement strand
GTACCGTGCCCGCGCGAACCGCGTCGACGAGCGCGGCACCCCACGGCCGCTCCGGGCCGGGGCCGGGCATCGCCAGGTCGAGTCCCGCGCGGCCGGCGCCCTCGGTCGAGCGGGTCGCGAACCAGTCGGAGACCACGAGTCCGTCGAAACCCCACTCGGTTCGCAGCGGCGTCTCCAGCAGCGCGTGCTCGGTCATGGTGACGCCGTCGACGCTGTTGTAGGCCGCCATCAGCGCCCACGCGCCGCCCTCGCGCACGATGTGTTCGAACGGCGCCAGGTGGATCTCGCGCAACGTGCGCTCGGACATGCGTACGTCGACCGAGTAGCGCTCGGTCTCCGAGTCGTTGGCGGTGAAGTGCTTGACGGTGGCGGCGACGCCGCCGGACTGGATCCCGCGGACCAGCGCCGAACCGATTCGCCCGGACAGCAGCGGATCCTCCGAGTAGCACTCGAAGTGCCGCCCCGCGTAAGGGCTGCGTTGGAGGTTGACGGTCGGGCCGAGGACCACGTCCACGTTCTTGCGGCGGGCCTCGACGGCGAGGAGGCTGCCCAGACGACGGACGAGATCCTCGTCCCAGGACGCCGCGAGCGCGGTCGGGCACGGCAGGGAAGCAGAGGTGTCACGCTCGTCGAAACGCTCGCCGCGAACCCCTGCGGGGCCGTCGCACAGTACGAGTTCCCGAAGGCCGATCGCGGGTTCGGCGGCGGTGCGCCAAAAGCCCGAGCCGGTGAGCAGACGCACCTTCTGTTCGAGGTCGAGCCGCGCGAGCGCGTCCTCGACCCGGTGCGCTGTGGTGGGGTCGAGCGCGGGGTCCGGCCCGTGGTCGGGAGTTCGAACGAGTGCTTCGTCGGGTGCCCGGGGATTGGGCATGGGGGTGGTTTCGGGCGGCTCGAAGGCGCCGGACGCCTCATCGGCCGAGGGCAAGGGAAGGGTGCGGTCATCATGACCGTTGGCCTGCGACACGCGAGGCACACTACATTCAATACATTCCAGGTGGAATGCTTTCGCGGAGGGAGACGAACGTATGTCGGATCGCACGGGGGCAAGGGGCCCGTACGCGCGTGGTGTGGCGCGGCGGCAGGAGATCGTGCACGCGGCCTTGGAGGTGTTCGCCACGCGCGGGTACGACGCGGTCTCGCTGCGCGAGATCGCCGCGCACGTGGGCCTTTCGCATACGGGGTTGCGGCACCACTTCTCGTCCAAGGAGGAACTGCTCACGGCCGTCCTGCGGTACAAGGACGAGCTGACGCTCATTCCGGACGAGCCGGCCGACGTGTCCGGGATCGAGTGGGTACGGGCGAGCCGTGCGGTCGTCGCGCTCAACGCGCAACAACCATTGCTGATCCGGCTGTTCGCGACGTTGTCGGCGCAGGCCACGGATCCTGCGCATCCGGCGCACGTGTACTTCGTCGAGCGGTATCGGGTGGCGCGGGAGATCGCGGCCGGGCACCTCGCGGCGGCTCGTGACGCGGGGGACATCGCGGCCGACGTGGACGCGGAGCACTGCGCCGAATTGATGTTGGCGGCGATGGACGGGCTCCAGGTGCAATGGTTGTTGGAGCCGGATCGGGTGGACATGGTGGCGGCGTATGGTCAGTTCCTGGACCGGTTTTTGGCGGTCCTGGCGGTGCCGATGCCGGAGTCTTGAGCGGTGCGGTGGCCTCGGGCGGCGGCCGGGCTGTTTGGCCTCAAGCGCCGGACGGGCTGGGTTGGTTTGGGTGGGCTGGTTGTGGT
>NZ_WWJX01000668.1 GCF_009865215.1 Streptomyces sp. SID3343 | reverse complement strand
GCGACGGGGTGGCGGGGCTGGATGGGGGTTCGGCGGGGGTGGGCTGGTGATGGCGGATGGGTGATGGGGTGGGCTTGATCCGCTTTGACGGACACCTTGGATGAGGGCTACGCGCCCTCGAGAGGATGTCCGTTATGGAGAGCGTGGGGAAGAAGAAGCCACGCTCTCGCTGCTCGTTCACGTCGGGGTTCAAGGCCGAGATCGTCGAGCTGTGCCGGCGTGGTGATCGTTGGGTCGGTCAGGTCGCGAAGGATTTCGATCCGACCGAGACCGCGGTGCGTGACCGGGTCGTGCGGGCCGAGGTCGACGCCGGGGAGCGCGACGGTTCGACCGGCGGTTCGACCAGCGGTGATCGCGAGGAGTCGGCCGCGTTGCGGCGGGGGATCAGCGGTTGCGCCGGGACCTGGAAGTCCTGGAGTGGATCACGGCTTTCTTCGCGTCAATGCCAAAGTTGGGGACTTCGGCCGGATAGCGGTGCAAGAGTGGCAGGCGCCGGCGGGGTTGGCTCGTTTTTTCGCTGCCCCGAATCTTCGTTGCTTGTCCTTGAGGTGCCGCCCCGCCGGTCCGGCGATCTCCGCGGTGTGGCCTGATGGAAGCGTGCCTGCTTGCCCGATTTGAGGCGTGCCTCCGTGGAGAACAACCGCCCTGCCCGCGCGTTCGTGCACCTCACCGGAGGCGACCTGTGATCGCGGTCGGCATCGACTCCACAAGAAGACCCACACCCTCGTCGCGGTGGACCGGGCCGCCCGACGCCTGGCTCAGGTCACCGTCGACGCGACGCCCACACGGCACACGCGCGCGTGCGACTGGTTGCGACAGTTCGACCGGACCCTGCTCGCCGTGGAGGACCGCAGGCACCTGACCAGACCTTTCGAAGCCAATCTGTTGATGGCGGGCCACGCAGTGGTCCGCTTGCACACCCGCCTTATGGCCGGCGCCCGCCGTTCCGCACGCGAGCGCGGCAAATCCGACCCGATCGACGCCGAAGCCGTGGTCCGGGTGGCGCTGCGCGAGCCGAACCCGCCCAGAGCCGAACTCGACGGCCCGACACGCGAGGTCAAGCTCCGGGCGGACCATCGCAGGACACTGGTCCGCCGCCGCACGGCCACCGCGAACAAGCTGCGTTGGATGCTGCACGAACTCGACCCCGAACTGTTCGTTCCCTCCCGGGGCCCGCGTCGGTTGTGTGTCCTGGACGCCCTGGAGGAACACTCGACGAGCCGGGCCGGCGTGGTGGCCGAGATCGCCCTGGAATGGTCCAGGACTGCAGACTCCTCACCGTCCGCATCGACCGCGTCGAGTCCCAACTACGTTCAGTGGTAAGGGAGTCGGCTCCGACTCTCTTGACCGTGCCGGGGTGTGGAGTGCCGGGTGCGGCGATGATTCCGGGAGAGACCGCAGGCGCCGCCCGGTGCCGGTCCAAGGACGCGTTTGCACGCTTCAACGGCACCGCTCCCATCCCGGTCCGGTTCTCCAACAAGGTTCGGATCCGACTCAACCGCGGCGGCAACCGCACCATCAACACCGCGTTGCACTTGGCCGCCGTCACCCGGGCCCGGGGCGACGGCGCCGCCTACTACGCCAGGCAACTCGCGGCCGACAAGACCCCAAGGAAGCTCTCCGACTCCTGCGGCGCCGTATCTCCGACCGGGTCCATCGCGCCCTGCTGACCGACGAGGTCACTCGCTCCCAACGCCACGACATCGCCCGTCGCCTCGGCCGCGAGGCCGGACCGGCATCCCCAGCCGACCAGGACGCGACCCTGCCGCCCCTCGGGCCCGCGCACGGCGCAAGCAGGCCGCGTCCGCGACGCGTCTGCCCCCGTCGCCCGCCCGCCCGCCCTCCCTCCCACCCGCCGTCCGTCCGTCCGCTCGCCTGCCCGCCTTCCCGCCTGCCCGCCTGCCCGC
>NZ_WWJX01000667.1 GCF_009865215.1 Streptomyces sp. SID3343 | reverse complement strand
CAGGACGCGCCAACCGCCCTCGTGCGGGCCGGCCGTGAGGGTGCCGTCGAGCGCCTCGACCCGGGCGGCGAGGGCGGCGAGGCCGGTGCCGCCGCCGGTGCGTTCGCCGCGCTCGCGGTGGGTCGTACCGCCTTGGTCCACGACCGACACCTCGATCGCGAGATCCGCACCGCGACCGATGGCCACCGCGACGCGAGGCGTGTCGGGCGCGTGTCGGCGGACGTTGGTGAGGGCTTCGAGCACCACGAAGTACACGGCCTCGTCGACCGCGCGCGGGACGCCGCCGGTCAGTTCGGGGCGCAGGTCGAGTTCGGCCCGGACCCGGCCGCTGCCGGTGAACCGCTCGACCAGGAGCGGGAGATCGGCCGTGCCGTATACCCGAGTCGGCGCCGGCTCGCACCTGTCGTCGGCCGGGTCGTCGGCGTCGCCCCTAAGGGCGTGTACCGTGCGATCCATCGAGTCGAGCGCGCGCAGGCCCGCCGCCTCGATCCGCGCGAGCACCTCGCGCGCACTCGTCTCGTCGTGGTCGTCCATCTGTGCGCCTTGGGCTTCGAGCAGGATCCCGGTCACCTCGTGGGCGACGAAGTCGTGCAGGTCTCGGGCGACTTCGAGGCGCTGCACGCGTCGTGCGTGCGCGACCGCGCGCAGTCGGCGACGGTCCAGGGACCTCAGGTACAGGCCGATTCCCGCCGCGCACGCGGCGGGCAGCAACGCCGACACGCACATCGCGACCGAGGCTTCCCACTTCACGTCGGGCGCGCGCAGGGTGAAGCGCAGTGGCAACACCGCGATCGCCGTGCCCAGTGCCGCGCCGAGCCGGGCCGCCCGCCCGGCCGGCACCCGCCGGACCACACGCTCGGTCAGCAGCCACAGCCCGAGCAGTTCGAACGGCAGCCAGAACCCCGGCGGTTGGTGCGGACCGACGTAGGCCACGTCCACCACGAGCGAGAGCGCCACGACCGCGCCGGTCGCCCGGGCCAGGGTCACCCGGCCCTGCGGCCACCGCACGAGCGCGACGGCGAGCACGATCGCGGCGGATGTCGCGGTGACGATGCCGATCGGCGGCGAGAGCACGAGCGGGATCAGGACCGGCACGACGGCGACGCCCGCCCACCGGTTGCGGCGCCCGATCCGGCTCATCGGCGCGCCGCCGGCGCGTAGCCCATCTCCCACGCGTGCACCGCGATCCCCACCCGGTTGCGAACCGCCAACTTGCGTTGGATCGCGGCCACATGGGTCTTGACCGTGCCGGGCGAGATGAACAACTCGCTCGCGATGTCGGCGTTGGTCTTGCCCTCGGCCACATGGCCCGCAACCTCCATCTCACGCTCGGTGAGCGGGTCCACCGGCGCCGGTCGGGAGGGCACCGGACGGGTCACGTGCCGCAACAGCCGCACGGTGACCGAGGGGCTGATCAACTGGTCGCCGGCCATCGCCGCGCGGATCGCCTCGACGAGCAGTACCGGCCCCGAGCGCTTGAGCAAAAATCCCGACGCCCCGTGCCGAAGCGCGGGATACACGTACTCGTCGAGGTCGAACGTCGTCACCACGACGACCCGTACCGGCACCTCCGCCGCGGGTCCGGCGAGCAGTCGGGTCAGTTCCAGGCCGTCCATGCGCGGCATCCGGATGTCCACGAGCGCGACGTCCGGGCGCAACTCCCGGGCGAGTTCGAGCGCGGCCACCCCGTCGGCGGCCTCGCCGACGACCTCGATGTCCGGTTGGCGGTCCACGATGCGGCGCATGCCGCGGCGCACCATCTCCTGGTCGTCGGCCAGCAACACCCGAATCGTCACGATCGTCGATTCTGCCGGCGCGGCTCGCTCCGCCCGCCCGGCAGCCCCCGACACCGCCGCGTCCTCGGCTGCCGGGCGGCGCGTCAGCGCCCACCGATCGACCGTCGACTCGTGATCGACGACCCCGCGAGGAGAGCAGCCGGAAGCCGCCGGCGCAGCCACCCCCAGCGCGCAACGCGGCAACAGAGGGAGACCGCGCCAAGCGCGGCCCCCCGCGACGTCCACTCGGCCGCCCGTAGGCGCGTCAGCGCCCACCGATCGACCGTCGACTCGTGATCGACGACCCCGCGAGGAGAGCGGCCGAAGACCGCCGGCGGCGCAGCCGCCACCGCGCGCAGCGCGGCAACAG
>NZ_WWJX01000666.1 GCF_009865215.1 Streptomyces sp. SID3343 | reverse complement strand
CACCCCCCGCGCCGGTTGGCGAGGGGCGTGCGGCGCCAGGGGTGTGTCGCGTCGAGGCGGGAACCCGGTGCCACCCGCTCGGGGGCCGGTCCGCCGCGCCTATTCGACGGTGCGGACCGCGCCCGACGGACACAGATGCGCGGCTTGGCGCGCGGCGGTCCGGTCCACGGCTTCCGGGGCGGGCACGAGGACGGTGACGAGACCGTCGTCGTCCTGGTCGAAGATCCGCGGGGCGGTCAACACGCACAGGCCGGCGCCGACGCAGACGTCGCGGTCGGCGACGACCCGCATGGCCGACTCGTTCGGCGCGGTCACCACGTGACCGGGAGTTCGTTCACGCCCTGGATCGTGGTCCCCGGCCGGAGCGTCAACTGCTCGACCGGTACCGCCAGGCGCAGTGTCGGAATGCGTTCGAAGAGCGCCGTGAGGATCACCTCGAGTTCGAGGCGGGCGAGGTTTTGGCCGAGGCACTGGTGCACCCCGTAGCCGAAGGCGAGGTGGTGGCGGGCGGAGCGGTGTACGTCGAAGGTGTCGGGATCCTCGAAGACCGAACCGTCGCGGTTGGCGATGGAGTTGGAGACGATGACGCCCTCGCCGGCGCGGATGAGTTGCCCGTCGATCTCGATGTCGGCCGTGGCCACGCGTCCGCCGGCGAGGTCGGCGATGGCGAGGTAGCGCAGCAGTTCCTCGACCGCGCCGGGGACCAGGTCGGGATCGGCGCGCAAGGCGGCGTGCTGGTCGGGGTGTTCCAGGAGGGTGATGACGCTGAGCGAGGTCATCGAGGCCGTCGTCTCGTGGCCGGCGACGAGCAACAACACCGCGGTGGCGATCAGTTCGGCCCGATCGATCTCGCCGCTCGCGAGTTGGCCGGCGACCAGATTGTTGAGCAGACCCGGGCCGGGGTTCGCCTGAAGCCTGGTGATCAACCCGTCCAGGTAATCGCCGAGTTCGTCGCGCGCGGTGACGGCCTGCTTCGCGTCCGCGGCCTGGAGCAGGCGCCTGCTCGCGTCCTGGAACAGGTCGTGGTCGGCGTACGGGACGCCCAACAGGCGGCAGATCACCATGGAGGGCACCGGTAACGCGAATCGGGCGACCAGGTCGGCGGGAGGGCCCGCAGCGAGCATCGCGTCGATGAAGTCGTGCACGATCCGCTCGATGTCGGGGCGCATGTCCTTGATGCGCTTGACGGTGAACTCGCTGATCGTCATTCGCCGCTTGGGGCCGTGCTCGGGCGGATCCAGACCGATGAAGGCCTGGTCGCGCTCGCGCAGGGCCTCGAACCGCGGCGAGGTCGCGGGGAAGTCGAGGCTGGTGCGGTCGGAGGACAACCGGGGGTCCGCGAGCAGCCTGCGGGCCGCGTCGTGCTTGGTCACCACCCACGCGGGGCGGCCGTCGTAGAGCACGACTCGGCGCAGCGAGTCGGGTTCGTCGCGGAACCGGTTGTATTCCTCGGGCAGCCGGTAGGGACACGTGCGATTGTTCGGATAGGCGGGGGCGGCCTCGTCGGTCTTGAGCGTCGCAGCGATCTCGGTCATCGATCCCCTCGAAGCTTCCGTCGGGTAAAGAACGGGCAGTTCTCTACTTTTGAGGCTAGAGTCCTCTCACTGGGAACGCAACGACCTCTCCATAACTTTCGGGAGTCACGCTGTCACCGAATGTCGAAGATCTGGTCGAATCGGCCGTGGACCACCGCAAAGGACCCCGGCGGCGCGGCGAGGAACTGGAGAACGCCATCCTGGCGGCGACCCTCGAGGAACTCGCCGAGGTCGGCTACGCCGGGCTGACCATGGAACGAGTGGCCGCCCGGGCCCGGACGGGCAAGGCCGTGCTGTACCGCCGCTGGTCCGACCGCGCCGAACTGGCCGTCGACGCCTGCCGGTTGGGGCGCGTGCCCGACGACGACCTCCCCGACACCGGAGCGTTGCGCACGGATGTGATCGCCCTGCTGCGGCACATGGCGGCCAAGATGGCCAGCCCGCTCGGCGGCATCCTGCGCGGCCTGCTCGGCGAGATGACCCGCGACCCCGCCCTCTCCAGACTGATCCTGGACCGGATCCACACCGTCGGCCCGGCGACGATCCACGTCATCCTGGAGCGAGCCGTCGAGCGCGGCGAGGTCGCCCCGCGCATCCTGACCTCCCGACGCGCCACGGTCGCCACCGACCTGCTGCGCAGCGAATTCCTGCTGTTCGACACCCCCATCGACGACGAGATCATCACGGACATCGTCGACGAGGTCTACCTCCCCCTGGTCCTGAACCCGCCCCCGACACCAACCGACGACGGGTGAGGGGGCGGCATGCTCGGCGAGAACGAACCCCGGCGCCTCGCGGCCGGCCCCGACATCGGTGAGCAGCCCGTCGCCACCGGCCGGCCGCCGGGCCCCGCGGGCGGGCCCGACGCCCTC
>NZ_WWJX01000665.1 GCF_009865215.1 Streptomyces sp. SID3343 | reverse complement strand
CGGGTTCGGCGACCAGATAGCCCACCGGCACCTCGCCGAAGACGGGATGCGGGCGTCCGGCCACGGCGGCATCCGCCACTCCCGGCAACTGCCGTAGCACCGCTTCGACTTCCGCGGGATGGATGTTGGCCCCGCCCCGAATGATCAGGTCGCTCGCCCGGCCGGTGACGGCGAGTCCTCGCGCGGCATCGATCCTGGCCAGATCACCCGTGCGGAACCAACCGTCGCGCAGTACCTGTGCGGTGGCCTCCGGCCTGTTGTGGTAACCGGCCATGATTCCGGGCCCGTTGACCCACAACTCGCCCTCGCCCGTGTCCCGGCCGTCGGGGCCTCCGCCGACGCGGACCCGGACGTCGGGCAGCACCCGACCGCACGCTCCGGACGCCGTCGCCTCGTCCGGCGCCGGCATGGTGACCGGGCCGGCCTCCGTGCTGCCGTAGTGCTCCAGGTAGGGGACCCGGCAGATCGCCTCGAAGGACTCGCGAAAGCCGGGCCCCGCCGCGGCACCGGCACTGACGCAACCCCGCAGCGCGGGGGCGCCGAGACCGCCGCCGTCCCGGCCGCTCTCCTCGCCGCGGACCGCGTCGAGCAGGGCCGAATACGTGGTCGGGACCCCGCCGAGCAAGGTGAACGAGGCGTCCGCACGGCGCAGTTCACCGAGCACCTCGGCCACCGAGAACCGGGGCAGCAACATCGCGCTGGCCCCCACGGCGGTCACCCCGAGGAGACACACCACCTGGCTCATCGCGTGATGCAGGGGCAACGGCCTGAGCACGCGGTCTTGTTCGGACAGGCCGAGGATGCCGACGAGGCCCGTCGCGATCGGCGCGAGGCGGTTGCGCTGGGTGGACAGGACACCCTTGGGCTCGCCGGAGGAACCCGAGGTGTAGAGCAGCCAGGCCACGTCGTCCAGTGCGAGGTCGTCCCGGGCCGGCGTCCGCGGCTCCGTGGCCGCCAATTCCTCGTACCGCGATACGCCCCCCACGACCGCGGCGGGCCCGCCCCCGGTACCGCCGGCACCGTCCGCGGACTCCGCGACGACCGCGCACGAAGGCGATTTCCCGCCCGCGTCCTCGTCGCCGCCCTCGGCCGCCACCACGGTCAGCCCGGGTCGCGACGCCAACGTTCGCCGTCGGGTCAGGCAGGCGACGTCGGTGACGAGCACCCGTGCCCCGCTGTCGTCCAGCAAACGGGTCAGTTCCTGCTCCGAGACCCCGGGGTCCAAAGGTACGCCCACGGCACTCGCCCGGGTGACGGCGAGCAGGCTCTCGACCGTCTCGACACGGTTGCCCAGCAGTACCGCCACCCGGTCACCGCGCTCCACGCCCAGTCCTGCCAGGTGACCGGCCAACCGCGCGGTCCTTCGTTCCAGTTCCCGGTAGGTCACCTGCGTGAGGCGGTCCTCGAAACAGACCTTGTCCCCGAAAAGCCGGGCGTGTTGCCCGAGCAGCTCCGGTAGTGGTTTGACGATGTCGGCGTGCGTACCCACCGCGTGACCTCCTTGAGACGACCTGTCGTCGAGGACGCCGACAACGGATCGTCGGGTTCCCCGCGACGAGGACGCCGGCGTCGGCCGAACGTATGAAGTCGGCGCGTTTGTCGCCGTGTTCGTTGTATCCGCCCGACTTCACGGTTAAGTTCTCGGTCGTGTTGACAATCGGGCTGAACGGAAACTTCTCCCCGGGGAACTCCGATATCGTTCCCGGCCTGCGGGAGTACATGTATCACGACGCCGCCGCAGCCCTGGTGCGGGACGGCGTCCTGCTCGCGGCGGTCGAGGAAGAGCGCATCAATCGGATCAAGCACACGACGAAGTTTCCCGTCAACGCCCTTCGAGCCTGTCTCGACATCGCCGACGTCTCCCCCGCCGACATCGATGCGGTCGGATACTACTTTCCCGAGCAGTATCTCGACTTCATGCTCAACGGGCTCTACATCGACAACCCCACGGTGCCCGCCCGCTATTCGCGGCAGCTCGTCAAGGACCGGTTGAGCGAGGGGTTGGGCTGGGACCTTCCCGACGACAAGCTGTTCTTCGTGTCTCATCATCGGGCGCACGCGATCTCCGGCTTCACGCGTTCCGGTATGGAGGACGCGTTGGTCGTGGTCCTCGACGGCATGGGCGAGGACTCCTCCGGAACCGTCTTCGGCGCCGTGGACGGCCGACTGGACGTCCTTTCGAAGTTGCCCATGCAAAATTCGCTGGGACTGGTCTACATGGGCGCGACCAGGCATCTCGGATTTCGTTTCGGTGACGAGTACAAGGTGATGGGCCTGGCGCCGTACGGGGATCCGGGCGTTTACCGTGCGGTATTCGAATCGATGTACGCACTGGGCCCGGACGGAGACTACGCATTCCCCGGCCATGCGCTGAACATGGATTACGTGGGCGGCGTGTTCTTCGCCCACGGACTGCCGCCCCGACGCGCGACGGACCCGGTGGAGCAGCGCCACAAGGACTTCGCCGCCGGGCTGCAGGAGACGCTGGAGCGGATCGTTTTGCACGTCATGGGGCACTGGGGTCGGACCACGCGACACACCAGGCTGGTGTTCAGTGGCGGTGTCGCGCACAACTGCAGCCTCAACGGTGCCGTTCTGCGGTCGGGGCTGTTCTCCGAGGTGTTCGTGCACCCCGCCTCCCACGACGCCGGCACGGCGGAGGGGGCGGCCCTGCTGGCACAGGAGTCGTTGGGCGCGACGGTAAGGCTCAAGGAGCGACTGCGCAGCGCGAGCGTGGGTCCCGCCCTGGGCAGTACTCGGGCGGTCGAGGAGAAACTCGCGTCGTGGTGCGGATCGGTCGATGTCGAGCGGCCGGCGGACGTCGTCGAGACGACGGCGCGGCTGCTCGCGGACGGCGCCGTCGTCGGGTGGGCACAGGGCCGCTCCGAGTTCGGGCCGCGTGCGCTGGGCAATCGCAGCATCCTCGCCGATCCCCGGCCCGCGGCGAACCGGACCCGGATCAACGCGATGATCAAGAAGCGGGAGAGCTTTCGGCCGTTCGCGCCCATGGTCGTGCCCGAGGCCGCCCGCACCTACTTCGAACTGCCGGACACGGCCGCGAACTACGACTTCATGTCGTTCGTGGTGCGGGTTCGCCCCGAGCACCGGGAAACGCTCGGCGCGGTCACGCATGTCGACGGCACCGCCAGGATCCAGATCGTCGACCCGGAGGTCGACGAGCGGGTGCACCGCCTGGTCACCCGCTTCGGTGCCCTCACCGGTACCCCGGTCCTGCTGAACACGTCGATGAACAACAACGCCGAGCCCATCGTGCAAAGCGTCGAGGACGCGGTGACCTGCCTGTTGACCACCGAACTCGACTGCCTGGTCGTCGACGACTTCGTGGTGCGGCGGCGACCCGGGTACATGGACGCCTTGGACGACCTCGTGCCCGCTCTTCGGCCCGTCACGAAGCTGACCAGGAACACGCGGGCCGGCCGCGCCGGCGAGAACGTCGTCTCCCACGAGATCGTTCTCGACTACGCCGGCGGCCCGCGGGCCGCCGTATCACCGGAGTTGTTCGCGTTGTTGGAGCAAGCGGACGGCGTGCGCACGCTCGGTTCGCTCGCGTCCGGGACGGGTGGCACGACGCAACGGATGCGGTCGGAGCTGCACGGCCTGTGGCAGCAGCGCTTCTTCACCCTGGCACCGGCGGCTGTTTCGCCGACGGGGCACAGCCGAGTCGGCGCGGCCGAGGCACTCGCGCGGAGGTGACGGGTGGCCTCCCGTCCCGCCTGGGCCTTCGGCCCGGCGTAGCCGGCCCGCACACGCACCGCAGTTCCGGTACCGAGCGCGGAGAGGGCCGTTCGCGGCGCCGTCTCCGGTCGGTCGTCATCCCGTTGCCGAAAGGGACATCGCATGCAGAACACCGAGTACCTCGAATTGGTGGAGACGTCCGGAGACCGGGAGAAGAACTACGCGCGCGTCGTCGATCGTTACTACGAGCTGGTGACTCCGATGTGCCGTGACGTGTGGTCGGACTCGTTCCACCTCGCGTGGTTCACCGAAGGGCAGCAACTGCCCGAGGCCCAGTCGGCGTTGCAACGGTGGCTCGCGGACCGGGGCGGGTTCGCCGCGGGCGACGCGCTCCTCGACGTCGGGTGCGGCATCGGGGGCCCGGCCGCGGCGATCGCCGAGTACACCGGCGCCGACGTGACGGGTGTGAACATCTGCGGACATCAGGTCCGGGTCGCACGAGCCATGAACCGCACCGGCGACGTGGGGCGGCGACTGACGTTCGTCGAGGCGGACGCGATGGCACTGCCGTTCGCACCGGCCGCGTTCGACGGTGCCTTCTCGATCGAGGCCCTGTGCTACACACCCGACAAGGACCGTGCGTACGCGGAGGTGGCCAAGGTACTCAAAGGCGGTGGCGCGTTCGTCGGCGTGGACTGGTTTTGTGCCGACGACCTCTCGGACGCCGACTACGAGCGGTGGGTGGAACCGATGTGTCGGGCGTTCGCCATCCCGCGTCTCATCCCGTTCGGCGCGGTCGAGGGTCACTTGGAAGCCGCGGGGTTCGAGGTCGAGTCGGTGTCCCGATACAGCGACCACGGCGACATCGAGCCGAACTGGCGTCTGTGCGCGGCGAATTCCGCGAGCGCGGCCGGCGGCAACGGTTCGGACACACCGACGGAGAGCTTCGAAACCCTGCTCCAGGCGTCCGTGCCCGCGCTCCGCGACGCCTGCCGGGAGGGAAAAGTGATCATGGGCTGCTGGGTCGCCCACAGGCGAGGGTGACAACACCGGGAAACGACCGTCCGAACGAAAGAGGAACATGACGGACCACCCGAGATTCGCCTCGGCTCCGGGAGCCTTGCCCGTGCTCGGTCACGCGGTACGGCTCGGCAGACGACCGCTCGACTTCCTGGCCTCGCTGGCCGCGCACGGGGACCTGGTCAGGATCAAACTCGGACCGATGCCGTTCTACGTGCTGTGCGATCCGGATCTGGTCCACCGGGTCCTCGTCGACGACCGGACCTACGACAAGGGCGGGGCGATCTTCGACCTCGTGCGGACCGTCGCCGGAAACGGACTGGCGACCTGCCCCCACGACGATCACCGTCAGCAACGTCGGCTGCTGCAACCGGCCTTTCACCGCGACCGCCTTCCCGAATACGCCAAGGTGATGTCCGCGGAGGTCGCCGTGATGCTCGACGGCTGGACGGAAAGCCGGGAACTCGACGTGCTGGCCACCGTGAACGAATTCGCGGCGACCCTGGCCACGCGCACGCTCTTCGCCGCCGAACTCGACGACGCGACCTTCGAAGAACTGCGGCTGTGCATGCACACCGTCATGACCGGCATGATGCGCCGGATGCTCCTGCCCTGGTCCTTCCTGAACCGGCTGCCGACTTCGAGCAACCGCCGCTTCGACCGGGCCCGGGCACGCCTGCGGCAGTATGTCGCCCAGCTCACCTCGGACTACCGGCGCGCGGGCGTGGACCACGGCGACCTGTTGTCCATCCTGCTGGCCGTTCGCGACGACCAGGGACAAGGACTGACCGACGCCGAGATCCACGACCAGGTCTTCACGTTCTACCTCGGCGGCAGCGAGACCTCGGCCCCCGCGCTGTCGTGGGCGTTGTACCTGCTCGGGCGCAATCCCGACATCCGCAAGCGCCTCCACGACGAGGTCGACACCGTACTCGCCGGCCGGATCGCCCAGTACGACGACATCCCGAACCTGCGGCTGACGCACCGGGTGATCATGGAATCCCTGCGCCTGTACCCGCCCGGTTGGCTGTTCACCAGGGTCACGACCAAGGACGCCGAACTGGCGGGCCGTCGTCTTCCGGCCGGCTCGGTCGTCGTGTACAGCCCGCACATCGTGCACCACCGCGCCGACCTGTTCCCCGACCCCGAGCGTTTCGATCCCGACCGGTGGGGTGACGACAGTGTTCGCCTGCCCCGAGGGGCGTTCACGCCCTTCGGCAGTGGCGCCCGAAAGTGCATCGGGGAAGACTTCGCCTTGACCGAGGCCACCCTCGCACTGGCCTCCATCGTGGCCCGGTGGGAGCTCGATCCGCTTCCCGAAGCACACACCCGCCTCAGTCCGCGGCTGTCCGCCACGCCGCGCTCGCTCCCGATGTCCCTGCGCGAGCGGACGCCGAGCACGATCCCCACGGGCGTCGTCCCTCTCCCCGGCAAGCCGGCCGGAACTGCCGTGCGCACTCCGGGACAACCGGCGGGCGAGGTCGGGAGCGGGACGCACCGTAAACGCTCCCGGGGAGTCGCGGGCGTCTGAGGCCGTCCGCACGAAACGGGCACCACGCCGACGAAATCCACCCCGGTCGAACGCAGTGATCCGTTCGGTGCCACCGGTCGCGCCGGGGAGCATCTCGCTCCCCGGTGTGCCGGGAAATGCTCACTCGTGTGCCAAGGCCGTGTACCAGGGCGCCCGTCGCCTTCGAGGAGGACTCATGGAAGACCAAGCGACAGCGTCGACCGTTCCCGTGGCCGAGGAGGTCGGGCAATTGTACGACCGCATGACCGGTCTTGCCGTCGACTTCCTGGGCGATGACGCGCGGTGCGGTTACAACGCGCATCTCGGTTATTGGGATACCCCCGAGAGCGAACTCACGTACGACGAGGCCACGGACCGGCTCACCGACATCACGACCGAGCGCCTGCGGATCGGTGCCGGAAGCCGTCTGCTCGACGTCGGCTGCGGAGTGGGAGCCCCGGCCGCGCGGATCGCTCGCCGCACAGGGGCGCACGTGACAGGCATCTCGGTCAGCCGGGAGCAGATCGCCCGCGCCGACGTACTGGCGCGGGAGGCGTCGCTTGGGGACCGCCTTGATTTCCGGCTGGCGAACGCCATGGAGTTGCCGTTCGCCGATGCCTCCTTCGACGCGGTGAACCACGCGTGCTCGTGCGAGCTGTGGTTGGGCACGAGGTCCACCACGACTTTGAGGCCGAGTTCGTGGGCGCGCGCGAAGACTCGATCCGCGTCCGCGAGTGTGCCGAACATCGGGTGCACGTCGCGCGGGTCGGCCACGTCGTAACCCGCGTCCGCCATCGGCGAGCGGTAGAACGGGTTCAGCCGGATCGCGTCGACGCCCAGGTCCCGGACGTAGGGCAGGCGTTCCAGGACACCGGGCAGATCGCCGACCCCGTCGCCGTTGCCGTCGGCGAAGCTGCGTACATAGATCTGGTAGAAGACCGCGTCGCGCCACCAACCTCGTGCCATCGGCCACCTCCGTGGGATCGCCCGTGCTGAGGCTCTTCCCCGTCAGTCCTCGCGATTCACCAACGACTGGGCCGCGTAGGACAGGTAGTCCCACAGGGTGCGCTCGTGTTCGGGCGCGAGCGCGAGATCGTCGACGGCCACGCGCATGTTGCGCAGCCACGCGTCGCGCGCCTGCTCGGTGACCGCGAACGGCGCGTGCCGCATACGCAGTCGCGGGTGACCGCGTTGTTCGCTGTACGTTCGCGGCCCGCCCCAGTACTGGATCAGGAACATCCGCAGGCGCTCCTCGGCGCCGTCGAAGTCCTCCTCCGGGTACATCGGGCGCAGCAGCGGATCCTCGCGCACACCCTGGTAGAAGCGGTGCACGAGCTTGACGAACGTCTCCTCGCCGCCCACGGCCTCGTAGAGACTCGGCTCCGGCTCTCGCATCTCGGTCACCCGTCCATCCTCCCAGATGGCTCAACGCGCCGGATCGCCTCGCTCGACGTGCTCGGCGGCCTTGGTCATGTTGCGTTGCATGCCGCCGAACACGACGCCGTGGAAGGGGAGGACGCTCCACCAGTACGCGTGCCCGAACAGGCCGCGCGGGTGGAACAGCGCGCGCTGGCGGAAGCGGGTCGTGTCGCCGTCCCGGCGCACGGTGAGCTCCAGCCACGCCAGTCCCGGTAGCCGCATCTCCGCGCGCAGGCGCAACAACTCGCCCGGGACGATCTCCTCGACCCGCCAGAAGTCGAGCGAGTCGCCCACCCGGAGCCGATGCGGATCGCGCCGCCCCCGGCGCAGTCCCACCCCGCCCACGAGCCGGTCGAGCCGGCCGCGGATCGACCACGCCAGCGGCCACGAGTACCAGCCGTTGTCGCCGCCGACGCCCTCGATCACCGACCACATCGCCTCGGGTGTCGCCCGTACCCGGGCCTCGCGGACGTCCTCGTAGAGCGAGCCGCCGGACCAGTCGGGGTCGGTGGGCAGCGGATCGCTGGGCGCGCCCGCGGTGCCGGCCGAGGACCAGCGGGTGGCCACGTCCGCGTCGCGGATGCGGGTGAGCGCGAGTTCGAGGGCGCGGTCGAAGCCGGTCAGCCCCCCGGGTGGGTCGGGGACGTAGCGCGCGATGTCGTGCTCGTGGCACACCACCTCGCTGCGCAGCGACTCCACGAGCGGGCGGGCCAGGTTGCCCGGTACGGGGGTGATCAGGCCGACCCAGTGGCTCGACAGCCACGGCGACAGCATCGGCACGGGGAGTACTCGGCGGCGGCGCAGGCCGGACACGGCCGCGTAGCGCTGCATCATCGACTCGTACGTGAGTACGTCGGGCCCGCCGATGTCGAACGCGCGGTCGACGTCGGCCGGCAGTTCGACGCAACCCACGAGGTAGCGCAGTACGTCCCGGACCGCGATCGGCTGGATGCGCGACGTGACCCAGCGCGGCGTGACCATGACCGGCAGGCGCTCGGTCAGGTACCGCAGCATCTCGAACGAGGCGGAGCCCGAGCCGATGATCACCGCCGCGCGCAGCACGGCGGTCGGCACCGCGGACGAGAGCAGGATCTCGCCGACCTCGGCCCGCGAGCGCAGGTGTGGCGACGAGTCGCGGGCGGTCGAGCCGTCGGCCGGACCGAGGCCGCCGAGGTAGACGATCCGGGCGATACCCGCGTCCTCGGCGGCGGCGGCGAAGGTCTGCGCGGTCCTGCGGTCGGTGTCGCCGAAATCGGCTCCGGTACCGAGCGCGTGGATCAGGTAGTAGGCCACGGTGACGCCGTCGAGCGCCGCGCGCACCGCGTCGGGGTCGAGCGCGTCGGCGCGGGCGATCTCCACCCGGTCCGCCCACGGGTGGTCGCGCAACTTGTCCGGGGTGCGGGCCATGCAGCGCACGCGGTAGCCGGCGGCGAGCAGTTCCGGGACGAGCCGACCACCGAGGTAACCGGTCGAGCCGGTGACGAGACACAGGGGGGAATCCACCCGATCCAGTGTCGGCGCCGCGCGCCGCGTATCGCCGTGGGCGCGCCGGGCCTTGGGCCCAACGGATGACGGGCGCGGCCGTCGAGGTCGCGGCCCCAACGCACCCGGCACCCCGGCCTCAACGCACCCGGCGCCCCGGCTTCGAGACGTCGGCCCCCGGCCTCACGCTGCCCGGCCCCCCAGCACCGGG
>NZ_WWJX01000664.1 GCF_009865215.1 Streptomyces sp. SID3343 | reverse complement strand
CGTCCGCCGCGCGGATAGACCCCGGGACGCACGCCGCGCAGCAGCGCGCGGGCGCCGCCGGCGGCGATCGCCAGCCGCCCCGGCGGGCTGAACAACACCGCCCACCCGGCCGCGACCCACCACCACGACACCGTCGGCGCCCACGTGTACGCGCCGAACCAGGTCGAGACGTTGGCCAGCGCGGCCAAGCCCACCGTCCAGCGCAGGCCGACCAGGGTGAACAGCGGGATCAGCGTGAGCAACTGGGCGAGCTTGGCCTTGGTCGGGGTCGGGCGCACCGCGCGTACCGTGCCCTCGTCCTGGGCGGAGCGTTCGAGGCGGCGGGCCAGTTTGCGCAGCGTGGGCTGCTGGTAGATGTCGGCGACGCCCGCGGCGGGGTAGCGCTCGCGCAGCAAAGTGGTCAGTCGGGCGGCGGCCAGGCTGTTGCCGCCGATGGCGAAGAAGTCGTCGCGCGCGGTGTCGACGGTGAGGCCGAGTACTTCCGCCCACTGCTCGGCAAGCCACGCCTCGGTGCCGTACAGCCGTTCCGAGGGTCCGGCGTCGTCGGCGTCGACGAGCGGCCACGGGAGCGCGTCGCGGTCGACCTTGCCGGAGGTACGGGTGGGCAGGTCCGCGACGGGGGCCAGGCGCGGGACGAGGGCGGCGGGCAACTCGGCGCGCAGCCGGCGCACGGCCTCGTCGCGGTCCCAGCCCTCACCGGTGACCAGGTAGCCGACCAGGAGCTGATTGCCGCCCTTGACCGTACGCACGGCGGCCGCCGCGCCGACCACGCCCGGCAGACCTTGCAGCGCGGTGTCGATCTCGCCGAGTTCGATGCGTCGGCCGCCGAGCTTGATCTGCTCGTCGCCGCGGCCGAGGAAGACCAGGCCCTCGGGGTCGGCACGGACGAGGTCGCCGCTGCGGTAGGCGCGGTCCCAGCCCATCGACTCCAGCGGGGCGTACTTCTCGGCGTCCTTGGCGGGGTCGAGGTAGCGGGCGAGGCCGACGCCGCCGATCACGAGTTGGCCGCTCTCGCCCATCGCGACGGGTCGACCGTCGTCGTCGACGACCGCCAGTTCCCAGCCGTCGAGGGGCAGGCCGATCCGGACCGGCCCGTCACCCGTCCCGCCCATCAGCGACCCGCACGCGACCACGGTGGCCTCGGTGGGTCCGTAGGTGTTCCACACCTCGCGGCCCTCGGTGACCACGCGGTCCACGAGCTCGGGAGGGCACGCCTCGCCGCCGAAGATCAACAGACGTACGTCGAGCAGCGCCTCGGTGGGCCACAGCGCGGCGAGCGTGGGCACGGTGGAGACGACGGTGATCTCCTGCTCCGCGAGCCACGGCCCCAGGTCGGCCCCCGAGCGCACCCGCGAGCGCGGCACGGTGACCAGGCACGCGCCGTAACGCCACGCGAGCCACATCTCCTCACACGACGCGTCGAACGCGACGGACAGGCCGGCCATCACCCGGTCGCCGGGACCGAGCGGCTCCTGCTGGAGGAACATCCCGGCCTCGGCGTCCACGAACGCGGCGGCGTTGCGGTGGGTGACGGCGACGCCCTTGGGCTTGCCGGTGGAGCCGGAGGTGAAGATGATCCACGCGTCGTCGGCGGGGGTGGGGCGGCCGGGCGATACCGGCGCGGCCTCGCGCGTGGTGGGGGTCTCGGGCGTGGTGGGTGTCTCGGGCGTGGCGCGGACGTCGTGCGGGGTGGGGGTGTCGCGCGTCGCGCGGATGTCGGGCGTGGCGCGGATCTCGCGCTCTGCGCCGAGGATCGCGCTGACCCCGGCCTCGCCGAATACCAGTTCGGCTCGCTCGTCGGGGTCCTCGGCGTCGACCGGTACATAGGCGGCACCGGCGGCGAGCACGGCGAGGATGCAGATGTACAGGTCGTTACTGCCCGAGGGCACGCGAACGCCGACGCGGTCGCCGACCCCGATGCCCGCGTCGGCGAGCCGGTGACGCAGCGTGTCGACCTCGGCGGCCAGCGCGCGGTAGGTCAGCGTGCGGCGGCCGTCGTCGAGGGCGGGTTCGTTGGGGTGTGCCTTGACGGTGGCGTCCAGCACGTCCACGAGCGTGCGTGGTGCGGGCGCCGGGCGGCCGGCGTAGACGGCGGGTGCCGGCGTCGGCAGAGTGCCGAACGGGTCGTCCGTAGGGCGGACGGGTGTCGCGATGGCCATGTGGTCCTCATCCCTGGTCCCCCCTCCACGTCCGTTTCCGGGCTCCGGGGGAGTGTCACGTCCCCACCACGCTCCGGGGGTGGGTCGCTTCGAAAGCGTGGCAACTCGACCGAGAGTAGTTCCGTCGCGCGCTTTTCGACGACTGCCTGATGACGAACTCACTCTGAAACAACGGCATCTGATGATGCGTCAGATATGAATTGACGGACCGTCAGTTAGGAAGTCGGCGCGCAGGGAGTGCAATTGACGCACCGTCAGGCCGCATGCCGGATTACGCACACTTCGTCGCCGATGTGACCCATGCAACACGGTACGACCCCCGATTCCGGCCCGCACGGGGTGCTCGGCCGGATGGCTGACCTCGCGGGGCTCGTGGCTGTAGGGCCCTGATGGGGGTCGAGTGGTGAGCATGGGGTGGCTGGTGGGGGCGGTTGGTGGGCGGTGAGGCGCGGGGCACGGCTGGGGCTGGGGTGGTTTGGAGAAACCGCAAAGGCGCTTGCCGGTTCGAGGTGAGACGCATTCGCCACATCAGGCAGCTGTACATGCAACCGACCCACCACAATGTTGGCCAAAGCCTCGGCGCGTGGGTCGAAGCACGAGCAGCTTGCGACCGGTGGTTCGGACACGGCCCCGTTCGGACCGTCAGGCCGGGGCAGCGCCATCCCTGAGGATGGGCGAGATCAGCGGTACCTCGGCTCTCGTG
>NZ_WWJX01000663.1 GCF_009865215.1 Streptomyces sp. SID3343 | reverse complement strand
TCGGGCCACAGGCCGGATCTCCCCGTCGACGCCACCCGATGCGAGTTCGCCCGAGGGTTGACGCCGGACGAATGCGGACACCGCCGTGAGTGGTCGAGGGCGCGGGGCAGTCGGCGAAGCGGATCCCGCCTTGCGTGACTTGCGGCCGCCCGCGCGGGGCGCGCACAAGCGAGCGCATCGCGCCGAGCGGGGCTTTGCCGCACCGATCTGCGGGCCGCACCGGTATCGCGGGCGACACCCTCCGCCGAGTGACACGTGGGGCCGGCGCGGCCCGTGCGCGCGCCGATCCCGCGTGGACTCGCCTGTGGGTGTGGCCGTCGAACGAGGAGAGAGTAGTGGTCACCCGTTCCTCTCGTTATCCTTCGGTGGGTTCGGCCGAGCCTCGGGACGGGTCCGCCGACCGCCGGCGCGCATGTCACCACGAACCCCGGAGGACCGGATGACCGCGACATCGTCGTCTGCCCGCGCGCTCGTCGCACTGTTGGCCGGCGCGGGTGTAACCCACTTCGTGCTTCCGCGACCGTTCGACGCAATCATTCCCGGTGCTCTCCCGGGCCGCCCCCGCACTTGGACCCACCTCAGCGGCGCCGCCGAACTCGCCTTGGCGGCGGCGGTGGCCGTACCGCGCACGCGGCGCATCGGCGCCCTGGCCTCGGCCACCTTCTTCGTGGCGGTGTTCCCCGCGAACGTCAAGATGGCGCGCGACTGGAACGATCGCCCCGCTCTGCGACGTTCCGCCGCCTACGCCCGCCTGCCGCTCCAAGTCCCCCTGGTGTGGTGGGCCCTGCGGGTGGCGAGGGCCGGAGCCCCGGGCCGCTGACTGGGGCAGCCGCTCGACCCGATCTGTCGCCTTCGACACAACCGCCGTGCGCCGAACGGCGAGACGAGGCAGCCGGGGCGCGTCGGTCGCAGTCGTCACCGGCCGGAAAATCGGACAACTTCGACCCACGACAACGCGTCTACCATTCGCACAGTTTTGCGGCCGTCGACGCGCTCGGCCACCCGATCCATCAGAACGTCGTGTCGATGCATGCCTTGATATCGCCTTCGACGATCCTCTCCCGGTGAGCCATCGGCGTCGGGGGGTCGTCAGCGGCCTCGTCGCCTTGAACGGACAGCCCGCCGAAAGCCCGATCCCCCGCGTTGAGTTGCCCGGCGTCGGGGCACAGGCGGCCCCCGCCCCGTGATCGGGACTGACGAACGGGGCGAGAGTGATCGACGCCGAGAGCTTCGCCGATCTGCTCCTGTGAGCCGGCCGGCTCGACGGACCGGCTCTGTCGGTGACCAACCGCGGCGAGGGCGGAGTCGTCCGCGAACCCTGGGGCAGTCTCACAGTCATGAGCCGCGGGGAGACCGACCACTGCCACCTCACCGGGGCGCCCATGCGGCGGGCGACCTCGTCGACCACGCGGACCCGACCGGCACACGGTCGCTCGCGGGCGCGCCGTCGAGGTGAGCACGTAGGCGGGTGCGGCCGAGAACGTTGTAACCGGTCACGGTTCGGCGGCAGCCTGGCGAAGCGCGACCTGCGCGCGGCGCCGTCCACAGGCGTCGGGACCGTTTTCACCGCAGGACACACGGGAGCCTTCCGGCCCGAAGCCGCCGTTCCCTGTCGCTTGCCGGCGGTCGGACCGCCGGCTGGCCCGGCCTCCGAGGAGTTCGACGCGCAGACCACGCAACCCCCCTCCGGCGGGGCGATGATTCCTTCGTCGCCTCCCGCTGTTCCCCAACAGGAGTCCTCCCATGCCCATTTCTCGGTTCGATGTCGCCGGTCCTGTGATCGGCGGCGACTTCGGCAACACGACCGGCTTCGTGATCCTCGCAATCGTGCCGGCCGTCGTCGGGGTGGTCGAGCTCGTGCGGCGCAACCGGCGCTGATCGCTCGCAGGGCGACCGCGCCCCCTCGCCATCCGCACGGGCGATGCATGGCTACTCGCCAACGAGGCCGTGCCGTGCCGTGCCATGTCGTGTCGTGCCGTGTCGTGCCGTGCCGTGCCGTGCCGGCGATGGAGGCCACGGCTTGTCGGCACCCCGATTCGCGCCGTGGCACCTTGCACCGTTCGTTCGTGTGCCTCCTCACGGTTCGCGGGCGCCGAGAGGGCCGGGGCCGTACGGCGTCGGCATGGCGCGCGAGGGTCTGCCTAAGATGACCCGAGGTGACCTCGACGGGCTACGGACCGATCCGCACTTTCCGGCGTGCCGCCGCACGCCCGCGCCCGGCGAGCGGTGGATCCTCACCGACGTGTGGTCCGACCCCCTCGCGCCGTACGTCCGCTTCCCCTGCGGCCACCGTTGGGCGCTGTGGTCGGGCGCTGCCCGGTCACCCGTGTGACGGCCCGGTACTCCCGAAGCCACCGCCAGGCGCAGCCGGCCGCCGACACCACCGAGGCGCTGTCGTGAGCGTCGACGACACGGCCAACCCGGAGGAACACGCCCACGCCCGAGTCATCGGGCTCGGGGTTGCTCGAACCGGTGCGGCGCGGGCTCGACGCCCGAATCCGGGCGGCCGCTTACGACTTCTTCGACGCGCCTGCCGAACCCGACGCCCGCGCCGCCGAGGCGGGTGAGGACCGCGTCGGCGGGCGGGTCGGTCTCTACGGCCACGACCGCGACCACGACCACGAGGGGGTCAGCCGTCGTCGCGGAAGGAGAACCGGTAGCGGCCCAGGAAGTTCGCGTGTCGATCCTTGAGCGGCGACAGCCTGGCCACGTCCTCGTCCTTGATGTCGTGCCCTGGGCCCGGCGCCGGGTGATCACGGCGTCCGGATAGCAGGTGTTCCACAGCCCGACCGCGTTCAGGACCAGTGCCTATCCCGGCAGGCAACGGGGCTGCGATCGAGAGGGTGGGCGTACGAACGCCGTTAGGGGATCGAGGCTTTGCGCGGGCGGACCACCCGCGCGCCGGTCCCCGGCCATCGCGATCAGCCGACCTGTGGCGACGAGTCGGCCGTACGCCCCGGCGACCGACCCGCGCGCGAGGCGCGGACCGAGGCGCCGGGGCGCGAGAGCCG
>NZ_WWJX01000662.1 GCF_009865215.1 Streptomyces sp. SID3343 | reverse complement strand
GGCACCTGGCCGTTGAGTCTGGCCACCGCCGCCGGCAGCACGCCGAGCCCCTCCAGGCGCAGGTCGGCCACCTTGATCAGCTCCGGGTGGTCGGCGACCAGGTAGCCCCACGGCCCGCGGCGCACGTGCGCCGTGCGCAGGCCGGCCAGGTGCGCGGGCAGCACGTCGTTGTCGAGCCGGTCGCCGACGTAGAGGATCTCCTCGGCCGGGCACGGGCACTCGTCGACGAGCCGGGTGAAGAAGCCCGGCTCCGGTTTGGCGATCCCCCAGTCGTCGGATGTGGCGAGCAGGTCCACGCCCAGGTCCAGGCCGCGCAGGATCGAGCCCGCGTTCGCGGTCTGATTGCCCACGACGCCCAGCCACAGGTCCTGGTCGCGCAGGGCCTTGAGGCACGGCCTGGTGTCGCCGTACAGGTCTTCCTCGCCGAACCACTCGGGGAAGCCCGCGGCGCTGCGCGCGGCCCGCTCCACCGACAGGTCGAAGCCGGGCCGAAAGCGCTGGAACACTTCGCGATAGTCCAGGCCCTGCGCGATGACCGCCCCGAACGTGGCCGCGAACGTGTGCCTGGGCACACCGAGCCAATCCGCCCAGGTTCCGTACTCGCGTGTCTCGTCGACCAGGGTCTCGCCCACGTCGAACACCACTGCGCTGATCCGCATTACCGCTCCCGTCGCCTGTCGGCTCGCAACCGATTGCTCCGGCCTTGTCCGTCAGGCGCGATCCGGGCCTGTCCGGCCGCTTCCGATCAGGATCCGCCAACGCCGTGCGGCGAGGTGTCCCGTCGGGATGCCGTGATGACGAATCGCTTGCCGTCACCGGGCACGGAGCCACCCAGACGGTACCTCTTGCCTGACGGGCAAACGCCGGCCGGCAGTCGAATTCGATTGACCTTGTCCAACAGTGGTCGCAACGCCGCAATCCGGCGGTGCTACGCAGCGGTTTTCTGATCGGATTCGATCGCCGGGGGAGGCAGTTCCGATACCGGGCGGCGCGTCGTCACCCCCGCGCGCAGCCGATCCGTCGTCCGCAGCACCCGCGGCGACGCGTAGGCGCCGAGGCCCATCACCGCGAGACCGGCGACGACGTCCGCGAGATAGTGGTTGGCGGTGCCGAGCACCACCAGGACCACGAAGAGCGGATACAGCACGCCCAGCGTGCGCAGGACGCGTCCGCGCCCGTGTCGCCACAGCTGCCACCCGCACCACGCAGCCCAGCCCACGTGCAGCGACGGCATCGCCGCGTACTCGTTCGTCATGTGTTCCATGCCCCGCGGCGCGCTCGCGCCGGCGCCCCACCAGCCCCACGACGCGAAGTGCGCCATGGTGTCGGTGAAGCCCTCGATCATCCGCGGCGGAGCGGTCGGGAAGAGCATGAACCCGGCCAGCGAGACCACGGTCGCGATCGCCAGCGTCGTGCGCGCGCCCCGGTAGCGGTCCGGCCGTCGGCGCCACAGCCACAGCAGGACCAACGGGGTCACCACGTAGTGCAGCGTCGCGTAGGCGTAGTCGAAGACGACGCCGAAGTAGGCGTGCGCGGACACCACTCGGTTGAGCATCCGCTCGGGGTCGAGATGGGTCAACGACTCCACGTGCAGTATTCGCTCGGCGTTGCGCAACGCGGCGTCCACGTCGCCGCGCACCAGCAGGCGACTGAGCGAGTACGCCTCGTACAGCACCGCGATCAGCAGCAACTCGGTCCACCAGCGCGGACGCGTGTGGGCCGTGGCGGAGGTTGTGGGCATCCCCCAAGTCTGCCGCACCGCGCAGGTAACACCGCCGGTGCCCGCGAGCGGGCGACCGGACACGCGACGGACCGCCGCGCGGGCAACGATCCGCGGCCATTGATGACACGTGTCACACATGATAGAACGTGTTTCACTTTTCCGGCGGTCCGTTGCCGGAGTCGAGGTGGGGATCGAACGTCGGCAGGGACGCTCGGCACCGCCGGTCGCACATCGCGACGTCTATCCCGGAGGTTGTCGTGGCCGACCCCGACGAGGTCACCCGCCCGCAGACCAGTACCCGCGACCTGGCGACCGTGCACGACCACCTGCTCGCGTGGCTGGCCGGCCGGCTGCCCGAAGGGGCCGCGCCCGAGGTCTCCGAACTCAAGGCCCCGTCCGGCAACGGCATGTCCAGCGAGACGCTGCTGTTCGACGCGACGTGGACCGAGGACGGCGAGCGCCGTACCGAACGCTGCGTCGTGCGCATGCGGCCCGCGATGGACGCCAAGCCGGTGTTCCCCACCTACGACCTCGACAAGCAGTACCGGGTCATGACGCTCGTCGGCGAACGCTGCGACATCCCGGTGCCCGCGCTGCTGTGGAACGAGCCCGACGAGGGCCCGCTGGGCGCCCCGTTCTTCGTGATGCGCCGCGCCGAGGGCTCGGCCCCGCCCGACGTCATGCCGTACACGCTCGACGGTTGGCTGCTCGCGGCCGAGCCCGAGCAGCGCCGCCGCCTCCAGGAGAAGTCGGTGGCGATCATCGCCGCCATCCACGAGATCGACGTCACCCCCCAGGACATCGCCTTCCTCCAGCATCAGGGGAGCGGCGAGAGCGCGATGCGCCGCCACCTCGACGACCTCAAGGCGTTCTACGAGTGGGGCATCGAAGGGCAGCGCGTCCCCCTCCTGGACCGCGCCTTCACGTGGCTGGAGGACAACTTCCCGACCGACCTCGGTCCCGACGTGATCAGCTGGGGCGACGCCCGGGTCGGCAACATCCTCTACGTCGATTTCGAGCCGACCGCGGTCCTGGACTGGGAGATGGCCGCGGTCGGACCGCGCGAACTGGACATCGCCTGGATGATCTTCATCCACTCGTTCTTCCAGGACATCGCCCATCGCTACGGCGGTCTCCCGGGCCTGCCGGACTTCATGCGCACGCAGGACGTGTGCGCGCAGTACGAGAAGCTCACCGGCTACGCGCCGCGCCACATGCGCTATTTCGAGACGTACGCCGCAGTGCGGCACGGCGTCGTGATGGCCCGCATCGCGCACCGACAGTGGCACTTCGGCGAGCGCGAGCAGCCCGCCGACCTGGACGAGACCGTGCTGCACCGCACCCTCGTCGAGGCGATGATCGACGGTTCGTACTGGGAGCGCGCGGACGCGAGTTGACGCGCTGTCACCGCCCCCGCACGCCGTCCCCGCGTCCGGGTGCGCTCCCCAGGGTCCGCACCCGGACAAGATCTCGAGGGGTTAGGCTGGCACTTCACCATCGTTCACACGGGATCACCCGTGCGGGTGATGAAGTGTGTGACGGGCGACATCACACGGACACCGTCCGTGTTGTTGTCGGTAGCATGAATCACCGGGGGCGACTCCGGGGGTAGCTGCCGGAGGTGCCGCATGACGATCGGGGGACTCGACCCGCCGGCCGGTGCGGGTGTGCCCAAGGGCGCACCGCGAGCCGAGGGTGACGTTCCGGGCCGGAGCATGTCCGACCGCGTCGGACGACTGTCGCGCCGTCCTGTCCAACAACCCATCCAACGCCTGGGCCTGGCCGCCGTCACCTTCCTCACCGGAAGCCGCCGCCGGACGCCGGACGCCGTCGAACCGCTCCTCCAAGTGCACCGCGGGCACCACCCGAAGGCCGACATGACGGCCCTTCAGGAGGCCTACGCGGTCGCGGAGTTGTCCCATCGCGGGCAAATGCGCAAGAGCGGCGAGCCGTACATCACGCACCCGCTCGCGGTCGCGACGATCCTGGCCGAACTCGGCGCCGACACCACCACCCTGGTCGCCGCGCTCCTGCACGACACCGTCGAGGACACCGACCTGACCCTCGAAGAGGTGCGGGCCGCGTTCGGCGACGACGTCACCCACCTCGTCGACGGCGTGACCAAGCTGGAGCGAGTCGACCTCGGCGACCGCGCCGAGGCCGAGACGATGCGCAAGATCATCGTCGCCACGGGCCGCGACCTGCGGGTGACCGTGATCAAGCTGGCCGACCGCCTGCACAACATGCGCACGATCCGATATCGCCGCCGCGCGAGTCAGATCCGCACCGCGGAGGCCACCCAGGAAGTCTTCATCCCGCTCGCCGAGCGCCTGGGCATCCACGTGCTCAAGTCCGAGCTGGAGGACATCGTCTTCGCGACGCTGCGCCCCGAGGAGCACGCCGCGACCGCGCGCACCGTCCTGGCCAGTCAGGCCGAGACCGACGAGGCCGTGTCCAAACTGTGCGCGTCGGTCAAACGCGCGCTGCGCGAGGCCGGCATCGAGGCGGAGGTGTCGCCGCGCTCGCGGCACCACGTATCGGTGCGCCGCGTACAAAAGCGGCGCGGACGCGAGGATCTCGGCCCGTTCGATCTGTCCCGTCTGATGATCGTCGTCGACGCCGACACCGACTGTTACGGCGCGCTCGGCGTGCTGCACACCTGCTGGTCGCCGATCGCGGGCGAGTTCAAGGACTACATCGCGACCCCCAAGTTCAACCTGTACCAATCGCTGCACACCGCCGTCGCGCTCCCCGAGGGCGACAAGGTCGAGGTACTGATCCGCACCCGCCGCATGCACCGCCTCGCCGAATTCGGCGTCGTCGCGCACACCGGCACCCCCGGCACCGGGCCCGACGCCCCCGAGCAACTCGCGTGGCTGCGCCGGCTGCTCGCGTGGGAGGGCGGCATCCCCGACGCACACGTCTTCTGGAGTTCGCTGACCGCCGACCTGTCGGCGGACCGCGAACTCCTCGTCTTCACGCCCGGCGGGCGACCGCTCACCCTGCCCGCGGGATCCACCTGCGTGGACGCGGCCTACGCGATGGGCGAGCAGACCGGCCACCGATGTATCGGCGCGCAGATCAACGGGCGGCTCGTGGCCCTGAGTTCGGTCCTCGCCGACGGTGAGACGGTCTCGATCATCACCGCCCCGCCCGGCGCGGCCGCGCCGTCCAAGGAGTGGCTCGGCTTCGTCCGCAGCCCGCTCGCGCGGGTCGCGATCGAGGCGTGGCTCGCGAAGTACCCGCACGGCATCGACGGCCGGGCGGACCCGCTGACGGACCCCCTGGCCACCCCCGGTGGCCTGGGCAACCTCGCGGCGTCCGGCGAGGCGGGGAGCGTCTCGGTCGAGGTCGAGTCCGACCCGCAGGCCCCCGCCCGCGCCCGCCGCCCGCCGTCCGACCCGGGCGAGGCCATGGTCAGCGTGCCCGGCTCACCGGGCGCCCCGGTGCGGCTGGCCCGTTGCTGCACCCCGCTGCCGGCCGACGAGATCGCGGGCTTCGTGATCCGCGGCGGCACGGTCGCCGTGCACCGCGCCGACTGCCCCAACGTGCAGCAGATGCGCCGCGCCGGGCGCGACGTGGTCGCCGCGTCCTGGCTGCCGCACCAGGCCGATCAGGGCTACCGCGTCACCGTGCAGATCGAGGCCCTGGACCGCCCCCGCCTGCTGGCCGACGTCACCGCCGCGATCGACGCGGAGGGCGCCGACATCACCTCGGCCTCGATCGCGCCCCCGCAGCAGATGCGGGTCCGCCAGACGTACACGATCCGCCTGGCCGACCTGGCCACCCTCCCCAAGCTGCTCCGCGCACTGCGCCGGGTGCAGGGCGTCTACGACGTCTACCGCGCCCAATCGCGGGTCCACCCGAGGGTGGCGGACAACTGACCGAGACGATCAAGGAGTCGAGGGCCGTCGAGCAGCGGTCCCCGCTTTCGTCTCGCGGCGTCTTGCGCCCTCGACGCCGCGATCGTCTCGGTTGACCCCTACGGTCGCGCGGCCTCTGTCGACTCGCCGCGCAGGACGTCGTTGAAGCGGGCCAAGTGGTCGGCCAAGGCGCCCAGTTCCTCCTCGGGCCACGAGGTGAACCGTTCCGTCAGGACCGCGAGGCTGCGTTGGCGCGCGTCGGCGAGACGGAGTCGGCCCGCGTCGGTGAGGGTGATCAGGTGCGACCGCCGGTTGCTCGGGTCGGTGGTCCTGGTGATCAGCCCGGCGTCCTCCAGCGCGGTCAACTGGCGGCTGATCGTGGTCTTGTCCAGACTCAGCAGGCACGCCAGTTCCTTGCCGGTCGACGTGCCGCGTTCCTCCAACAGGGCGAGCAGGTGGTACTCGGCCTGAGTGATCCCCGCCGCGTGCAGCGGGGGTGTCATCAACAGTCGAATCAACCGCGTGGCGGCCCCCACCTCACGGACGACTCGCCGCTCTACGCTGTCCGGCATCGACTTGCTCCTCAACCTGTTCGCCCTGATGTGCGCCAAGCGTGCCCGATACGGTTGCGGAACACAACAACATGTATCGAACACCTAGGCCAGGTGGGTGCAGGTTCGGCCTTTTTCGGGCTTTCACAACGGCCCGCGCGGGTACCCGGCCGCCCTGCCGGACTTCAGGTCGGCGGTGGCAGCTTCGGCAGGTCGCGGCTGACCCGCATGCGGAACTTCGGTCGGCGCTTCTCCAAAAACGCGGACACGCCCTCGCGCACGTCCGCCGAACCGCCCGTCCAGTGCAGCGCGCGCGACTCGTGGTCCGGCCGGCGCGCCGGGCCTTCCCGGGATGCGCTCCCCGCACTAGCTTTGATGCGTTCCTACCCCCCGGTACCAGGTAGTTGCCCGCACGTCGTGCAGGAGGTGGACCCACCGGATGCTGGATCGGACACAGGCTCTGGCCGAACTCACCGGACCCGAATCGGCCTACGCCATCGAGGAGATCGTCCACGACGGCATCCCCTGGCGGGTCCTGCCCAAGGCCCCGCCGACCCTGCGCGCGGTCTTCGAGGACCTCGCACGGCACGGCCGCCGGGACGCGCTCGTGTACGAGGACGAGCGAATCGACTACGCCGAGCAGCATCGCCTCGTCGCCCATCTCGCCCGACATCTCGCCGTGTCGCGTTGCGTACGACGCGGCGACCGGGTCGCGATCGCGATGCGCAACCACATCGAATGGCCGCTCGCGTTCTGGGCGATTCAGGTGATCGGTGCGATCGCCGTACCGCTGAACGCGTGGTGGAGCCCCGACGAACTGCGCTACGCGATCGAGGACTGCGGCGCCACGGTATTGATCTGCGACGGCGAGCGGGCCCGGCTGACCCGCGAGCACCTGACCGGGACCACGCTCACCGACGTGCTCGTGGTGCGACCCGAGGGGCCGCTCGCCCCCGGCGAGAGCGACCTGTCGGCGCTGCTGCGCGACGACTTCGTCGGGCCCTGCGCGCTGCCGGAGACCGGCCCGGAGCCCTTCGACGACGCGACGATCCTGTACACGTCCGGGACCACCGGGCGGCCCAAGGGCGCGGTCGGCACCCACCACAACCACACCACCAACCTGCACACGATGCAGCTGCTCAAGGCCGTCCAGTCGGCCCGGCTCGGGCTGCCCTGCGCCGAGTTGGCCAAAGGCCCGGCGGCGCTGGAGGACATGCTCCCCGACCTGCCGCAGCCCAGCTCTCTCCAGGTGTATCCGTTCTTCCACATCGCGGGGCTCGCGGGCCTGTACATCGGCGCGGCGCAGGGCGCGAAGCTGTGCCTGATGCACCACTGGGACACCGCGAAGGCGCTTCGACTGATCGAGGCCGAGCGGATCTCGACCGCCAACATGGTCCCCACCCTGCTGCGCCGCCTCGTCGAGTCGCCGCTGTGGTCCGAGCACGACCTGACCAGCCTGACCAACCTGGGCGCGGGCGGCTCGCCGGTGCCACCGGATCTGATCGGCCGGGTGGGCAGCGTGTCGGGCAACGTGATCGTGCCGTTGAACGGCTACGGGATGACCGAGACGACGTGCGTGGCGGTGGCGAACTCGGGCGAGGAGTACTACGAACACCCGGACAGCGTCGGCCTCGTCGTGCCCACGATCGACCTGAGCGTGGTGGATCCGGTCAGCGGCGTCGAGGTGGCGGCCGGGCAAACCGGGGAGATCCGCTTTCGCGGCCCGCAGGTGGTCAAGGGCTATTGGAATCGGCCGCGGGACACGGAGGAGGCGTTTCCCGGCGGGTGGTTTCGCACCGGCGACCTCGGCTACCTCGACGACCAGGGCCTGCTGTACGTGGTCGATCGGCTCAAGGACGTGATCATTCGCGGCGGGGAGAACGTCTATTCGGCCGAGGTCGAAGCGGTGCTGTTCGAGCATCCGGCGATCTCGGACGTCGCCGTGGTGGGGGTGCCGCACCCCGATCTCGGCGAGGAGGTCGCGGCCGTGGTCCGGCTGCACACGGCCGGCACGGTCACCGCGGCCGAACTGCGCGGACACGTGGCGCGGCGGCTCGCGGCGTTCAAGGTGCCCACGGTCGTGCGGTTCACCGAACGGGCGCTGCCGCGCAACGCGGTGGGCAAGGTGCTCAAACGTGAACTGCGGGACATGCTGGCGCTGTGACGACCCTTGCCACCCTCGCCCGCTCGGGGCCGAACCCGGATCAGGCCTGATCCCGAAGCCGCGACCGGTCCAACCGGTTCTGCCAGGAGGTCAGTTCGTCCCACACGTCGATCACCAACTCGTGTTCCTCGCCCAGCACCCGGCTGACGTCGGCGATCAGCGTGCGAAGCAACCGCACCGCGCCTTCCAGGTTGCCCGACTCGCCCTCGCGGCGCGCCTGTTCGCGGCGGACCCGCAACGTCTCCATGTGGTCGGTGCCGAGCACCTTGACCTGGTCCTTGAGCAGGCCCTTGAGCAGGTGGGCCGCCTCGTCGGGATGGCCCGCCTCGGCCGTCCAGTGGGCGAGGCCGCGTCGGGCCCGCAACGTGTTGACGTCCATCGCGCCGCGCAACCGCCCGCTGTCGGAGATGACCCCGCGCAGCACCAGGGCGGCGCCGTCGGCGTCGCCGTCGCGCCCGAGCCGGCCCGCGAGTTGCTCGCGGGTGAGCAACGTGTCCGGATGGTCGCGGCCGTACACGCGGACCTGGCGGCCGATCTCGGTGCGCAGGTATTCGACCGAGCGGGGCGCCTGGGGGCGTTGCGGGAGCAGACGCGGCACCTCCTCCGGGTCGCTGTCGCGGGTGAGCGGCTCCGGGTCGCCGTCCTGGGTGGGCGGCAGCCTGCCCGGTGGCGGTGGCGGCGGGTCCTCGACGACCATGCCCCACGGCGCCGGAGCGAGATTGCGCGGGACCGCCACGTCCAGCTCGCGCAACCGGTCGCTCACCTCGGCCGCGCTCGCGGGCCGCCCCGACGCCTCCTTGTGCAGCAGGGACAGCACGAGTGACGCGAGATCCTCGGGGATCACCAGTCGCTTGTTGCGCACCGATTCGGCCGGCTCGGTCAGGTGTTTGTGCAACAGGGTGTGCATGTGGTCGAGCCCGAACGGCGGTGCTCCGGTGAGGAGCTCGTGCAGCACACAGCCGACGCTGTACAGGTCGGTGCGGCCGTCGATGCTGCCGCCGCGGATCTGTTCCGGCGACATGTACGCGGGAGTGCCCACCATGCTGCCCGGCAGCGTGATGCCCGTGCGCGAGGACAGGTCGCGCATGAAGCGCGCGATCCCGAAGTCGAGGATCTTCACCACGCCGCGCTGCGTCACCATGATGTTGGCCGGTTTGATGTCGCGGTGCAGCACGCCCCCGGTGTGTGCGACATCGAGACCGTCGCACAGTTGAATCGCCCAGCCGACCACGTGACCGATCGGCAACCAGGCCCCGTCCGCGACCAGTTGGGCCAGTGAGCGGCCGCCGACCAGTTCCATCGCGACGTACATGACCCGGCCGTCGGGTTCGGGGTGGCCGGGTGCGGCCGGGCCGAGCGCGGAGGTGGCGTGCGGGTCGTGCACGGGCGTGGGTTCGGGTCGGCTCGGGAGTACGCGCGTTTCCGGGCCGAACGCGGCGACGGCGCCGGGGTCCGACGGCCCCTTGCGCGACTCCAGCGCCTCCTGGCCCTTGTCGTAGACGACCACGATGTGCGCCGAGGACAATCCGCCCGCGAGCACGGCTTCGCGGGCGAAACGGCCCGCGTGGTGCGAGAGTCCGAAGGATTCCTTGAGGATCTTGACCGCGACGAAGCGCTGCATCCGTTCGTCCCAGGCCCGCCACACCCACGCGGCACCTCCCGAGCCCAGCACACTGACCAGCCGATACCGGCCGGCAAGCCACCACTGCGCCACTGCGACCGCCTCCCCGTACGCGCCATGTACCCGCGATTGTTTCGCAGGCTCGCGCGTGCGGGGAACGGTATGCGACATCACCACCCGGACACGGCTTCGGGGTCGCCTGGAAAGCCTCGGTCGATCACCCGTGCGGGCGCCTCGGTGCTCGACGGCGGGCAGCCGGTACGGTCGGCGCCATGACCGAGATCCTGGTGGTGAACTCGCCCGCGGAACCGCCCGCGGAGTGGGACGCGACGGTGTTCCTGGCCGGCCCCACTCCCCGCGCCCGACACGTCGCGTCGTGGCGACCGGCCGCGGTAGAGCGGCTGCGCGAGCGTTGGCGAAGCCGAGGGCACGGCCGACTGGTGGTGTTCGTGCCCGAGCCGACCGACGGTCACTCGTGGCCGACGCCGGCCGTCCAGCGGGATTGGGAGCTGCGCCATCTCGATCGCAGCGATCGGATCGTCTTCTGGATCCCGCGCGATCTGCGGGACCTGCCCGGGCTGACCACCAACGACGAGTGGGGGTGGCTCAAGGACTCCGGGCGCGCGGTCCTGGGCACACCGCCCGACGCGCCGTCGGTGCGCTACCAGCGGGCCTACGCGTCGGGCCACGACATCCCGCTGTGCGACACGTTGGAGGCGACGGTCGACACCGCGCTCGCGGCGATCGGGCCCGGCCGGCGGCGGGTCGCGGGGGAGCGCGACATCCCGCTGAACGTGTGGGACACGCCCGTGTTCCAGGACTGGTACGCCGCCCAGCGCGCGGCGGGCAACACGCTGCTCGGCGGGCGGATCGCGTGGGTGTGGCGGCGCGGCGCCCACGTGTGGCTGTGGGCCGCGCACGTGCGGGTCGAGATCGCGGCCGAGGGGGGCAGGGTCAAGGACAACGAGGTCGTGCTCGGCCGTCCGGACGTCACCGCGGTCGCGCTGTACCGGCGTGGCGAGACGCCGGAGCAAAGCACGGTCGTGCTGGTGCGCGAGTTCCGCTCGGCGGCCCGTACGGCGGACGGCTTCGTGCGCGAACTGCCGGGCGGTGGTGGGCGGACCGAGCGGGACGCGCGTACCGAGGTCGCGCAGGAGACCGGCCTGGTGTTGGCCCCGGAACGGGTACGCGCGCACGGTTCACGGCAACTCGCGGGCACCCTCGCGGCACACCACGCGCACCTGTACTCGGTGGAACTCACCGAGGAGGAAATCGCCCTGCTACGCAGCGACCCCGGCCCACACGGGGTGGCCGGGGACGGGGAACGCACTGACGTCGAGATCACGACGTACGGCGAACTGCTGCGCTCTGCTCGGGTCGACTGGTCCACCCTGGGAATGCTCGCGGCCGTGCTGGGGACGGCCGAGGGGCGGCGGTAGGTGGGTCGGCGCCGGCGGCAGGTCGGTCAGCGGTAGTTGCCGACGCCGGCGCACGGAGCGTGGCGCTCGACGAGGCAGACGGTGTCGTCGACGACCATCAGGCGACCGCCGACGACCTCGGGGGTGCGGAACGCCGGAGTCTGCACGGTGACCAGCGGGCGCGGGCTGAGGGCCGCGACGTAGGGCTCGCCACAGCGGGTGCACATGGCCGGGGCGGTGAGGGTCTTGAGCATGAGGATTCCTCTCTGACCGGTGACGTTAACCTTCCGTTCACCTTGGGTTCGGTCTCCAGTTTCCTTCGCATATTCGAAAATGTCAACTGTGTTGGCCTACGGGGGTGGCTACCCATATGGCATCCTGACACTGTGGATCACGACGAAGACGACCGGGGACGCGCCGAGCCGGCCGAAGAAGGCCTGGTCAGCGCGGCGAAGGCGTACCGGCGGACCGAGCGGGAGCACGAAGAGGCCCGTCAGGAACTCAAACACGCGGCGGTACGGGCGATGGCCGCCGGGGTCAAACAGTCCGAGGTGGCCAAGGTGACCGGGTGGACGCGGGAGTATCTGCGCCGGCTGCGGAAGAAGAACAAGGACGGCGACTGAGTCCGGAGGCCGGGCCGGTGGTGTGCCGTCCTTTCGGCCGCCGGGTCGGCCGCCGCGTCGGCCGCCTGACCGGGCGGTCGAGCCCGGGGGACGGGCCTCGACGAACAGACCCGAGGCCGGGCACCGCTTCGCTTTCGCGAGGGTGCCCGGCCTCGGGCTTGCTTCGTGCCGATGTCCCGGCTCGAGGTCTCGGGGGTCAGGCGCTGTCGCGGTCGTCCGCCTCGGCCTGGTCGGCCGGCGCCTCGAACTCGGCCAGCCCGGGCAGGTCGACGAGGTCCTGGAGCGGGCACAGCACGTGCTGCTCGACGATGTAGGTGGTGCCCGACGCGTTGAACACGTGACCCGACACCGGCGCGTCGATCCTCGACAGGTAGCGCCGCTGGGTGGGGATCAGCTTGGCGACGTACGGCTCGTCGCAGCGCGTGCAGGTGGCGGGCGTCGCGGTCGGCACGCCCACGGCGTAGCGGTCGAGCGAGTGCACGAGGCGCTCCGCCAGGTGTGTGGCGGTGCGCTGGGTGGCGGCGACCCGGGCCAGGTCGCCGGCCTCGCGGGCCTCGGCGGAAGCGCGCATCGCGTCGCCGATCCGACGCAACGCGACCCGGTGGAATGGTGGGACATCCGACGAGAGTGCGTCCACGCGGTCGGCGAGCAGGCCGGCCGACGCGGAAAACGCCGGGTGCCGCTGGGCACCCTCGACGTCGAGTGCTGAGACATCTGCGGCAAGACCGCGCAGTGCGGCCACGCTTTCGGGCGTCAAACTCATGGGGGTGCCGTTCCTTCCTGTCGTCCGGTGGGACGCAACATCGTCCATAGTGGACAGATGAACGGGCTAAACGCCATGCAATGTGACGATCAGCACGTTGGGGGACGGTTTGTCAGGCTTTGTACGGCGGTAAACCGTGCCGACAGTCGGGGCCGGGAGGTCCGCGTCGGGGGCGCCGAGGGGCCGAGGCCCGGGCGGCCCGGTCCGTCCGCACGTCGCGAGGGCACCTCATACGCAAGCGTATGGCGGGCTTGAATCGCGCTCGCCGCCCACGTCCGCGGCCTGTCGACCGCATAGCGTCGGCGCGACCGTCCGCGCGGCGCCGTACGACCGACCGCGCCATGACCGCCACCCCGTCCGACCGCCGCGACGTGACGCGGTTCGCCGCCGTGATCTCGGGTGCCGTCGCCCTCGGCGTCGCCGCGACTCACCGATGCCGGAGCGGCGGCCCCGGGCCGATTCGCCCGGCGACGCGTCCACGCCGCTCGGTGAGTGGGCCCGGCGCGAGGGTTCGCGAACTGCTCGCCACGACGCTCGTGTCCGTACGGCAGTGCCCCGTACCGCCGGCGTCACCTCTCCCGCGCGGCGTGGATCGCCGCACGCCACGGTCGCCGCCGGCGGCGGCGGGGAATGTGGCGAAAGTGTGATGTGCCGGCTCAAAGGAACCCCTTGTGACGACGCCGGTAAGGGGAGGAAAGTCATGATCGCGAACTTCGTCGGGGGGAATGAATGCGTACCTTGAAAGCCACGCTGATCGTGACGTCGATGCTCTTCGCGGTCGCTGCCTGTGGGAGTGACAGCGGCGAGGGCTTCCCCGGCCTCGGCGCCGGGACGAAGCGGGCCGACGACCCGACCGGGTCCTCGACGGCCACGTCCTCGCCGACCCGGAGCGGCAGTGGGCACGACTGGAGCTCGCTCTACTCGGCGAACTTCACGACCGGTTGTCTCAGCACCTCGAACAACAACACGAAGTACTGCGAGTGCGCGCTGGCCGAACTCCAGGCCAAGTACAGCCAGGCCGAGATGAACGCGTTCGACCAGGAATACGCGAAAACCAACAAGCTGCCCGACGAGCTCCAGAGCACCGTGCAGACATGCGTCAACCGCGGCTGACCGCGACCGACCGCACGGGGCCGACGAGCGCCGGACGGCCCGGATCGGGTCCGGCCGACGCTCGTCGCGGGGTGCGTTGCGGGAGTGGGTCGGGGTGCATGCGGGTGGTGCGCTGAACGTGTGCCCGGGTGCGTGCGCAGGCGCGGGTCAGTGCGGGATCGCGTCGATCAGGGCGCGGGCGCCCCGGTCGAGGAGCTCGCCGGCCACGGCCACGCCCAGTTTGGCGGGCTCGACGCCGCGGTCCGTGGCGTCGAGCATGGTCGCGCCGTCCGCGCTGTACACGGCCGCGCGCAGGGTCAGTTCGTCGCCCGCGCGGGTGGAGTAGGCGGCGATCGGGCTGTGGCAGTGTCCGCGCAGCTCGTGCAGCAGGGCGCGCTCCGCCGTGACGCAGGCCCGGGTCGCGGCGTCGTCGAGCGAGCGCGCCGCGGCGACGGTGCTCGCGTCCTCGGTCCGGCACTGCAACGCGAGTACACCGGCGCCGACCGCCGGAAGCATCTGCGTCGTGGTCAGGATCTGGGCGGCGCGCGGGCTTTCGCCGATCCGCTCCAACCCGGCGACGGCCAGGATCAGCGCGTCGAACTCGCCGGCGTCGAGTTTGGCGAGCCGCGAGTTCGCCGAGCCGCGGATCGGCAGCGGGACCAAGTGCGGGTGGCTGCGCCGCAGTTGCGCCGCGCGCCGGACCGAACTGGTACCGATTCGCGCCCCGTTCGGGAGATCGTCCAGGCACGCGCCGACGACACAGTCGTGGACGTCGTCGCGAGGCAGGTACGCGGCGATCGAGAGCCCCTCGGGCAGCGGGACGTCGCCCGGCATGTCCTTGAGGCAGTGCACGACCAGGTCCACTTCGCCGGCGAGCTGCGCGCGGTCGAGCTCCTTGACGAACGCACCCTTGCCACCGAGGGCGGCCAGACTCCCGCCCCAGCGGTCCCCGCTCGTGGACAGCGGGACGATCACGGGTTCGCCCGGATTCGCCCCGCTCCCCGGATCCGTCGTCCCGCCGCTCGGGTCGATCGGGTCGCGCCCAAGCAGGGAGGCGACCAGTCGAGCCTGCGCGAGGGCCATGGGGGAGGACCGGGTACCGATGCGAAGCTGCATGCGCGACACGGTAGACCGGCCGGCCCCGGGTCGAGGAAAAACGCAGGTGAGCGCTCTGTGGCAGGTGGAGTACCGTCGCGCGCATGTCCGAACCACGCAGACCCGAAGTCGCCGTCTCCGCACAGCCCGTGATCCGTCCGTACGAACCCGCCGACGAGGACGCGGCGGTCGCGGTGTGGGCCCAGGCCGGCCGCCGGGCCCACCCGTTCATCCCGGGGGAGGGGGAGGGGGAGCGCGAACGCAAGATGCGCGAGATCTACCTCGTCCACGCCGACAACTGGGTCGTCGAATCGCACGGCCGCGTGGTGGCCCTGCTCGGCCTCCTGGACGGTGAGATCGGCGGCCTGTTCGTCGATCCCGACGCCCAGGGCGAGGGCCTGGGTCGGCTGCTGGTCGAGCACGCGGCGACGCTGCACGGCGCGTTGACGCTGGAGGTGTACGAGAAGAACACCCCGGCCCGGCGGTTCTACGCCCGGATGGGCTTCGAGGAGGAGAGCCGGCGCGCGGACGAGGAGTACGACGAGGTCATGCTCAAGCTCGCCCGCCCGGCACCGGAGGACCGGCCGCACGGGTGATGCGTTCGGCGTAGCGACGTGTCCTTCGGGCGGGGTGGGCGTTGGGTAGCGCGGATACCCCGTCCGTCAGGAAGGTCGCTCGTGACGCACTCCCAGCCCGCCGGACCGATCGTGGTCAGCTCGCGCACCGTCGAGGAGTACCGCACCCACTTCGTGCTCTCCGACGCCGAGCTGACGGCCGGTCCGATCCTGGACTGCCCGGGCGGGGCGAGCGAGTTCGGCGCGGCGGTGCGGGCCGCCGGCGGCTCGTGCACGAGTGTGGACCCGCGCTACGGGTTGGTGCCCGGCGACCTCGAACGGATCGTCGAGGAGGAGCACGCGCGGGTCGTCGAGTGGATCTCCAAGCAGCCCGAGCGATACCGCTTCGCCGAGGACGGACTGTGGGAACGGGCGCGGCCGTGGCGACGCGCGGCGGATACGTTCCTGGCCGACTACCTGCACGACCGGAACGCGGGGACGGAGCACTACGTCGCCGCGACCCTGCCGGAACTTCCCTTCGAGGACGGTCGGTTCAACCTGGTCCTGTCGGGGTTTCTGCTGTTCACGTACTCGGACCTGTTCGACGAGGGGTTTCATACGGCGGCGATCATCGAACTGCTTCGGGTGTGCTCGGGTGAGGTGCGGCTGCATCCGCTCAACGACACACGGGGTCGGCGATATCGCTATCTGCCCGCGCTGCTCGAAACGCTGCGCGCCCGAGGGGTGGGGGTGCGGTTGTGCCGCGTGCAGTCGTCGGTGGATCCCACCGACGACCAGACGCTGATCCTGACGCCCGGCGGATCCTGACGTCCGACGGTTTGTGATGCCCAGTCGTTCCTGATGCCCAGTCGATTTCGGCGCCCGGTGGTCCCCGCTGCCCGCGCCGCCCGCGATGCCTGCTGGTGCCGCCGTGTGGGTGGCTCAGGGCTCTCCCACGACCCGAACCGAGCCGCGTGCGGCCTTGGCGGCCCGGCCGGTCGTGGGGCGGGTCACCGATGACGTGGTGCGGCGATGGATGGAGCGGCCGTTCGGCTCAACCGGCGTGCCTTCGGCGGTGATCCGCGCGTTGTCCGGATGCGAACCACGCCGTGCCGGAGACCGAGGCTCGCGCCGGAGACCGAGGCGCGCACCGGAGACCGAGGCGCGCACCGGACAACGAGACAAGGGAACCGATGTCGTGCAGCCCATCGTCCGCAGCCTGCTCGTCACCGCAGCCGTCATCGCCACTCCGCTCGTCGGTGCGTCGGTGGTCGTCGCGGTCCCCGCGGGACCGGGCACCCACCGCGTCCAGGCCGAACCGATCGACGCGGCCGGCGACAGCTGCGGCAACGCCGCGAGCGGTTTCGGCTTCCTCGACCCGGCGTTCGCGCGCGTGTGCCGACGATCCGTCGCCGGTGAGCGGCCGGTCGTGGCGCTCGGGTCGGCGCCGGCCGGCGAGCAGCGGGTGGTCGGTCAGTCCGCAAGGATCGAGCGGTAGTAGTCGATCTTGGACCGCAGGTGCTTTTGTTGGTCGAGGAGCAGGGCCCGCTGCTCCTCGACCGCCGCGTCGTGCTTCTCCAGCAGGGTGATTCGCTCGGCGAGCGACTCCTGGTCACCGGATCGCGCCAGTTGGGCGTAGCGGCGCATGTCCGCGATCGGCATCCCGGTGTCGCGCAGACAGCGGAGGATGCCGAGCCACTGGATGTCGTCCTCGGTGAAGCGGCGGTGCCCGCTGGGGGCCCGGCCCACGTCCGCGAGCAGGCCGATGCGTTCGTAGTAGCGCAGGGTGTCCAGGCTGAAGCCGGACCGTTCGGCGGTCTCGGCCGGGGTCAGGTAGCGCGTGACGGTGGCGGTCATGCGCGCATTCTGCCCGGGACGGGCCGGTAAGCGCCGCTGCGGTTCCCGGTGCCGGGCCGACCGGGTACCTCAGCCCCGATCGGCGGCGGAGCCGTTCACCACGTACGGCCGGACCACGGACGCATCGCCCCCACCGGGAACAGCCCCTTCCCTCGGCCGAACCGGGGCGGCGCGGGTGTGGGAGACGACCGTTGCGGAGGCGACTCGGAGCCTGCCATGGCGAGTTCGATGGTTGTGACGGGTGGGCAACGCGGTGATGCACACAGTTTGTGTGCCCCCTGGACACATGTCGGACTTACCCTGCGAGAGACCACGATCTCGGGGAGCGCACATGCCCATCGACGACACCGTCGGCCGCCGAATCACGGATGCCCGCACCGCCCGGCATCTCACCCTCCAGGGTCTCGCCGACGCTGCGAAGCTCAGCCGCAGCTATGTCCAGAAGATCGAGAGCGGAGATCGTCCCCCCAGCCACCAAGCGCTCGTGGCCCTCGCGCGCGCACTCCGCGTCGACGTCACTCGCCTGACCGGTCAGCCCTACGATGAGGACACTCGCCCGGAAGATCGGGCCATCCACGCAGTCATCCCGGATATTCGCCGCGTGATGCTCTGCTACCGCACTCCGGAATCACTGCTCCTGCCTCCTCGCCCTTTCGAGGAGTTGCACTCCCATGTTCAGTTGGTGAACAGACACCGCCGCGCAGCCGACTACGCGACCACCGCTGCGGCCCTACCCGCACTACTGACCGAACTCACGACGTACGCGCTGTCCGCGCCCAGTGGATCGGCTGCGGCGCGCGCGGGTTATTCGCTGTTGGCTCAGGTCTACCGGGCCGCGAACTCGTTGGCGCACAAACTCGGTTACTACGATCTTTCCGCGTCGGCGCTCGAACGGGTGGCATGGGCTGCCGGATTGTCCGGCGACCCGATCATGGTCGCGACGTCGCGCTATCTCTTGGCCGGCGCAATGACGCGCGAGGGTGCGTACACCGCTGCGCGGCAGGTGCTGCGGGAGATCGAGAATGATCTCCGGGACTGTGACGCCCCAGGCGCCGACGGAATGTTGGGCGCGGCGTTGCTCAAACGATCGATTGCGGCCGCCGGTGCGGTAAAGCGCTCCGAGATGAACGAGTGCCTCGACGAGGCAGCCGAGATCGGTGCCCGTATCGGACACGAAGGCATCTACCAGGAGACCTCGTTCGGTCCCGTCCAGGTCGAGATCTACCGTGCCAGTGCCGCCATCATGGTGGACGACTTCGACGTGGCCGTGCGCGACGGTGGAGCGTTGGTCATGCCGGAAGACATGCCGGCCGAGCGATCGTCGCACCACTACATCGACTACGCGCACGCGTTGGTCGTCACGGGCGATCGGCCCGGGGCCTGGGCGGCCCTGCGCAGAGCCCGGGAACTCGCTCCGCTGCATACCCGCAAGCACCCCAGGGTTCGTGATTCCGTGGCAACGCTGCTGCGTCTGGAGCGAGCCGACGACCAGACGAGGCTGGGGTTCGGGCGATGGGTGGGCGTCACACCCCCGTGACGTTCCGAATGCCCGGGGTCACGGGCGGTGCACACAAACTGTGTGCGCCGCCCTTCGTCGTGCGGGCCACGATGGGGACTATCGGTACTTCCGGACCACTCAGGGAGAGATCACGTGAGCCTGCCCGCACAGCGCACGGCCTTGATCGTCGACTGCGAGCCCTCCTCCGCCCACCCCGTCGTACTGCGGCCTCTGACGCCGGGCGCCGTGTCGATGCGCCTTACGCGCGCCGAGGCGCAGCACCTGATCGACGACGCCGCGCACGTACTCGACCTGCTCGACGCCGCCGACGCGATGGCTGCCGCCGACATCGCGGCGTAGTACCTCGAACCGCTGCTCGGTGACCACGACTTGGGCCACCGCCGAGCAGCTCTCCATGCCGACCCGGCGAGCCACTGCCCGTGACGGCTCGCCGGGTCGGCCCAACCCCGAAAGGAGATCCGCGCCATGCCCCGTACCCCCGACACCGTCCGAGCCGTCGCCGCGGCCGATTCGCGGCGGCCCATCCTCGTCGAGGCCGACCATGCCCAACGCGACCACGCGGTCTGGGCGTTGACCCTGGCCCAGGCGTGGGAACTCATCGGCGACCTTCAGGCGCAGGTGGCCCGCCACCCCGCACCGACCCTCACCGGAGAAACACGATGACGACGCCGCCCGACGGCACCTGGCTGGACTACGAACTGATGGGCCGCTCGCCCGGCGGCCAGTCGATCGTGGCCCGCTACCGAACCCGCACCGGCGCGATCGAGTTCGACACCCTCCGCGTCCCGGACGGCACCCTGGCCGCGCTGATCCGGGCCATCCTGGACCACACGGACCAGAACCTGGTGACCGACATCCTGTGGAACGAGCAGACCCGCCACAACGAACGCCGCAGCCGCCGCCTGTCCGCCATGGGCGTCACCCTCCCCCCGGACCACCCCCTCGCCGGACCGATCGCCCACCTCGGCGCACCCGACGAGCCTGCGTATCCCTCACCACACTCTCGACCCGAACTCACCACCGCGGTCGACCCCCCGACCGGCACCACCCGACGCGCCCCGACCACCGAATATTGACAAACAGGGCATCCCGGGATCGACGGCGACACCGTCGAACAGCACGACGACGACGCGGGAATGCCCCAGGAGCCGGCGCCGGAACCACCCCGCCCCCGAACCGCGGGAACAAGACGCAGAGGCCGCACCCGACGCCCGAGTCCCCGTCGTGGCCCCCACGCCCCAGGCCCCAGGCCCCAGGCCCCACGGTACGACGAAGGCCCGACCTGTTCACACAGGTCGGGCCTTCGTTCTTCGGGGTGAGTGACGGGACTTGAACCCGCGACTTCCTGGACCACAACCAGGTGCTCTACCAGCTGAGCTACACCCACCACTGCCAGGTCTGATCGGCCCGGCGTGGAAAAGTGTACAGGCTCGCGGAGGGTGCTCGCCGCAGGGTTTCCGTCAGGCGTGATCCGCGGGTCGGTGGCCGTACCTGGAGGCGATCTCCTTGGCCGTCTCGCTGTCCGGGCCCGGGTCCGGGACGAAGATCGCCTCGCGGTAGTAGCGCAGTTCCTCGATGCTCTCGTGGATGTCCGTCAGCGCACGGTGGTTGCCTGCCTTCGGCGGGCTCTGGAAGTAGACCCGCGGGTACCAGCGGCGGGCCAGCTCCTTGATCGACGACACATCGATGACCCGGTAGTGCAGGAAGCCGTCGAGGTCGAGCATGTCCCGGGCGAGGAAGCCCCGGTCCGTCCCGATCGAGTTGCCGCACAGCGGGGCCTTGCGGCCGTCCGGCACGTGCTCCTTGATGTACGCCAGGACCACCGCCTCGGCCTCGGCCAGGCCGACGCCCGCCTCCAGCTCCTCCAGCAGGCCTGAAGCGGTGTGCATCTTGCGCACCACATCGGGCATGCCGGCCAGCGCCTCGGCGGGCGGGCGGATCACGACGTCGACACCGTCACCCAGGATGTTGAGTTCGGAGTCGGTGACCAGGGCCGCCACCTCCACCAACGCGTCCCGGGACAGGTCGAGTCCGGTCATCTCACAGTCGATCCAGACCAAGCGGTCACTCATGGGTTCACCCTACGGCCCGGGCACACACCTCCTCTTCGCCGGTCTCCTCCGGACTGCGAGTGCGAAACGTCTCGCGGTACGAGGCCGGCGGGACACCCAGTTGTTTGCGGAAGTGCCCGCGCAGCGCCACGGGCGAGCGGAAGCCGCAGCGCCGGGCGATCTCCTCGACCTGGAGGTCGGTGGTCTCCAACAGCCGCTGCGCCTGAAGGACGCGCTGCGTCAGCAGCCACTGCAACGGCGCGCTGCCGGTGAGGGTGCGGAAGCGGCGGTCGAAGGTGCGTCGGCTCATGTACGCGCGGGTCGCCAACTGCTCGATGTCGAAGCGGTCCGCGAGGTTTTCCAGCGCCCACGAGATGACCGTCGCGAGCGGGTCGCCGCTGATCTCCTCGGGCAGGGTCAGATCCATGTACTGGGCCTGACCGCCGATCCGGTGCGCCGGTACCACCAGGCGTCGGGCGAGCTGGTTGGCCGCGTCCGGACCGTGGTCCAGGCGGACCAGGTGCAGACACAGGTCGATGCCCGCTGCGGTGCCGGCACTGGTGAGGATGTCGCCGTCGTCGACGTACAGCTCGCGCGGGTCGACCCGAACCTTCGGGTATCGCTTCGCGAGCGCCGGGGCGTACATCCAGTGCGTGGTCGCCGGACGGTCGTCCAGGAGGCCGGCCGCCGCGAGTACGAACGCGCCGCCGCACAGGCCGACGATCCTGGCCCCTTCGCGGTGTGCCCTGCGCAACGCCTCCAGGACGGGCGCCGGCGGCATCCGGGACGGGGAGTGCCACGCGGGCACGATCACGGTCCCGGCGCGAGCGAGGGCGTCGAGGCCGTAGGGGGCGATCAGTTCGACGCCACCGGTGGTGCGGAGCGGTCCGGGTTCGGCCGCGCATACCAGTAATCGGTAGTTCGGGACGCCGGCGTCGCGTCGGTCGACCCCGAACACCGATATCGGTATCGAGCTCTCCAGGATCGGCGAGTTCGCGAACAGCAGCACCGCGATCGTGTCGGGACGGCGGCGGCCCAGCAGCGGCCGGTCGCGTCCCGGCGCGAGCAGGCCCTCGCCGTCGGGGCCGTACTCGTCGTCGAAATCGATGTCGTCGGTCGAATCACCGACGTCCTCGATCGCGTCGGCGTCGGCCGGCGCCTCGGACAGCACGGTGAAGGCCGAGGCGACCACGAGTTCCGGGTCGTCCGGTGTCACGGCATCGGGCGCGGTCGGCTCGACCGTGTGGTCGACATCGACCTCACGGGTGCGCCCCCGCCACCGGTCCTTGCGGCTGTCGATCCTGCTCATGACCCCGATCCGCCCCCTTCGCCCCTCTGCGACCCGCTCGACCCCGGCAACCCGACCTCAGGCGGCCGGGGGTCGGGTCACTCACGTGGCTACGCCCCAGTAGTTCACACGCGCCACTCGCGTTACCCAAGATCGGAACTTACTCTCTCTTACCTTGTCTATGCATGGTGTTCTCTACGTGACGTTATGTAGATATGCGCGTTTGTGACGGTGGTCACATCGTGGAACTTATCGACAATTTCTCCCGCTGTCAGGGCCTCAGAGCCCTTCGGGACGCTGCCGAGCGGCGTGCAGCAGATGCAAAGCCGCCTCCGGCAGCTCCCGACCGCGTGGCCAGACCGCCCGCAGGACCCGGTCCAGGGTGGGCAGATCCTCCACCGGCACCGCCGTCAGTCGCCCTTCGGCGAGGTCGTCGCGGACCGCGAGGTCGGACAGTACGGCGGGCGCGGAGCCCGCGATCGCGGCCGACCGCAGCGGTGCCGTGGCGCCCAGCTCCAGAGCCGGCACGGCAACGCCGTCGTAGGCCGCCAAGGCCCGCTCCAGGGTGTCCCGCGTGCCCGACCCCACCTCGCGCAGCAGCAGCGGCGTGGC
>NZ_WWJX01000661.1 GCF_009865215.1 Streptomyces sp. SID3343 | reverse complement strand
CTCGCCGTAGTAGAAGTCGGCGGCGTCGGGTTCGTTCTTGGCGTCCTCGCAGGCTTTGCGCAGTGCCCGGTAGACCGGACCGACGTCCTCGGGGCCGGGGGTGAGCAGGGTGCGCGGGTGGTCGGGGCCGGCTGTCCAGCCCCGTGGGGGCGGGGGGTTCGCCGGGGGCGAGGGCGCGCGAGTGGTGTTCCTCGGCGACGGTCCTGCGGCGGGCGAGGCGGGCCGGGACGCCGTTGCGCAGGCGCCATCCGGTGGGCGGCACGGCGAAGACGGTCTCGCCGGCCAAGGCGAGTTGGTCGAGATGGAACGCCCCGGTGAACACGCAGCCGGTGAGGTCTGTGTCCGTCAGAACCACGTGGGCTGCGTCGACGCCCCGAAGAGACTCCACGCGTACGGGCCCTGCCGGTGGGCTCGGCGTCGAGATAGGCGCCGTTGCGGATGCGAACGGCGTCGGATGGGAGGTGACGGCGAGGGGTTGGGTGACCACCGCGTCGGAAAGATCGAGGGCTGCATGGCGTAGGCGCAGTGCCGCGGTCACGTCCCACCGGGTACGCAGACACGACAGTCTCGCCGCCTCGATCTCGATGACGATCGGCGCGCCGAAGACTGCTCCCGAGAGGTCGACCTCTCCGCCGCACGTCAGCGGTCCCAGATTCGTCGCGGACGCGAATGCCGCGTCGGTGAAACCGGCGGTGTCGGCGAAGGTGGCCCGGTCGAAGCGGGTGGAGGCGGAGAAGGTCGCTCTGCCGAACCGGCCGAAGGCGGTGAACGTCGTGTCGTTGAACCAGGCGGTACCGGCGAAGGTGGCGCCGCTGAACCACGCGACGGTGAAGTGTGTGTGGTCGAACAGGGCGTTGGCGGCGAACATCGCGCCGGCGAAGCGAGCTTCGGCGAGGAATCTCACGTTGGTGAAGCCGGCATCGGCGGTGAAGGTCGCGCGGTCGTATCGGGCCTGATCGTTGAAGGTGGCGCCGTCGAATCCGGCGTCGCCGGTGAAGGTGGCGCCGTCGAAGCGGGCTTCCGCGGTGAAGGTCGTGTCGTGGAACCGGGCGTCGGCGACGAACCTCGCGGCGCTGAAGAAGGCGGTGCCCAGGCGGGGGCGGGTGGTGCTCGGGTCGCGGAGCGCGTCCAAAACTTCGGCCAGGAGGGGACCGTCGAAGGTGGTACCGCGGTGGTCGACACCGGCCCCCGGGGCCAGGATGTTCAGGTACGCCGCCCGGTCGGCGGGGCTGAGGTGGGCCAGGCAGAGGGTGTGTCCCACGACGTGCACACCCCGGCAGCCGACGGGATCCAGGATCGGGTCGGCACCTTGGGCGCAATGCGGCCACGAGGGTGGTGCGGGTAAAGGCACCGAGGACGATGTCATGCCGTCCAGGACGACCCTGCGTGGGTTCACGGTTGCGGGCAGGCACGCGGGGTCCACCTGACTTGTTCTCAGATTCACTGACACTTTCCGTGGCCAACGCTCCGACAGTTGGCAGCCAGGGCCGCTGACACTTTCGCTGCACCCCAGCCCTCGACACGCTCCGGACGCCTCGCGCCGGGGCCGATATGTGGTGGGGATGATCCGGTCGGTTTCGCCGTGGGCCGGATAAGTCGTTGTGCTCGGGGTTCGTTCGCCGTTGCCCGGACAGGCTTTCACCGTCCATGCATTTGGTGGGGTGGCGCTGGCGCGATGGAGGAACGTTGAGGGTCGGGGCGGTCGTGTCGGGCGTGGTGCGCGGGGGCGTGCGGAGGGTTCTGCGGATCACGGTGGCCGGTGTTGCGGATCGGGTCCTGACCGAGGACGCGGTGGTGTATCTCAAGGTCAGGTTCGGGCATGCGGTGATCATCGGGGTCTCCCACGCCATCGGGGAGGTCGTCGTGAACGCGTTGCCCGTGGCCGCGGGTCCGTGTGTTCTCGTCCTTGATGTTCCTGTCGACACCCCTGCGGGGCGTCACGAGGCGGAGGCCGAGGTCGTGGTCGAGATGGAGGAGAGGCCGGTATTCCACGCGAGCGTCACCTTCACGACGTGAACGAGGAATTCCCCGCCGGGCCGGGGCCCGGGGCCGTCCGGTTCGAAACGGGGCGGGGCCACCCGTGACCGACGGATCGCCCCCCGGTGTGAGGTTGGTTCTCTCGACCTCGGCCCGCGTCGCGTGACGAGTCGACCGCGGACGCCTTTTCGTCGATGGGGTTTCCGGATGCCGGTCGGGCCGAGGAGCTCGCGTGATCGGCGCTTGATCCCTACCGTTTTCAGTCATTTCCCGAAGATGATCAAAATAAGCACGGGTAGATGCCTGTTCCTCCCATCAAAAGGTTGTTAAAGATGGAATTCGCGACAGATCGTATCCGGCCAACTTTTCCAGCGGTTGAAATTCCGCACGTGAATCGTCGGTGCCGGGGTAGCCGAGAGAACCCCAGGTGGTGACACGGTCACCAAGGGTTGATCTTGAAAAATTGTCCGATGACAACTGTTTGTGTCAGGGCGGATGAATTCCCAGATTGGCTGGTTGGTTTGTCACCAGAAATCCTGTCTTGAGGTAGTCGGTCACATTTTCGTTCGATGCTGTCAATCTTCTGGTGCTCGCACCCCGCCGTGGGGTGCGCAAGCCCTGGGGGATCGATGAAGGAAACCCGAGTCCGGCGCGCCAAAAAGCGCTCCGACCGGTTCGACAACACCGCGGCACGCACCGGCGTGCTGTCCGTGTTCACCGCGTTGGCCCTTGTCGCGGCCCTGACGCCGTTCCAGGCGTCCGCCACACCCGAGGTGCCCGTCGCCGCGAAACCCGCGTGGGGGCACGGCACACCGCAACCCCTGCCGCCCGCCCCGAAAGGGGTCACCAAGCCCGTCCCCAACATTCCACGCGGCAGCAACGTCGCCGCCCGCGACGGGCGTGGGGGCGGCGACCAGCCGTTCACGATGGTCGACTGGGACGCCGGGGATGTCCCCTGGCACACCTACCAGTCCTATCGGCTCAGCGATTCCATCGTCGCGAAGGTCGACGTCTCCACCGGCAACCTGATGATCGCCGGCACCGACCTCGACATCGCCGGCATTGGCCAACGCCTGCGCGCGACCCGCACGTACAACTCGTTCTGGACCACGGACCAACGAGGGCTGGGCTCCCAACTCCTGGGCCCGCAACGAAGCATTCACGAGTGGACCGGCTCGGTCGACATCCAGGGCGAGTCCGGCGACACGATCCGCTTCGACAAGAACCCCGACGGCACCTTCACCACACCCGCCGGCTACAAAGCCGACCTTGTCAAGGACAACGCGGGCGTCTACACCCTCACCTGGCGCGCCGACGGCCGCAAGGAGACGTTCACCGCCGCCGCCGGCCTGACCTCGATCACCGAACGCAACGGCGGCACGGTGACCATCACCAGGCCGACCTACAAGGAGTTCAAGGCCACCGACACCCGCTCCGGCCGCTGGATCGAATTGCGGACCGCCGACAGCGGACCGACCTGGCAAAACTACAAACTCGTCGACAACACCGGCCGCACCACCACCTACACCACGTGGACCACGCCACCCCCGGCAGCGGAGAGCCGCCCCGACTGACCGCGGTCGACGACGCCGACGGCAACACCACCCGCTACGCCTACGACACCGACGGCCGCGTCACCCAAGTCACCACCGCGATGGGGCACATCGCCCGCTTCACCTACGACGCCTCCAGCAGGGTCACCGGCGTTACCCAGGTCACCGACCTGCCCACCGGGCAGGAGGCGACGACGCTGTACGCGTACTCCGCCGCGCACGCCTACGCCGGCACCAACACCGTCACCGACCCGCGGGGCAACGCCACCACCTACACCGTCCAGGACGACGGCAAGGTCGACCGCGTCACCGACGCCCAGGGCCACAAACGCGACACCACCTGGGACGCGAACAACAACATCGCCACCGCCGTCGACGCCCTGGGCACCGGCACCACCCCCGGAAACACCAACACCTACGGCTGGGACTCCTCCGGGAACCTGACCTCGGCCCAACTGCCCACCGGTGCCACCGCCTCGCTCACCGGCTACCAGACCTACGCGGGCGCCCAACTCCCCGCCGGCCTCACCGACCCGAACGGCAACAAGACCTCGTACTCCTACGACACCTCCGGCAACACCCTGGGCGTCAGCGACGCCACCACCGGCGGCACCGGCGCACAGCTCACCTACACCTACAACCCGGCGAGCGCGACCTGCGGCGGGTTCAAGGGCCAGCGCTGCACGTCCAAGGACGCCAACCTCAACACGACGTCCTACACGTACAACGCCACCGGCGACCTCACCGACGTCGACGCCCCCGCGCCGCTGGGCGACACCGTCTACACCTACGACAACCTCGGCCGCACGAGCACCGCCAAGGACGGCCGCAACATCACCACCACCTACACCTACGACAA
>NZ_WWJX01000070.1 GCF_009865215.1 Streptomyces sp. SID3343 | reverse complement strand
GTCCCGCGCCGACTCAGCGCACCCGACCCCGCGCCCGCAACGGCGTCGCCGGCAGCGTCGGCGCGTGCAGCCGCTCGCCGGCGTAGCCGTGTACCGCGCCGAACGCCGTCCCGGTCTCCCACTGCGCCCGCGCCGCGACGATCTCATCACCGGTGCGCGCCACGAAGTTCCACCACATCACGATCTCCTCGGCGAACGGCTCGCCGCCGAGCAACAACAGATCGGCCCCGTTCGCGGACCGAATGTGCAGGTCGGAGCGCGAACACCCGAGGTACAGCAGGCCGCCGCGGGTCAGCGGGACACCGTCCACCTCGGCCTCGCCCGACATCGACATCACCGCGTACTCGAAGTCCGGTTCCAGCGGTGGTCGCACATCCGCGCCCGCGGCCAGGGTCAGATCCGCGCCCACCAGCGGCGTGTACGCGGTCCCCGGCGAGGCCGCGCCGTCGAGCGTGCCCATGATCACCGTCGCGCTCAGGCCGCCGCCGGTGACCACCGGCAACTCGACGTGGTGCTCGAAGTGCGGGTCCACGGCGCGATGCGCGTCGGGCAGGGCCACCCACAGTTGCGCGCCGTGCAGCAGCGGGGGGTGCTCGACCGGCGACTCCTCGGAGTGCGAGATGGCCCGCCCGGACGTCATCAGGCCCAGTTCGCCCGGCCGCACGGTGGCCAGGCTGCCCAGGCTGTCGCGGTGACGGACCTCGCCCTCGCGCAGCCAGCTCACCGTCTGCAGGCCCAGGTGCGGGTGCGGCGGGACCTGCATGCCGGGCTCGGCCGCGATGTCGTCCGGGCCGTAGTGGTCCACGAAGCACCACGCGCCGATCATCCGCCGGCCCAGGCTCGGCAGCAGGCGACGCACCATCGTGCTTTCGCCCAGCTGTACGTCGCGCGACTTCAGCAGCTCGCGTACCGGTTCGCCCGGGACGCCCGCCCGGCCACCGCACGTCGACAGGGTCGGGTGGGTATCGAGGTTGCTCATGGCGCCAACGGTACGCGGACCGGGGGCGTGGCCAGCGGAGCGGCGGCGTAGTGGATGCGCACCACGCCGTCCGGGTGCCGAGCGGTGCTCGCGTTGACGCCGAACACGTCGCGCAGGACGGGCTCGGTGAGCGCGTCGACGACCGAGCCCGCCGCGACCACCCGGCCGGCGTCGAGCACGATCAGCCGGTCGCAGCTACGGGCCGCGAGGTCCAGGTCGTGCAGTACCGCGAGCGTGGTGATGCCCAGCTCGTGGATCAGGGCGAGCAGTTCGAACCTGGCCCGGATGTCGAGGTGGTTGGTCGGCTCGTCCAGCACGAGCAGGGCCGGCTCCTGGGCCAACGCCCGGGCGAGCAGTACGCGTTGGCGTTCGCCTCCGGACAGCGAAGCGAACACGCGGTCGGCGAACGGCGCCGCGCCCGAGCGGGCCAGGGCGTCGGCGACGGTGTCCCGGTCGCGTGCGCTCTCCCGGTCGAACAGGCCCTGATGCGGGGTACGGCCGAGCGCGACCACCTCGGCCACCGTC
>NZ_WWJX01000660.1 GCF_009865215.1 Streptomyces sp. SID3343 | reverse complement strand
CGGCTCGACCCCGCCCGCCGGCTCGGCCGCCGGTGGGGCGCGGTGGTCGCGGACGGCCGCGAGGACGAGCACCGCGGCGAGCGCGAGGACGCCCACGAGCAGTACCCGGCCGCGCGCGAGAAAGCCGATCTCGATGTCGTAGCGGGCGTAGTGCAGGAAGGTCAGCGCGAAGAAGCCGACCATGGTCCACGCCGGCGCCCACCGTACGTCCGGGCGCTCTCGGTTCGCGGCATCGCCCAGGACCAGGCCCACCCCGAGTACGCCGAGCGCCTGCCACGCCGCTGCGCCGCTCGGGGCCAGGCCCACGATGCCGTCGTGCGCGCCCGTCTGGACGTACCCCGCGCCGATCACCCCGGCGACGAGCAGAGCCAGGCCCAGTGGCAGCACCCACGGGCCGCGCACGCGCGTGGCCGGTACCGCGAGCGCCCACGCGGCCACCAGCACCGGCACGCCCCAGCGTGGTTCACCCGCCGCGGCGTGGCTCACGCCGGGGTTGCCGAACAACACGCCGGTCAGGAACAGCACCGGGCCGAACACGGCCCACAGCACCGGCCGGTGCACCTCCCGGGTGGGCCCCTGGATCCACACCTGCGTTCCGACGAACACCACGCCGAGCGTGCCGAGCACGGCCCAGCCGCGCCACTGCGCGAGCCACATCGGGTCGAGGGTGCCCAGACCCGCGTGCAGGCTCGTGGCGATCGCGAGACCAGCCACCACGCCCGTCCCGGCCGGCCAACCGGTGTGCGCGACACCGACGAACCAACACAGCGCGGCGACCAGGGCCACACACGCGACGTAGAGCTGAGTGTCCCCGCCATCGGTGAACTGGAGCCACAGCCGCAGGAGCACCATCGCGACTCCGGCGAGCACCGCGACCGGGCGCCCGCCGATCCGGCGGCACAGCGGTACGACCACGAAGGCCACCGCGAACCACGCGATTGCGAACAGCCCGAGCTGCTCGGCCGGCGTGGCGCCGGCATCCCCGTACACGGTGATCAACGAGGGCAACCACACCCGCAGGATGTCGACCAGGAAGACGATCCCCAGAGCGATCACGACCACATGCACGAGTAACCCCCGTCTCGATGGCGGGGTCAGCATAGAGCGGTGGATCACCGGCGTGTAGAGGTCTTCTGACGATCGGTCAGGTAGGAATAGGTAGGCGGCTCGACCATCGCGACGGCCGCCCCCCAACGGCTCGCGGTCCTCGTCGGGGTTGAAGTGCGGAAGCCGACCCGGACCGTCGAACGGCACGACGTCCACGCCGCCGGGAGCGACCGCCTGCGCGGTCCGCACCAGCGCGGAGTTGGTGGACTCCGCCCGCAGCGACCCACTGATCACAAGCACCCGACGATTCGCAGTCATGGCCGGTCAAACCAGCACCGGCGCCCGGCTAGGCTCGCATCCATGAATACGCCGGTCCAAAACGTCGCCGACGCGCTGCGCGCACTCAATGCCACGGGTGAGATCCGGGAGTTCACCGAGACGGTACCCACCGCTGCCGCCGCCGCGGAGCAGTTGGGGTGCGAGGTGGGCGCGATCGCGAACAGCCTGATCTTCTCCGCGGACGGGCGACCGCTGCTGGTGGTCACCAGTGGCGCGCACCGCGTCGACACGCTCGCGGTCGCCAAGCTGCTCGGCATTCGCAAGGTCCGCCGGGCCGACCCGGCCTTCGTCCTGGCCGCGACCGGCCAGGAGGTCGGCGGTGTCGCCCCGATCGGCCACCCGCACCGCGTCCGCACGCTCGTCGACACATGGCTGTCCAAGCACGAGGTGGTGTGGGCCGGAGCAGGCGACCACAACCACATGTACCCCACGACATACGAGGAACTGCTGCGCATGACCGGCGGCCAGGCGGCCGACGTCGGTCCGTAGCCCGCGACAAGTCGCCGCCGGCGGGAGCGCGTCTCGGCGGGGCCGTGGATGCCGTCGCAAGCGTGTGCGCGGCGATCGTTCGACGAGGCTTTCGGCTAGGAATGTCGGTGCGGGTGGCTGGACTTGGCCCGGCTGATCGCCACCAGGCGGTCGAAGTCGGTGGCCGCGCCGCGCAGTAGCAGGTCGACCGTGCGGACGGCGAGGTCCTCGGTCAGCGGGGCGTGGGCGAACAGGCCCCGCTGGTAGACCACCGAACCCAGGACGTCGACGATCAGGTCGACGTCGGCGTCCGCTCGGATGTCGCCCCGGGCGACCGAGGCCGCCACGGTCGCGGCGACCGCCGTGCGGGTGGGGCGCAGCAACGTGTCGATCAGGTGGTCGTTGAGTTCGGCGTCGCCCGCGCACTCGGCGACCAGGGGGGCCAGCACACCCGGCGGGACCTTGCGCACCAGGGCGTCGGTGAGGATGTCCAGCGCGTCGGTGAGGTCGCATCGGGTGCAGCCGCTGTCCGGGACCGGCGGCGTGACCAGGACGGTGGCCAGGGCCGCGATGATCAGCCGCTGCCGGGTCGACCACCGCCGCCGCATGGTGGCCTTGGTGGTACCGGCCCGGGCGGCGACGGTCTCCAGCGCGAAGCCCGCGTAGCCCTGTTCGCGCAGCACGTCGAGGGTGGCGGCCAGCACCGCGCCGTCGATCGCGGGGTCTCGTGGTCGGCCGGCCCCGCGCGCGGCGGTGGCGGCGGGTGCGGGGCGGGAGGGGGTGCGGTCGGCCATCGCCGCCATCCTATCGGCGGGGTGGATCGCTCCCGGGGATTGGACAGGCCCCGCGATGTGATTACAATCCGGACCGAGTCGAATTCTAATCAGGCTCGTGTCGAAGGTGATGCGGAGGAACCGGAATGAGCGAGTCGTCGAACCCGACCAAGCCTGCCGAGGACACCGGTGGCGAGGACGGGGAGCCGCCGGCCGCGGCCACCTGGGGCGCGTTGTTCCGCGCCCCCTACCTCGCCACCGCCGTGGTCCTCGCGGGCGGCGTCGCCCTGCACGCGGTCAACGTGTATCTGGCCACGAGCCTGCTGCCGTCGGTCGTCGCCGACATCGGCGGCCTGCGCTTCTACGCCTGGAACACCACACTGTTCGTGTTCGCGTCGGTCGTCGCGTCGGTCTTCGTGCCGCGCCTGCTCGAACGGGCGGGACCGCGCCCGGCCTACGCCTGGTCGCTGGGCGTGTTCACCCTCGGCACCGTCGCCTGCATGCTCGCGCCGACGGTGGGGCTGCTGCTCGCGGGCCGCACTCTCCAGGGCGTCGGCGGCGGATTCCTCGTCGGTCTGTCGTACGCGATGATCCGGGTATCGCTGCCTCCGGAGCTGTGGACGCGGGCCGCCGCGCTGGTGTCCGGCATGTGGGGAGTCGGCACGCTGGTGGGCCCGGCCGCGGGCGGCGCGTTCGCGCAGATCGGGCAGTGGCGACTGGCGTTCGCGTTCCTGCTGCCGTGCGCCGCCGGGCTCGCGCTGCTCCTGCGCGGCGCGTTGCCCGGGGCCGGGCCGCGCTCGA
>NZ_WWJX01000659.1 GCF_009865215.1 Streptomyces sp. SID3343 | reverse complement strand
CGTGAGCCGTGGAGCGGCGAGGACTGGTACTCCGCGCTGGGCGAGGACGGCACCCGCTCGTGGGACGACGGACGCCGACTCGGCTTCGTCAGCGCCGGCGGCGGCACCTGGTTCTCCCAGGGACTGCGTCGACCCCGGATCGGCCACCGCGTACACGTCTACATCCCGCGCGTCGGATACGTGGGGGTCGGCGAAGTCGCCGGCGAGGTCGCCCCGTTCGTCGAAGCCCGGGTCGAGGTGGACGGCCACAGCGTTCGCCTGGCCGAGCAGCAGCTCGTCGGCACGTATCGCCATGCCGGCGACGCGACCGACCCCGATCTGGCGGAGTACGTCCTGCCCATCCGCTGGCTGAGCACCGTCGACCGTGCCCACGCGGTGCGCGAGCGGGGCATCTTCGCGAGCCAGCACCCGATGTGCAAGCTCTACAACGCGGCCACACTCGGGATACTCCGCCGGGCGTTCCCGGCGGAACGACCCGCTGCCTGACCGTTCGTCTCATCGCGACGAACCCGTGCCCGCTGTGAACCCCTTGGGGACACACCGGGCGCGGCTCGGCAGGTTCGATGTCGGGGCTCGATTTCAGGCGATCTCGTCGGCTTGGACTCCGGATCGGACCGATACAGGATCGCCGAGACGGTCGAGGATGTCGTCGATGCTGTGGGCACCCAGGTCGAGAATGTGCACTCCGTTGCGGTAGTGCTCGAATCCGACCCCTTGGGCCAACGCATCGATCCTCGCCACCGTGATGTCGCGCCCCGCCTGCTCTGGGTCTTCCGGGTCCCACCCCGCCGGATCGGCGGGCGCCGTGGCAAAGGCCACTGCCCGCGCGCCTCCGGAAAGGCGGCGAAGGGCCGCTCCCGCGAGGCGTACACCCAGTCCGAACCCGCACCATTCGTCCCACAACTGGACCGTGTTCAAGATCAGGACGCGCCCGGTCCGCCTCGTGAGCGCAGCGTTCAGGTCGTCGGCAAGGAGGTCAGTACCGGGTGTGAGGATCGTGCCCGCCACACCGCCGACGTCGGCACCGTCTCGGTCGAGCCGGCCGACGATGTCCTGCGTGCGACCCGGGCTGATCGAGGCGATATGGATCTCACCTATCTCGTTCAACGTCTCGCCACGTTCGCATTGCTCCTCGATGACGACCGGGACGATGTCCCAGCAGTCATAGGTGTCGTCCCACCAAGGACTGGACAATCGCCAGTCCAGCGTGATCGATGCCGGATCTGCGGGCAATTGGACTGCATGGCTCATGTGTCGCTCTTTCAGGGGCAGTGGGCGTGGGAAAACGTCGGCACTCGGCTGTCGCGCGATCCGCTCGGGGCGGCTCCTGATCGGTGGGGCAACGATCCGGCACCGGCACCGGCGAAGAGGGGGTTCTCCCTGGTCGATCCGATGGTGAGCAGCCCGGGGACGGATCTCCGGGGTGCGCTATGCCGCGAGGGCGGCCGTGGGCTTCTCGGCCGGTTCCGTGGCGGCGTCCGATGCCGGAGTCGAGTCGACCTTGAGGACACGCAACAGTTCGCTGGTGACGACGCGGTACCGCTGGCCCAGCCGCAGCACCGCACACGGGTACAGGTCGCGCTTGGCCATCTGGTAGCCCTTGGTCCTGCCGATGTCCAGGGCCCGGTTGGCGACGTCCAGGGGGACGACGGCGGGCAGGGCCAGCAGTTCCTCGCGTGTCATCGGCCCGGTCGATTCCTGTGACGCCATGGGACAACCTCCACGTCAGGTTCGTTCGATGATGCCGAACGAACGTAATCTGTCTACTGAAACGACACTCTATCGCTGTACTGTTCATGCATGACGCAAAATGAGCAGGCCCCGAACCTGGTGGCGGTCGTCGCGGGCGAGGTACGACGCCACCGCAAGGCCAGGAAGATGAGCGCCCAGCAACTTGCGGACGCGTGCACCGCGCTGGGCGTGGAGATGCAGCGCGGCGTGCTGGCGAATCTGGAGATCGGACGGCGCGAGTCCCTCGACGTGACCGAACTGGTCGTCCTGGCGAAGGCGTTGGACGTGCCGCCGATCGCCCTGTTGTTCCCCGTCGGGCACGTCCCCAGCGTCTCGCCCACGCCGGGCGTCGCCGCCGACATGTGGGACGCCCTCGCCTGGTTTACCGGCGAGACGCCCCTGTCCGAGTTGCCACCGGCGGACTCGCCGCGCGCACGACTCGAAGCCTTCCGCCACCACGCCGTCGCCGTCGAGGCGGCGTTGGCGTCCGCGCGTCTGGCCCACGAGCGGCGCCGGTTGGCGACCGTCAATCTCGACCCGGCCGAACACGAGCGACTGGGTCAGGTCGCTGCGCAGTACGAGCGGCTCGCGTTCGAGGACACTCTCGCCCTGCGCGACCTCCGTGCCCGTATGCGCGACCGGGGGCTGGAGCCGCCTGTTCCCCCCGTCGCCCTCGCCCACATCGACGACAGCACCGCGAAGGAGGACCCCAGCGCGTGAAAGGCTCGACGTACCACCGCTGCTACTGCCGTGACCCCAAGACCGACAAGCCGCTCGGCAAGGCTTGTCCCAAGCTCAAGAGCCGCTCCCACGGCAGCTACAGCGTGCGACAGGAACTACTGCCCCGTCAGGACGGCTCCCGCCGCTCCTTCAGCCGTGCCGGCTACAAGACGTCCAAGCTGGCGCAGGCCGATCTGGACCACATACGCTCCCTGCTCGCCCTCGCAGAGTCCGACGATCGCGAATCCCAGGAACGCATCGCGGAGCTGCTCAAGCAGGTCTCCGACGAGAAGTCGCCGCTACCACAGGTCGAGGAGATCCGTCGTCGACTGGGATCAGGACAGGAACTGTCCGGTCGGATCACCGTCGAGGAATGGCTCGATACGTGGCTTGCGGGCCTGCGCCTGCGCAAGTCCGGAATCGCACGGTACGAGACCGACGTGCGGTTCCACCTCAAGCCCAGGCTCGGCCACCACCGGCTCGACCGCCTGCGGGTGCACCTCATCGCCGAGATGTTCGCGGACATCACCGCCTCGAACGAGGACATCTATGAGCAGAACGAGCAGCGGCGCGCAGCCGTGGAGGCCCTTCGCCTGATCCCCTGGAAAGGCCAGGAGAACCGGGCCAAGCGCGCGGCGATGAAAGCCGCGATCGAGCAGATGCCGCCGTTTCGCCGGATCACCGGCCCGGCCACCCGCGAGCGGATCAAGGCGACGCTGCGGGCGGCTCTGAACGATGCGATCCCCCACGGCCTGATCACGTTCAACCCGGCCGTGTGGGTGAAGCTGGACGCGGTCCGCAAGCCGCACGCCCTGATCTGGACGCCGCAACGCGTCGCCAAGTGGCGCGAGACCGGGGAGAAGCCCAGCCCGGTCATGGTCTGGACGCCCGAACAAGCCGGTCAGTTCCTCGACTTCCTGCAGGACCGGGGCGAACGCCTGTACCCGATGTGGTACCTGATGGCCTTCCGCGGGTTGCGGCGGGGCGAGGCTCTGGGCCAACCGCTGTCCGAGGTCGACCTGGATCAGGGTCTCCTGACCGTCACCACCCAGCTCGTCCAGGACGGTTGGGACGTCGAGGAGAGCGTTCCCAAGACGCGGAAGAGCTTTCGCACCGTCACCCTGGACAGCCTGACCCGCCGCGTGCTGGCCGAGTGGATCACGCGACGGGAGGCCGAGCGGTTGAAGTGGGGTACCGGCTGGGTGGAGACCGGTTGCCTGTTCACGCAGGAGAACGGCGAATGGCTCCATCCGGGGCTGGTCTCGGACACGTTCAAGCGTCTGGTCGAAGCCTCCGGGCTGCCGCCGGTGCGGCTGCACGACCTGCGCCACCTCGCGGCGACCCTCGCGTTCAAGGCGAAGGTCCCACTGAAGATCGTCTCGGAGGAGTTCGGTCACTCCTCACAGGTGATCACGGGCGAGATCTACACGAGCGTGCTGGCGGAGATCGCCGCCGAGGCGGCCGAGGCCACCGCCCGGGTCGTGCCCCGCCGCCAGGCCGTAACGGTCGCCGAAGTGGCTTCTTCGACACTCGCTCACGCATCGCTCACGCAGACGGCCTGGCACACTCCCGGCTGATCGCCACCGAAGGTCAAGGAATGACAAAAGGCCCAGGTCACGGGGTATGTGACCTGGGCCTTCGTGGAGCCGCCTAAGGGAGTCGAACCCTTGACCTACGCATTACGAGTGCGTCGCTCTAGCCGACTGAGCTAAGGCGGCTTGTCTGCTACCCGAAGGTGGCGACAGGGAACGAGTGTACACACCCCCGGCGGTGATCCACACGCGCGTATTGGGGGTGGTCAGCGGCACGTCTTGGTGTTCGGTGGGACCGTGCCCTGGAGCAGGTAGTCGACCACCGCGCGGTCGATGCAGTTGCTGCCTCGGCCGAAGGCGGTGTGGCCGTCGCCGTCGTAGGTGAGCAGGGTGCCGGAGGCCAGTTGGCCTGCCAGGGCCTGGGCCCACGCGTACGGGGTGGCCGGGTCGCGGGTGGTGCCGACGACCAGGATCGGGTCCGCGCCCTCGGCCTTGATCTCGTGGGGTTTGCCCGTCGGTGCGACCGGCCATGCCGTGCAGGACAGGCCCGCCCACGCGAGGTTGCGGCCGAAGGTGGGGGAAGCGGCCTGGTAGGTGGGGAGTTGGCTCTCGACGTCGGCTTTCGAGGTGGCGGCCGGCGGGCCGTCGAGGCAGTTCACCGCCGTGTTGGCGTACATCAGGTTCTTGTATTTGCCGTCCGGACCGCGCTCGTAGTACTGGTCGTTGAGGTCCAGGAGGTCGCTGCCGTCGCCGCGCAGGGCGGCTTCCAGGGCCTTGCGCAGGGTCGGCCACTGGCTCTTCGAGTAGAGCGGGGACAGGATGCCCGTCGTCGCGATCGACTCGGTCACCTTGCGCGTCGCGTCGCCCGGGAGCGGGCGCGCGTCGAGTTGTGTCAGCAGGTCGCGGATGCGAGTCAGGGCGCGGGCGCGGTCGGCACCCAGCGGACACGAGCCGCCGGCCACGCAGTTGTCGAGGAACGCGTTGAGGGCGGTCTCGAAGCCGCCGCCCTGCGCGCGGTTGGCGTCCGCCGCGCTTTGGCTCGGGTCCATCGCGCCGTCGAGGACGAGCCGGCCGACCCGCTTGGGGAACAACTCCGCGTAGGTCGCGCCGAGGAAGGTGCCGTAGGAGGCGCCCACGTAGTAGAGCTTGGCATCCCCCAAAGCGCCGCGCAGCAGGTCCATGTCGCGCGCCGCGTCCACGGTCGAGACGTGGGCCAGGAGGTCGCCGGACTTGTCGGCGCAGCCCTGCCCGTAGGCTCGCGTGGCGTCCGTCCACGCCTTCACCTCGTCGGGGGTGTCCGGTGTCGCGTCGAGCTGGGTGAACGTGTCCATCGCGTTGTCGGTCAGGCAGTCGATCGCGGTGCTGCGGCCGACGCCGCGCGGGTCGAAGCCGACGATGTCGAAGCGCTTGCGCAGGTCCGCCGGGTAGCTGACCGCCGCGTACTGGGCGTAGTCCAGCCCCGAGCCGCCCGGCCCGCCCGGGTTCAGCACGAGCGAGCCGATCCGGTTCGAGCCGGTCGCGGGCTTGCGGATGACCGCGAGCTTGATCTTCGGCCCGTCCGGCTTGGCGTGATCCAACGGCACCTGGAGCGTCCCGCACTGGAAGCCCCCCGCGCAGTCGGTCCACACGATGGGGTCCGCCGCGGGTTCGGCCGCGTCGCCGCCGGCCGGATCACGCGACGTCTCACCGGCCCGATCGGAGGGCGGCTTCGCCGACGGTGTCGACCCCGACGTACAGCCCGCCGCCAGGAGCAGACCGGCCGCCGCCGCGACCACCTTCGCGACCGAACCTCGCATCATGCGGGCTGTTCCTCCCGTAGTCGTGCACCGAGCACCGCTGTGGGGAGGTTATCCGCGAAGCCGCCCGATACTCCCCGATCCGCTGCCGACGCGCCTCCCCGCCCCGCGCCCGGCGCCGCTCGCAAGCCCCCGCAAGGCACCGCGCGCAAGCCCCCGCGAGGCACCGCGCAAGCCCCCGCCCGGCGACCCTCCCAAGCCCGCCCGCGAGGCCCCTCACCGGCCCGCTCACCACCC
>NZ_WWJX01000658.1 GCF_009865215.1 Streptomyces sp. SID3343 | reverse complement strand
GGCGATTCGCACCCGGCCGGCCGCTGCGGGAGGCGGGGGTACTCCCGCCGGGCAACCACCCGGCGACCCGATCTCACACCTCGCCGGGAGCGGATACGACACCCCCGCCGCCGCCCGCGGAGGCAGCGGCGGGGGGACGCGGCCCGCGCGAGCTCGGCCCTGCCCACGCGACGCCGAGGACTGGCCCAAACACTGTCTGTGATGGGACTCGGATATGTGCGCTCGGGTTGTGGAGAGGGAAGCAAACCACGATCCGCTCGGCCGGGGACGTTCGAGGACGCGGTGCGAACGCACGCGGTCGGGCCGGACACCCGTTCGTCCTGGGAGGTCCGCGCCGACGGCCGCAGCCTTTTCGACCACACTCGCCGACGGGGACACGATCGAGTATCCCGCCTCGATCAACGGCATCCGCGAGGCGCTTCCCCCGGAATCCCGCGAGAAGTTCGACGAGGAGGTCGGCAACGCACACGCGCGTGACCTCTTGCTCGTGCTCCACCGCTGGGCCCTGCTTCCGACTCCCGCGTGGGACGAGGACGTCGAAAAGGTCGAGGCCCTGCGCGCGGAGGAACGACAGGTGCTGGAGGGCTGCGAAGGGGAGGCGGATCCCGGATGAGATGAGCCATGCACTGCGATACAGCCCGGATGGGGGAAAGACTCGCTCGTAACTCTCCCCCTTTCGATCGCATCTCGCTCGATCGGGGCGTGGACGCCATCGCCCACGACCTCTACGGACGCGGAACCAACCTCCGAAATGCGCGACCGCGACCACCGGCAGGGTTCCGCCGGCCGGTTCATCGTGGGCTACCAGGTCTCGGCCGGGCTGATGTTCATCACGGTCCTCCCCATCGTCCGAGCCTGTTCATCGAAACGGCAACGCCGGTCTGCGGAGACTCGGTTCCGGAGGCCGGCTTCACCCGAGTACCGAACCAGCCGGCGATGCCCCGGCGTTGGCTCGGGGCCGCTGCGTTGACCGGGCGTTGCCGGGGTTCGAGTGGGATGCGGGCCGTACCGGTGACGGCCGGGCCCTGCGGGATGCCGCCTGCCGCCACGACGGGTGGGGCGGATGCCCGCCGCCACGAGGAAGACGATGTGCGGGAGGCCGAGCCTGCCGTGCGGGCCTTGCGCGCGGCGGTCTCGGGGGCATGGGGGCTCGGGCGTGGTCGCCGACGCGTCTTTGCTTGCCGTGCCCGGCGGTGGGGAGGGGCGAGATCTTGATCGTTTGTGTTCGTACGATGTGCGGGTGGCGCTGATCGTACGGATGCAAACAGGGCGCCGTAAGGGCTAGATTTCAGACTTCAGGCTGAACATGGCGCATCGAGCAGCGGTTCGGGGCGCCCGGGACGACGAAGGCGGGGCATGTGGTCGGGAAGCGGTCCATCACCGATACGGAAAAGGCCGTCCAGGCACGATTGGGCGACATTCCGTTGCGGCGCGAACAGATGGCCGCGGTGTCGAACATCTATCGGGCCGCGGCGGCCGTACGGCAGCACCTGGAGAACTCGGTGCTGCGCGAGTCCGAGCTGACGTGGACCGCGTTCACGGTGTTGTGGGCGGTGTGGATCTGGGGCGAGAGCGAGACCCGGCACGTCGCCGAGGAGGCGGGCATCTCCAAGGGCACGCTCACCGGCGTGGCCCGTACGTTGGAGACGCGCGGGCTGATCGCGCGGGCGGCGCATGCGTCGGACGGGCGGTTGGTGCTGCTGTCGCTGACGCCTGCGGGTGAGGAGTTGATGGTCCGGATCTTCCCGGAGTTCAACGCGGAGGAGGCTTTCGTCGCGGACGATCTGTCGGCGGACGAGTGCCTGGTCCTGGCGGACAGCCTGCGGAGGATCGTGGCGCGGTTGGAGGCCAAGGGAGAAGAGCGGCGGCAGACGCTGTTGGACGGTCACGCTCCTCGGCCTCGACGGGGTGGGCGTCCTCGCCGGGCGGGGTGAGGCGGTCGGCTTCGCCTGTTGGCCGGTTGGCCGGTTGGCCGGTTGGCCGGGGCGCATGCTTTGTCCTCAAACGCCGGACGGGCTGGAGGGGTTGCCGTCCCGATAGCCGCAGAGCGGCCTGCGGCCGGCTCGTCCTCAAACGCCGGACGGGCTGGAAATGCGGTCCCTTGCCGCTCCACACAAGGGAGCCTGCACACGCGGCCTGCGGCCGGCTGTCCTCAAACGCCGGACGGGCTGGATACCGCTCGCACTGCCCATCATTCGCCCACTCCCGAACTCCAGCCGACCCTCCCCCGCACTGTCCTCACACACCGGACCGGCTGGAAGTCGCTCGCGCTGCCCATCGTTTGCCCATTCCTGTCGAGGAATCGGTCTTCAGGCGCCTGGTGCCTCAACGCCGGGCGGGGTTAGATCGGCCTTCGGGCGGGGTGGGCTCGGGTGTTTGTGTTGGGTGGATGCCTCGGTCAGGGCGGTGAAGAGGGATTGTTGGGCCTGGTTGGTTTTGGCGGTGTCTTCCGGGTGCCATTGGACGGCCAGGAACCAGCCTTTGGGGGTTGTGGGTTCGACGGCTTCGATGGTGCCGTCTGCGGCTTGGGCGGTGATGCGTAGGGGGGTTGCCAGGCGGTCGATGCTCTGGTGGTGGTAGCAGGAGGCTTCGATGTGGTCGGGGCCCACGGCTCGGGCCAGGGTGGAGTTCGGGTCGGGTTTGATGCGGTGTACGACGTGGCGGTGGTGGGTCGGCATGTGCTGGGTGAGGGTGCCGCCCAGGGCCACATTGAGTACTTGGAGGCCCCGGCAGATCGCGAGCGTGGGCAGCCCCGTGGTCAGGGCGTGGTGGGCCGCCGCGAGGTCGAAGGCGTCCTGGGTCTCGTCGACGTCGTACACCTCGCCGTGCACCGACGCCGCGCCGTAGGTGCTCGGCTCCAGGTCGCCGCCGCCCGGCAGCAGCAGGCCGTCGACCCGGGCCAGGCGCGCGCCGATGTCCCACGGGTCGGCCGGGTGCATCATGAACGGCTCGCCGCCTGCGGCGTAGACCGCCTCCGCGAGCGCCTGCGCGGTGACCTCCGCGGCGTAGCGCAGAGCCGACGTGGTGGCCGCGAACCGGCAGGGCAGGGCGATCAGCGGTCGGTTCGGGCGGATCGTGGGATTCGTAGGGCTCACAACCGGATCCAGGTGGTTTTGAGGTCGGTGTACTTGTCCAACGCGTGCAGTGACTTGTCTCGGCCGTGGCCTGACTGTTTGACGCCCCCGAAGGGGACGTTCAGGCCGCCCTCCTCGTAGCAGTTCACCCATACCGTGCCCGCTCGCACGGCGCGCGAGACGCGGTGCGCCGTCGACAGGTCCGCCGTCCACACGCCTGCCGCCAGGCCGTACTCGGTCGCGTTCGCGAGCCGGACGGCCTCGTCCTCGGTGTCGAACGTCAGGACCGCGAGCACCGGGCCGAACACCTCGTCGCGCGCGAGCGCCATGTCGGGCGTGACCCGGTCGAACACGGTGGGTTCGAGGTAGTTGCCGGGCCGGTCCACCCGGTTCCCGCCCGAGCGCAGCCGGGCGCCGTCCGCGTGGGCGCGGGCGATGTGGCCCTCGACCCGGGCGAGGTGCTCGGCCGTCACCAGCGCGCCCATCGTGGTCGCGGGGTCGAGCGGGTCGCCGATCCGTAGCGCGCGTGCGTGTTCGACCACCGCGTCCACGATGTCGTCGGCGATCGAGGAGTGCACGAGCAGCCGGGACGGCGCGGTGCACATCTCGCCCTGGTTGAAGAAGATGCCCCACGCCGCCGAGGCCGCCGCGCGGGCCGGGTCGGGGGCGTCCGGCAGCACTATGTTGGGCGATTTACCGCCGAGTTCGAGCCAGACCCGTTTCAGGTTCGAGTCGGCCGCGTAGCGCAAAAAGTGCCGTCCCACGGCGGTGGAGCCGGTGAACGCGAGCACGTCGACGTCGGGGTGCAGGCCGAGCGCGCGGCCCGCCGTCGGCCCCTCCCCCGCGACCACGTTGAACACGCCCGCCGGCAACCCGGCCTCGCTCGCGAGTCGGCCCAGGCGCAGCGCGGACAGCGGCGACTGTTCGGCGGGCTTGAGCACGACCGTGCAGCCGGTGGCCAGCGCCGGGGCCACCTTCCACGCGGCCATCGTGAGCGGGAAGTTCCACGGTACGACGGCCGCGACCACGCCCACGGGCTCG
>NZ_WWJX01000657.1 GCF_009865215.1 Streptomyces sp. SID3343 | reverse complement strand
CGGGTGCGGGCTTTGGTGTCGCGGACGGCGGTGTCCGTATCGATCGGAGCGACCTCGACGCACGAGTTCTGCCCACTGCCGCCGCTGTAGGACGAAGTTCGCCAGGCTCCGATCGGGTTGTGGTCAGGATGCATCAAAGCCCCTTTGCTGCCCGGAGGATCAGGTGCGTCGACCCGTGGAGGGGAAGGTCGAGGCTTTCCGTGACGGCCTTGGCGGTCTCGTGTCGGATGCGGTGTTCAGGCGCGCTTGAGGCCGGTCAGGAAGGTGGCCCACGGGGTCGGGCCGAGTTCGAGTCGGCCGCGGGTGCGGGCTTTGGTGTCGCGGACGGCGGTCGTTCCGACATGGCGGCCTACTTCGACGCAGTCGCCTTCATGGCCGGAGTGGGTGGACTTTCGCCAGCCCTCGGGCTGAGAGGTCATATGGATCGCATCCTTGCTGCGATGTGTGATCGGGACTCGTCCGTGGAGAGCGCATCGGCGAACAGATACTCGATGTGCCGTCGGTAGCGGCGGAGATCGCGATCGTCTTCCTTGATCAGCATGCCGCCGTGGTACTCGATGAAGAGCGCGCTCGGATCGTGCGGACCCGAAAAGTCGAACATGGTCAGGCCACCGTTGTAGGCGCTTGCAGGCGAACTGGTCAACAGCACCTGGATGGTGACATTGGGCAGCTCGATCAATTCCAGCAAGTGGGCGAGTTGACCCCTGAGTACATCCCGGCCACCGATTTCGCACCCGAGGGCGCTCTCCGAGACGAGTGCTCGAACAGTGGTCGGGTTCTCTCCTTGCAGGATGCGTTGGCGTTTCATGCGGATGTCGACGAGTGCTTCCGCCCGATCGGGATCCGGGATCATCGAACCCGAACCGATCAGCGCCGTCGCGTACCCGCGGGTTTGCAACAGGCCGAGGATCAAGCCGGCGTTGGCCGCCAGGATCCCTGAGCACTGCGACTCCAACGCGATCAGTTCCTCGGATCCGTCCCGCCCATGCTCACCGTCGGTCGCGCGACGACGGAAGCAGCAGGTGGTGGCGGTGTCCGAAGGGGACGAGTGCCGCGCGTCGAATCGGCCGACGGCCGGCGGCCGATTCGACGCTCTCGATCGGAGGCCGGCGGCGGCGGGTGGGGCGAACACGATGGGTTCGAGGCGGCCGGTCGTCGTGTGTGCGATTCGGTTGTGCTTTGCTCGGGAGGGCAATTCGCTGTTCGAACGAGAAGGACCCCTATGTGTGACATGCGTGACTTCATTGCCGGGTTGCCCAAGTGTGAGTTGCATCTGCATATCGAGGGCACGTTGGAGCCCGAGTTGAAGTTCGTGCTCGCCGAGCGCAACGGGATCGAGTTGCCGTATGCGTCCGTGGAGGAGATGCGGGCGTCGTATCGGTTCGACAGTCTCGCGTCGTTTCTGACCATCTACTACGAGGGCATGCGGGTCCTCGTGCACGAGCCGGACTTCTACGACCTCGCGATGGCCTACCTGAGCAAGGCCGCGTCGCAGAACGTGCGCTACGCGGAGATGTTCTTCGACCCGCAGGCGCACACCGGGCGGGGTGTGCCGTTCGACGTCGTGGTGCGCGGGCTCAGCCGGGCGATCACGGACGCGCGGGCGCGGTTCGGCATCCGGGCTCAGTTGATCATGTGTTTCCTGCGCGACTTCCAGGCCGAGTACGCGATGGCCACGCTCGTGCAGTCGCTCGCGTATCGCGAGTACATCGTGGGCATCGGGCTCGACTCGGACGAGCGCGGCAACCCGCCGGCCAAGTTCGCCGCGGTGTACGCGCGGGCCCGGGCCGAGGGCTACCGGCTGACGATGCACTGCGACGTCGACCAGGAGAACAGCACCGAGCACATCCGCCAGGCCATCGAGGACATCGGCGTGGACCGGATCGACCACGGGTCGAACGCCTTGGAGAAGCCGGAGTTGGTCGCGGCGATCAAGGCACGCGGGCTCGGTCTGACCGTGTGTCCGGTCTCGAACTCGTTTGTGGTGGACGGGATCAAGGGTGCGGAGATCCGGCGGATGCTCGACGAGGGGATCCTGGTCACGATCAATTCCGATGACCCCGCTTACTTCGACGCGTACGTGCAGGAGAACCTGGAACGCACGCAGGCCGACCTCGACCTGAGCAAGGCCGAGGTCGCGCGGTTCGAGTACAACGCGTTCGCGATCACCTGGCTGCCGGAAGCTGTGAAGGACGCCTACGTCGCGGAGTTGGACGCGTATGTGGCGGCGAACGGCTGAGTTTGCTTGCGACGCGTGGTGAACTCCCCGAACCGGACGGGGAGTTCACTCGCGGATCAGGGCAGCGGTGCGACCCACGTGGACGGGTCCTGGCAATCCTTGAACTCTGTCGCTTCGAAGGTCCGCAAGACCTCGGCGTAAGGGATGCGGGTGTTGTCCCTGACGCCGATGGTGACTTGGCAGCCACCGACGTTCGCGAAGAACAACGCGCCACCTTCGGGGACAACGACGCCTTTGTCGCTCGTGGTCCGGTACCAGGTGTCATGGCCCGCGACGGATGTCGGAGCGCCGAACTCCGCCGTGTGTCCGTCGAGGTAGCCGCTCCTCGGCATGATTCGGACGTCCAGGAGTCCCGGCATGACGTTGACCGGGCTCGTGGCCTGCCAACGCGGTTGCCCCGCCTCCGCGGTGAACGCGAGTTCGGAGTCGGTCTCTGCCGCGGCCTCCTCGGTGCGGGCGTACCAGCCTTCGAACCGCAGCCCCGCGGGCAGGTATCCGAGGCGATACGGCGCGCGGAGATCGCTGCCCGGCCGTACGGTCACCAGGTCCGCGAGGGTCCGGACGGCGGCCCGCCCCCGGTCGAAGGCGGTCACCGTCACCCACGCCCCGGACGGGTCGCGCCAAGCGATGACCTCGCTTGCCGGGGTCGTCTTGACCGAATTCGGCGGCCCTTGAGGCAGGCCGCCGTCCCGAAGCGGCTTGGGATTCGCCGCCGGGAAACGGAACTGCGGGAGGTAGTAGGCCCGATGCCCGCCGACGGTGATGGGCTCACCCGCCGACAGCGCGGCCTCGTCGAGGATTCCCGCCGCGTACACGCCGACGTCGCCCGACCCGCCCGAACCGGAGCCGACGGGGCGAATGCTCGCCAGGACGCCGCTCCCGACCGCGCCGTGGGTCATCCGGTAGTAGCCGCTGCCGGCCGTGATCTCGATGCGAACGTTCGGCGCATCGGGGCCGATCGAGGACGGCGGCCCCGTGGCTGCCTTCGGCGCCGGCGGGTGGTCGTCCAGGCGGGGCACCACCGTCGGCACCAACACCCCCAGCGCGATCGTCGTCGCCACGCCCGCGCCGGCGATCACGCGGCGACGACGGCGGAATCGGCGGGCGCCGGCGTGGGTGGCTTCGATCATGCCTTCGGGATCGGGCGCCGACGACGCGTGGTCGGCGAGGACCCCTTCGAGGTCGCGGATGTCCGTCACGGCTTCTCTCCCATGCTGAGAACGGGTTGTCCGGTGAGTTCGACGCGCAGGGTCGCCAGCGCGCGGGACGCGTATCCGCGTACGGTGCCGGGGCGGCAGCCGAGCGTGTCCGCGATCTCGCCGTCGGACAGGCCCTCGTAGTAGCGAAGGACGAGGACCACCCGCTGCTGCCGAGGCAGTGTCACGAGGCGTTCCCACAGTTCGCCTCTGGGGTCGGCGCCCGGGGCCTCGCCCCGGGTGCTGCCCTGGGTGATCGGGGCCCGGGGGCCGTCCAGCGCGTCGTAGGTCAGGGCGACGGTTTTGATCACCTTGCGGCGCCGCAGCGACAGGAACTCGTTGGTCACCATGGTGCGGACGTACGCTTCGGGTCGGTCCAGCCTCGATATGCGTTTCCAGCGCACGAGTGCGCGGATCAGTGACTCCTGTACCAGGTCGCGGGCAAGCTCCGGATCGCCGCAGAGCAAGACGGCGTAGCGCAGCAGGGCCGGGAGCCGCGCCGCGGCGAAGTCCTCGAACGGCATCGTTTCCTTCTCCTTCTTGGTCCTTCTCCCGGTGTGGAAGCCCACGAGAGCTATAAACGCGAGTCGGCGCCGATCTGCTGTGCGGGGAGGGGAATTGATCGGAGAACGGATGGGGCGGGAGCGCCTCGGGCACTACTACGCATTGCGTGGTACTGTCCGTCGCATAGGAGCTGGAGGCTTCATGGACCCGAGTCAATTGCTCAAGGGAGTGCTGGACCTCGCGGTGCTCGCCGTGCTGCGCGAGGAGGACGGATACGGCTACGACGTGCTGCGCAGGCTGCGCAAGGCCGGTCTCGACGACGTCGGCGACGCGTCCGTGTACGGCACGTTGCGCCGGCTGTACAACGCCGGCCTGTTGACGTCGTACGTGGTGGCGAGCGACGAAGGCCCGAACCGCAAGTACTACGCGCTGAACGAGCCCGGCCGACTGCGGTTCCGGGAGTCCACCGACACGTGGAACTCGTTCGCCCGGACGATGTCGGAACTGGTGGGGGAGACCCGATGAAGGACACCGCACTGCACCCCGTCGCAGCGGACTACCGCGTCGAGGTCGCCCGAGTAGTGGCCGATCTGCCGCCGAGTGAGGCCGAGGAGATCCTCGACGACGTCGAGCTGAACCTGAGCGAGGTGGTCGCCGAACTCGACGGCGCGGTCACCTCCGACCTCCTGCGTGCCCGGTTGGGCACCCCCCAGGAGTACGCGGCCGAGCTGCGCGCGGCGGCCGGCTATCCGCCGCTGCGGGCGGGCGGTTCGCTCGGCGGGGCCCGCTTCGGCGCGGCCGAGCTCGTGCTGGCGGGGCT
>NZ_WWJX01000656.1 GCF_009865215.1 Streptomyces sp. SID3343 | reverse complement strand
TCGAACAGGATGCCGTCGATCCGCTCGATCCCGAGCCGGGCCAGCACGTCGGGGAGTTCGTCGTACACCGCGTGCACGAGCGTCGCGCGCTCGCCGAAGCCCGCGAGCCGGGCGCCGGAGCGTTCCAGGGCCGCGGTGGTCGCGGCGATGAGGGCGGCGGTGGCCGCGGTGAGGCAGGTAGCGCGATGCGGTTTGGCGGGAGGGCGTAGGCGGGGCACGCTCGTACTCCTGGATCTGGGCGGGTCGTTCGGTGGCCGGCGTCGCGGTGGGCTCAGCTCTTCGCGCACAACACACGGTCGAGGAGTTGCTGCGCGGCTGTCTCGGCGGGCAGGCCGTGTTCGTCGTCCTCGTAGGTGCCGTTGAGGACGACCACGACACTGCGGCTGCCGTCCTGGGTGACACCCGTGCGGACTTTGCTGCCCGGGAGATCGCCACCGTGTCCCCAGCGGAGACCGCCACAGGGAAGTGGTTGGCTCATCAGTCCCAGGCCGTCGCGCACGCCGGGCATGACCTGATCGAAGTCGGCCGGCATCGCGACGGTATCGAGCATGAGGGCGAGTTGGGCGGGTGGGAGCAGCCGACCACGGATCAGGGCGGTGAAGAAGTGGTTCACGTCGTCGTGGGTGCTGACCAGTTCGCCTGCGGCGTCGCCCCAGGACATCGAGCGGATCGTGGTGTCGAGCCAGAGCTTCTCGTCGGCGAAGCGGTGATAGGAGTGGGTGTAGGGGCCGGGCAGGGTGGGGTCGTCCTCGGGGGCATAGGTGCCGGTCAGGCCGAGCGGGCGGATGATCCGGTGCCGGACCTCGGTGCGCCACGATCGGCCCGTGACCCGTTCGATCACCATCCCGGTGAGGACGTAATTGGTGTTCGAGTACTCCCAGTTCGGCTCCGGATCGCCCGTTGAGGCGGGCGGGAAGCTCGGGGCGTGCGTCATCGCGTCGGCGACGAGCCGCCGTGCGTTCGTACGACGAAAACGCGCTGCCTCGAACCCGGCCGCGGTGTCGGCGGATTCCTCCGAGTAGTTGTGCAGCCCGCTGGTGTGTTGCAGCAGGTTGCGGATCGTGATCCGACTTCCCTCGTTGCCATTGCCCAGCACCACGCCCGGGAGCCACTTCTCCACCGAGTCGTCGAGCGAGAGGCGCCCCTCGGCGACCAGTTGCAGCGCGACGGTGGCCACGAGCGTCTTGGTCGCGCTGGCGATCCGCAGTTCGCCACCGGGAAGCACCGCCCGACCCGTGCGAAGATCCGCGACACCCGCATGCGCCTCGACCCGTCGGTTGCCGTCCCGGAGTTCGATCGCGGCGTTGACGTAGCCGCCCTCCCGCAGAACGCGCTCCACTTCACGCTGCAACTGTCGGCGCTGCGTGGGCTGTTGCCCGGCGGTCCCGGCGACGGCTGTCGAAGGCACCGCGACGAGCAGGCCGGCCAACGCGGCGATCACGGCATGCCGGCGCTTTCGACCAGGCCCGGTCGTCGTCGCCTGAGCGGGAGTATCTCCGATGGTCGGCATCGCACGCAGGGACACGGTGACTCCATGACGGCTCTCGACTCGCGCCGGCCGTTCGACCGACACGCGTCCAGCCTCGCGAGGACCGGGCAGCCCGACGATCGTGGTACCACCCGGAACACGGGTGGGGCTCACACCCTGGTCGAGGTGGACAGGCCAGGGCCGCATGGACGACGCCCTCGACGTCCTGTGGGAAACCGCTCCACACAGGCTTCGTTGAGCTGGTGCAGCGATCGCCGCGCGGTCTTCGCGTTACGGCCCGTCCGAGCGGCGACCCGCGGCGCGCGCAGGCCTTCCCGGCCCAGCGTGACGATCTGGGGCGGAGGATCGAGTCCGCCGGCGCGTGACGGGCCGCAGCCGGTGTCCGGATCTTTTTCTCCTCGTCCGCGTCGACGAGTTGACGGGTCATCGGAAACTTTGGCACGACACCCGCCCCGAGCAGCCGGAACAGCACTGTTTGAGCACTCTTACCCGCCCGAAGCGGAACTTGGCACCAGCGATGGTCGGACGTGCCGATCCTCCGGTGAACGGGTTGTGCACAGGCGCCGGGCAGGGGTTACTTCATGACGGCGCGCAGGGCGTTGCGCAGTTGGTCGCGGTGGGGTTGCAGAGCGCGGTCGAGTTGGGGGGCGAACGGCAGTACGGTGCCGTCCGGTCGGGTGATTCGCCGGGGCGGGGCGACAAGGCGCATCTCCTCGGCTGCGGTGGCGAGGACTTCGGCGCCGATGCCGCAGCTCCGGTTGGAGTCGTCGATGACGACGAGGCGTCCGGTGCGTTCCAGTGAGGCCGCCAGGGCTGCCCAGTCGAAGGGGTAGAGGGTGCGGGGGTCGAATACCTCGACGGAGATCTCCGGGGCGAGTTCCTCGGCGACGGCCAGTGCGTCGTGGACGAGGTGGCCGACGGCGACCACGGTGACGTCGGTGCCCCCGCGGTGGATGCGGGCCGAGCCGAGCGGGATCGGTGCGAGTTCCCAGGTGACGGTTTCGCGGATCGGCAGCGCGGCGGCGGGGGCGAAGACGACCACCGGGTCCGGGTCGCCGATCGCGGAGCGCAGGAGCCCGTAGGCGTCGGTAGGCGTGGCCGGCACGACGGTCTTCATGCCGGCATGGGCGAAGAGGCTGTAGGGGTGGTCGGAGTGCTGGCCGGCCCAGCCGTCCCTGGAGCCGGAGCCCGGGACGAGGCAGGTCAGCGGGACGCCGGCCTGACCACCCGTCATCAGGGAGAACTTGTGGGCCTGGTTGACGAGTTGCTCGAAGACGAGGAAGAGCAGCGAGGGGATCTGGAATTCGATCACCGGCCGCCGTCCGGTCAGGGCGGCGCCGATGGCCATGGCGGTGAAGGCCTGCTCGGAGAGCGGGGTGTCGACGATCCGGCCGGGGCCGAAGCGGTCGAGCAGGTTGAGGGTGGGGCCGGCCATGCCGGCGCCGATGTCCTCGCCGAAGACGCAGACCGCGGGGTCCTCGGCGAGGGCGTCGGTGAGCGCCCGGTTGAGCGCCTTGGTGTACGAGAGCCTCATGCCGTCGACCCCGCCCTCGGGCGCATCCCGTCGGCGTAGAGATGGTCCGAAGCCCCTTCCGGGTGCGGGTGGTCGGATGCCAGGGCGAACTGCTCCGCGACGGCCAGCTGTTCGGCGACCGAGGTGTCCAACTGCGCGGCGAGGCCGTGGGGCAGGAGTGCGGCGGCCCGCGGGAGGGGGTCGAGGCGGCGCCAGTCGGCGATCTCCTCCGGGGTGCGGTAGCGCAGCTTCATCAGCCGTTCCATGGTGTGATGCCCCTCGAAGCGGTAGGTGCGGCACTCGAGGAAGCCGGGACCGCCGCCGCCCGCGGCCCGTTCGACGGCCGCGGCGGCCGCCGCGCGGACGGCCTCGGTGTCCATCCCGTCCACCTCGGCGGCCGGGATCCCGAAGGCGGCGGCCCGGCCGCCGGCGCTGCCGGCCACTGCGGTGGCGGCCGGCAGCGTGGTGGCGTAGCCGTTGTTCTCGCAGACGAACAGCACCGGCAGCTGCCACATCGCGGCCAGGTTGAAGGACTCCAGCAGGACGCCCTGGTTGAGTGCGCCGTCGCCGAAGAAGGCGACGGCGACCCGGTCCTCGCCGGCCTGCCGGGCGGACCAGGCGGCGCCGACCGCGATCGGGACGCCGGCGCCGACCATGCCGTTGGCGCCCAGGATGCCGAGTGAGAAGTCGGCGGCGTGCATCGAGCCGCCCCGGCCCTTGTTCAACCCGGCGGTACGGCCGAGGAGTTCGGCCAGCAGCCGGTCCGGGGCCGCGCCCTTGGCGAGCACATGGCCGTGGCCCCGATGGGTGGAGGTGATCCGGTCCTGCGGGCGCAGTGCGGCGCAGACGCCGACGGCCACCGCCTCCTGCCCGATGTAGGGATGGATACCGCCGATGATCGCGCCGGACTTCACCAGGCCGAGCGCGAGTTCCTCGAAGCTGCGGATCAGCCGCAGCATCCGGTAGCGCGCGGCGGGGGAGCCGAGGAGGCCGTCGGAGTCGGGGTGGGAGGGGTCTGTCACAGGGTTTCCCGCCAGATGACCGGGCAGATTTGGGGGTCGGCGTAGTCGGGGCGGCCGTCGGGGGTGCGGCGGACCACCGCGTCGTGGTTGTACGAGGCGGGGGTGCCGTCCGGTCGGGTGGCGTGGCGGTACTGGTTGCCGCCGTCCTGAAGGTGCAGCGAGATGGACCGACGTGGGGTGTCGGCCAGGTTGGCTCCGCTGCCGTGGTAGGTGCGGCAGTGATGGAAGCTGACGTGCCCGCGCGGGATGACGACGGGGATCTTGCGCACCTGTTCGCGGTTGTGGCGCGCGTTGGCGGCGAGGATCGCATCCAGTTCGGAGCGGTCGCGCTGAGCGAAGTGCCGGGTGGCATCCTCCCCGGAGGGGAGTTCCTGCCAGCGGTTGCTGCCGTCGACCATGGTGATGGTGCCGTTCTCCACCCCGCAGTCGTCAAAGGGGATGAAGGCGGTCAGCATGTCGTCCGAGGACGAGGTGTGCCAGTAGTGCTTGTCGAAATGCCACGGCACGTGGTTGGAGGGCTCCTCGGGCACGGGCGGCTTGAGGATCAGGGTCGACTGGAAGACCCGGATCTCCTCGGTTCCGGCGAGCAGCGCGGCGACGGCGCCGACCAGGGGCTTGCGCAGGATCGCGGCGATCGCGTCGCTCTCGTAGTGCACGTAGTCGTTGTGCCGCTGGACCGGCCCGTGCGAGGGTTCCCAGGAGGCCAGGTTCGGCGGCCGGACGGCGAGGGTGCGGTCTCGGTGGCCTTCGTAGTACTTCTCGGTGGCCGCCTGGAGGGTGTCGAGTTCCTCGTCGGTGAACAGCCGGTTGGAGAGGTACCAGCCGTGCTCGCGGTAGCCGGCCACCTCCTCGGGCGTGGGCAGCACGGCGCGCTCGGCCTGGGTCAGGACGAACTCGGGAGCGGTGGTCATGGGGTGCTCCTCCTCGGAAGTCGGACGGGTCGGACGGACGCGTCGAACGGACGCGTCGAACGGACAGGTCGGACGGACGCGTCGGATGGACGGGTCGGGGCGGCGGGTCGGCCGGTGGGTCAGACGGAAGCGGCGGCGCGCTGGCGCTCTACGGCCTCGTAGAGGGCCTTGATGTTGGCGGTGCCGAAGGTGCCCGCGCCCTGGCGCTCGATCAGTTCCAGGAAGAAGGTCCGCCGGGGGTGGGTCGAGCGGGCGAAGATCTGGAACAGCAGGCCACCGTGGTCCTGGTCGACCAGGACGTCCAACTCGCGCAGCGTCTCCACCGGTATCGCGGTGCTGTCGAGGCGCTCGGCCAGGCCGTCGTAGTAGGTGCCAGGGGTGGAGAGGAACTCGATGCCGCGCGACCCGGCGGTACGGACGGCGGTGGCGATGTCGTCGGTGCGGAACGCCAAGTGCTGGACGCCCGCACCGTCGTGGTCGGCGAGGAAGGTGTCGATCTGGCCGGCCCGACGGCTGGTGTCCGGTTCGATCAGGGTGAAGGTGACGTCCGCGGAGGCGCTCTGCACCACGCTGGAGGCCATCGCCTGTTCGCCGACCTCGATGTACTCGCCGAAGATCCGGTGGAAGCCGAGGGCGGCCTCGCAGAACCGTACGGCGTCCGCGAGTTGCCCGGCGGGGACGCAGATGGCGGCGTGGTCGATGGCGTCCAGTAGTTCGCCGCCGGTGCGGGCCGGAGCGTCCTGCGGTGAGACGAACCGCAGCGCGGTGTCGCCGAAGCCGGCGATCAGCCCGCCGGCCCGGTCCAGGACCACGGCGCC
>NZ_WWJX01000655.1 GCF_009865215.1 Streptomyces sp. SID3343 | reverse complement strand
GGCCGGCGCGGCACAGGGCGGTGGGGCGGCGGTCCCGAGTGGGCGGCGCGTGTCAGTCCGTCGTCCAGGGCCGGAGCTTGTCCGGGTTGCGCACTGCCCAGATGTGCCTGATCCGCCGATCCGCGACGTCGAACGCCATCACCGCCGCGATGCCGCCGTCCACGTGGAGAACCAGGCCGGGCTGACCGTTGACCGTGCGCTCCAGGAACTCCAGGGCGGGTGCCAGATCGGCGAGTTCGACGAGGTAGCGGGCGACCTGCTCGCCGCCTTCGACGGGGCGCAGTGCCGCGTCGACCACTCCGCCGCCGTCGCCGATCGCCGTGACCCCGGGATCCAGGAGGGCGACGAGCGCGTCGAGGTCCTTGGCCTCCCACGCCTGCTTGAAGTCCCTGACGACGTCGGCGCGCCCGGCCGACCGGGTCGCGGCGCCCCGTGACGCGCGAACGCGGCGGCGGGCCGACGAGGCGAGTTGGCGGCATGCCGCCGGTGTGCGGCCGACGATCTCGGCGACTTCGGTGAAGGGGTAGCGGAAGACGTCGTGCAGGACGAACGCGACGCGCTCGGCCGGGGTCATCGCGTCGAGCACGACGAGCAGGGCCATGTTGACGGACTCGTCGAGGGTGACGTGGTCGGCCGGGTCGACGGTGCCGCCGCCCGACCAGCCGTTGATCCACTCTCTGCGGTCGGGCAGCGGTTCCGGGATCCACTCGCCCACGTAGCGTTCCCGCCTCGCCCGGGCCGAGCCGAGCAGGTCGAGGCAGATGCGGCCGGCGACCTTCGTCAGCCAGGCTCCGGGAGATTCGATGGCTTCCCGCCGCCACGGGGCCATGGCGTACCAGCGGGCGTACGTCTCCTGTACGACGTCCTCGGCGTCGGCCAGCGAACCGAGCATCCGGTACGCGACATTGATCAGTTGACGCCGCTCGTTCACGACCGCGCTCAGGGCCGGATCGAGCGGGCCGTCTGCCGGCTCGGACTGGGTACTCATAACGTCACCGGCTTCCTGGGTTGCACGTGCTCTCGTCGGTACGACGAGACGACACCTCGGAATGTGAGGTCGGGGCGGGCGCCTCGCCGCGCGTTCCGGAAGGTCGGTCACGGCCGCCCGCGGACGAACGGCTCGATGCGCGTCGGCCGCGCTCGTCGCCGGTGCCGCCGTCGCGCACGGTGACGGCGTCCAGGGCCGGGGCTGCCGCAGCCGCCCGAGAGACGACGCGGATCACCGCGCTCGGCCCTGACATCCTGCCGGGCTGTGTCGTCGGTGAGGTGTGACGGCGCATCAGCACCGGCTCGGACCGATTCGGCACCCGACCGACGACCACCTCTGCGGCACTCCAGGAGCACCCGACATGACGACCACGACCGCACTCGGCGACCTGACCGGCGACTACGTCCTCGACACCACCCACACCCGGATCACCTTCGTCGCCAGACACACGATGGCCACCAGGGTACGGGGCAGGTTCGACACGCTCGAAGGCAGCGCACACATGGACGGTCACGACCCCTCGAAGTCCGGCGCCCGACTCACGATCCGGGCCGCGAGCATCGAGACCCGCAACCCGCAGCGCGACCGACTTCTGCGCGCCAGGTTCCTGGACAGCGACCACCACCCGACGATCACCTTCACCACGACCGGAGTGGAGCAGGTCGGCGAGACCGATTTCGAGGTCGCCGGCGACCTGACCATTCGCGGCCTGACCAAGCCGGTCACCACGAACTTCGAGCTGATCGGCGCCGAACACGACCCCCACGGCAACTTCAGGGCCCGCTTCAAAGGGCGCGTCGTCATCAACCGCATGGACTGGAAGGTGAACTGGAACGCCGCGACCCGCGCCACGATCGGCGACAAGGTGACGCTGGAGTTCGACGTGAGCGCGATCCGACAATCCTGACCGGGGCAGCCGAGGTGCGTCGGCGCGGTGATCGTCACGGGCCGGCGGCGCGGGTGTGTCCGTGGTGTCCGTGCTCCGTGGGGTGTGCTTGGCGAACGAACTCGTATGCCTCGGCGGCCCCGATGCGCGCGGCGGGCGCCGGGCGACCGCCCGGGCCGTCGTCGGTGGCGGCGGAGGCTGCGCGCAGGACGAGGAGTTCGCGCACCTCAACGCTCGATCGGCCGGACCTCGTAGGCGCAGTGCGGGGCGCCCGCCACCATGTGGCTCACTCGGCGGATCTCCGCGTCGGGCAATGCCTCGCGCAGGAAGGTCAGTTCCGACGAGCACGCGGTGCCGCAGCGCACCGCGACGTCGAAGATCGCGCAGTTCTGCTCGACGATCAGCCATCCGGAGCCGTCCGCGAGCGGGTCGCAGCCCGCGAGGTAGCCGTCCTCGTCCAGGATCGCGGTGATCGCCGCGACCCGACTGCCGAGGTCGGGCGCGGTGGCGACGGCCCGGGCGCGCTCCAGCCGGCGTTCGCGGCGGCGGTCGAAGAGGCGGTCCACGAAACCCGGGTCCTCCGCCTGCGCGGTCTCCAGCAGGTCGCCGACCAGGTCGCCGTAGCGGCGCGGGAACAGGTTCTCGCCGGCTGCGGTCAGCCGGTACACGTGTTTGGGCCGGCCCGGACCCAGCCGCGCCTGACGGTGCGTCACGTAGCCCTCGGCGACCAGTCCGGCGAGTTGCTGGCGCATGCCGCTCGCCGTCATCCCGATGGTCTCGGCCAGTTCTTCCGCGCGTAGTTCGCCCGCGCGCTTGAGGTGCCGCAGTATCTCGCGCCGGGTCTCGGGCAACAGTGCGAATGCGTCCTGCTCGGTCACCGGCCCGCCCTTCTCGTCGACCCCGAGTGCGTGATGTTCTCTCGTACCGCTCCTCGCGCTCCCCGCGCCCCTCGCCCGCCGAGACGGCGATCGGCCCGAACGGCGATCGACCTGAACGGCCGACGGCGCCGCGGGCAGCCGCAACGCCCGACAGGGCCGCACGGGTGACACCCGCACGACCCTGTGATCAAGCTCGAAGACTCAGGCGCCCTTGGCGGCCGTCAGGCGCGCGGCGACGTCGTCCCAGTTGAAGACGTTCCACACGGCCTTGAAGAAGTCGGCCTTGACGTTCTTGTACTGCAGGTAGAACGCGTGCTCCCAGGCGTCGATCGCCAGGAGCGGCACGGTGCCCTGCGGGATGTTGCCCTGGTGGTCGTAGACCTGGGTGACCACGATGCGCTGCGACAGCGGCTCCCACGCGGCGACGGACCAGCCCGAGCCCTGCACGGTCATGGCGGTCTGCGTCATGTGCGCGCGGAACTGCTCGAAGCCACCGAAGTCCACCCCGATCTGCTCGGCGAGGTCACCGGTCGGCTCGCCGTTGCCGGTCGGGCCCAGGTTGGTCCAGAACAGGCTGTGCAGCACGTGGCCCGAGACGTGGAAGGCCAGGTCCTTCTCCAGCTTGGAGATGGTGCCGTAGGCCTCCTTGTCGCGGGCGTCCGCGATCTGCTCCAAGGCCGTGTTGGCTCCGGTCACGTAGGCCGCGTGGTGCTTGTCGTGGTGCAGCTCCATGATGGCGCCGCTGATGTGCGGCTCCAGGGCGGCGTAGTCGTACGAGAGGTCGGGGAGCGTGTAGACCTTGTCGGCCACGAGAGTTCCTCCTGCGGTGTGGTTGCGGTGACGGTCTCGACCCTATGCTTCCGAATACGGGCTCGGCAAGTTAGGCAAGACTTAACTTGCCTAACTGCCAAGCCCTTTGCGGCAGCGTGCGCGACATCCGTCGAGGCACGTCCGAAACCCGCGTCCACCAGGAGCCCCGATGCATCAGCAGGCCGCCGAGACCTTGGACGAAGCCTTCGAGCGTCTTCACCACACCGGTCCCGAGTTCGACGACGCACTGTCGAATCACGGTCCGATGGCCGTGGAGTCGCTCGCGTACTCCGGCCAGTGGGAAGCCGTGCCCGGTTGGCTGGACCTTTACACACCCAGACTCGACGAAGCCCCCAAACCCACCGACCGGATCGCCCGCGACGCGTGGCGCGACGCGCTGGGCGATCACGCCCGCGCGGGCGACTGGATCGCGCTGTTCACCGACGAGTTGCGCGAGGGGTCGTGGCGCGACGTGCTCGCGCTGTGGTGGCCTCGGCTGCTCCCCGGCATGCCCGGCGGTGCGACGCACGGGGTGATCCGGGTCGGCCACGCGGTCCGCGCGCTGACGAGCGCCGGCGAGAGCCCGATCCGACGTGCCGAATTCGCGCACGCGATGGCCTACTTCGCGTCGTGCAACCTGCCCCTGCCCGACCTGGCGCCGCTCGCCGGCGACCGCTCGCCCGCCGAGGCGCTCGACGCGGTGCCGCCGCTCCCGGTCGACGAGAAGGGCCACATCCACCGCCGGTTGACCTTCCTCGCCGGGTGGGACGCGTGGGTGCGGCCGACCACGTCGGTCCGAGCGGCGACCACGCCCGAACAGGCGCAGACCCTGCTCGCCGAGACGGTCCGTGCCGCGACCGCCTTGTACCTGCGCCGCGGCCACGGCAACGGCGTGATGAACGTGCACGGCGTGACCGCCCCGAACGCGGTCCTGCGGGTGCTGCCGTCGCTCCCTCGCGAGCTGTGGATCCCGTCCTACCAGGCGGCCTGGGCGACCGGCTGCGCGGTCTTCTCGGTGTACACGGGCCGCGAGGACGCGACCGGGCAGCCGACGCCGGCCGCCGACCCGCGGGAAGCGATGGAGCGCGCCCTCGCGCACGGCGACGAGCACGCGATCAAGCTCACCGACAGCGCGATCGACGTGTACACCGCCACGCACGACCCGCGCGCGCTCGCCGCCGCGGCCCGCGCGACGGAACTGATCCACCCCCTCGCTCGCTGACTCGCGCGAGCGACTCGGGGCGGCTCGACTCGCCTACCGGGCGCGACCGAAATCGGTACTTTCCGCCCGCGACACGCCCTCGTTCGAGGGAGATTCCCCCACTCGGAGCAGCGAAGCCCGTTCGCTGGACCCGCACGTACACCCCGCTCCCCCCGCGCGTACACCCCGTACGGGCGCCCACGAACGGAGACCCCATGCGCGTCACCCGCGTCCTCGCCGCCGCGACCACCGCCACCGTGCTCGCCCTGGCGGCCGCGGCCCCCGCGTTCGCGAACGGCTCCGCAGACACGCCGACCGGCGATGCCGACCGGGTCGGCGGGGTATCCGAGGAGAAGATCCTGCACGACCTGCGCCCCGCGATCCTGGGTGTGCACCAGGGCATCGCGAGCTCGTTCGTCGAGGTCCCGGCCCCGAACGTGACCATGCCCGACGTGGCCGCGCCGCAACTGCCCCCGAGGTGACCCACGCCACCACGCCGCCACCGAGCGGGCCCCCGTTCCCCCGCCGGCGCCCCGACGAACATCGATACTGACGCCCCGTCAGGTATCCCTGGAACTTGCTCGCCGCCGGGGCTACGGTCCGCCTATGAGCGATCAGACAACGAACCTCCAAGAGCGCAGGCGCACCGTCGAGAACTTCTGGCAGGGCGTGGACACCCACGACTGGGACCTCGTGGCGTCCACACTCGCCGAGGACTTCGTACGGGTCGGGATGCGCGACAACGCCGAGGACACCTGCCGGGGCAAGGACGCCTACCTGAAGTTCGTGTCCACCGTCACCGGCCGCATGGCGCAGCACGAACTACGTTCGCGCTTCACGTTCCTGAGCGAGGACGGGCGCTACGCGTTCAACGAGGCGATCGAATCGATCCGGCCGACGCCCGAGGACGAGTTGCTCGTGATGCGCTTCGCGAACTACCTGGAACTCGACGACGACGGGCTGATCGTCAGGCTCGACATCTTCTGGAAGACGCCCCCGCACATGCCGCCGGACTGGATCACCGTCGACGCGACCCTGGAGCGCGAGCCCCACGCGGACTGACCGGCCGCCCGGCCCGAGAATGGAGCCATGACCGACCCGAACACCCGCCCTCCGGCCCGCCGATGACGACCGTCCGACCGGTCACCCCGGACGTCCTGGTGAGTGAACTCGTCGGGGCCGTCGTCCGCCGGGCCGAGGGTCGGGAGTGGACGCGGGTGGCCGTCGACGGGGCGGACGCCGCCGAACCGGGCGTACTCGCCGACGCGCTGGTCGCGCCGTTGCGCCTGCTCGGGCGTCCGGTCCTGCGGGTGCGGGCGCGCGACTTTCTGCGGCCCGCGTCGGTGCGCCTGGAGTACGGGCACACCGACGCGGAGTCGTACCTGTGGGGCTGGCTGGACGACGCGGCGCTGCGGCGCGAGGTGCTCGACCCGCTGGGGCCCGGTGGCACGGGCCGGGCCCTGCCGACCCTGTGGGACGCGGCGCGGGACCGCGCCACG
>NZ_WWJX01000654.1 GCF_009865215.1 Streptomyces sp. SID3343 | reverse complement strand
GTTCGAGATCGACGACGTCGGTGAAGGTTCCGCCGGTGTCGATACCGATCCGGATCCGTCGGCGGGGTCCCGCCGCTGCGGCAGGCGTCATCAGCGCGCTCCAATCGGAGGGATTCGCGAGGTCCGGGCGAACCGCCCGGCTGCTGACACAGATTCAACTTCGCTGCGCCGGCTCCGGAATCGGCAACATCTGCCAAGAGACTCGGCAATAGTTGGTGGACTCGGCCGGTGGGGGTCTCGCATCCGCGTGCCGGGAACCCACCCGGGAACGCGCAAGGGACCACCCGACGCCGAAGCGTCGGACGGTCCCTCGGTACGTGGCGCCACCGGCATGTCAGCCGTGCGGAAACGTGGTCTCGGCCGGGCGGACCAGATCGTCCGCGTAGTTCGCGATCAGGTCGAGGTTGCGGTCGGCCAGGTGGTCGAAGACCTGCGGGACGCTCGATCCCGGGGTCAGCGACGCGAGCGCGCGTTCGGGATCGAGCCGGGCGGACACCCAGCCCTCGTGCGACGAACCGCGCGCGACCACCTCGGCACCGGGGGTGACGATCATCGAATTGCCGAAGTACACCACGCCCGCCGGATCGCTGCCGGTGGCGTTGGCGCCGATCACATACACGTGGTTGTCGTACGCGCGAGCCCGACAGGTGAGTTCCCACAGGTCGGCCGAGCGCAGCAGCGCGGACGGCCGGCAGATGATCTCGGCGCCCTGTACGGCCTGGATCCGGCTCAGTTCGGGATAGTCGCCGTCGAAGCAGATGATCATGCCGATCCGACCCAGATCGGTCTCCACCACGCTCACGAACTCGCCCGGCGTGACCCATCCCCCACGCGAGCGCAGTTCGGGCCCGAACGGATGGGTCTTGCGGTACACGCCCAGGACCCGGCCGTCGGGGCCGGCCAGGACCGACGAGTTGTACACCACGCCGCGCTCATCGCCGCGCTCGTACGTACCCCAGACCAGGTGCACGCCCAGTTCGCGGGCGCGTGCCTGGAACGGCTCGGTGAGTGCGCCGGGCACGTCGTCGACGAGGTCCCACAGTTCCTCGGCGCCCAGCGCGGGAGTGAATCCGGTGGTGACGCTTTCCGGCAGCACGACCAACTCGGCGCCGGTGGACTCGACGCAGCGAGTCACCCACTCCAGCGCGTGGTCGACGTTCGCCTCGATCACCGCCGCCGTCAACGGGCCGGGGCGAGGCACGAGTTGGACGGCCGCCGCCGTGAACGCACGCATGTCGATTGCTCCTTGACTCGAACGGTGGGACGTGACTGCTCGATCGGGCGCGTCAGCGACGCCGGGCGATCACGCCACCGACGATCGCGCCGAGCAGCGCCACCGCCGCGCCGAACAGCGCGCCCTTGGCGAAGTCGTCCCCGCCGATGCCCGCGAGCGGGGAGGCCGCGGCCGGCGCCGCGTACACACCGGTGGGCGCGGCGTCCGTCGAGGCCGCCGCCGGTGAGCCGTTCGCGGCGGCCGTCGTCGCCGGCACGAGCGGGGTCTTCCCGGTGAGGATGTTGTCGACCGACTTGAAGAACTCGCCGGCCGTCTTCTTCGCGACACCGGTCAGCATCCGCTGGCCGACCCCGCCGATCACTCCGCCGACCACGGCCTCGGCGTCGTATTCGAGCCGGGTCCGGCCGCCGTCGAGGTCCTCCAGGGTGACCTTGACCTCGGCCGCGACCGTGCCCGGGCCGCCCGAACCGGATGCCTTGAGCAGGAACGAGCCCGGCGGCACCTGGTCGGTGAGCTGCACGTTGCCCAGGTAGGTCCCCTTGATCGACGCGACGCCCATCGTCACGGTCATCCGATACGCGTCGGGACCGGTCTCCTCCAGCTTCTCGCAGCCGGGGATGGTGCGGGTGAGCACGGCGGGGTCGTTGAGCGCGGCCCAGACCTTGTCCGCCGGCGCGTTCAGGATGGCGTTTCCTTGGACCTTCATGGTGCGACGTGCTCCTTGGTCGTGTGCCGGGGGGTGCCGGGGGCGATGCCCGCGCCGGCCGAGTGGTCCGCGCCGCGCCGCAGGGCCGGGATCTCGCCGGCCGCGAAGCGCTTGCGCAGGTGGAACAGTTCCGACGGCTGGATGGGCATCCGCACGATCGGGAAGCCCTCGGCGTCCTCGATCGCGGACGCGAACACGGCCGCGCCGGGGATGACACCGGCCTCGCCCGCGCCCTTGATGCCGAGCGGATTCAGCGGGGAAGGCGTCTCCAGGTGGTCGATCTCGATCTTGGGGACCTCGCTCGCGTACGGCATCAGGAAGTCCATGAACGACGCGTTGACCAACTGGCCGTGCTCGTCGTACTCCATGCGCTCGTACAGCGCGCCGCCCACACCCTGCGCGACGCCGCCGTGCACCTGACCCTCGACGATCATCGGGTTGATCAGATACCCGCAGTCGTGCACGACGCAGTAGCGCAGGATGCGGATCTCGGCGGTGTCCGGGTCGGTCTCCACGATGACCGCGTGCATGCCGTTGGCGAACGTCGCGGTCGGCGGCGAATAGTAGTCGCGGCCCTCCAGACCCGGTTCCTCGCCCTCGGCGATCGGCGGCTTGGAGAAGTCCGCCGCACCGGTGAGCTGGGTGGCCGCCTGCGACGCCTCGTCGAACGCGTAGCGCAGCGGATTGGACAACACCGCGACCGTACCCAGCGCGACGGACGCGCCCGGACTGCCCTTGACCCGGACGTGGCCGTCCACGATCTCCAGGTCGCGCGGGTCGGCCTCCAGCGCCTCGCCCGCGATGCGCAGCGCCTTGGCCTTGACGTTGCGCGCCGCGAGCGCGATGGCGTTGCCGCTCATCACCGCCGCGCGGGACGCGAACGTGCCCACGGCGTACGGGAATCGGCGGGTGTCGCCGGTGGTGACGGTGACGTCCTCGATCGGTACGCCCAGTTCGTCGGCGACGATCTGCGCGAACACCGTCTGGTGTCCCTGGCCCTGGCTGGTCAGGCCGGTGGCGACGTTGACCTTGCCGGTCGTCTCGACCTGGACGTGACCGCCCTCGTACGGGCCGACGCCGGTGCCCTCGACGTAGCACGCGATGCCTATGCCGACCCGGCGGCCCTCGGCGCGGGCCCCCGCCCGATACGCCTCGAACTCGTCCCAGCCGACCAGCTTCTTGAGCCGCTCCAAGGACGCGGGGAAGTCTCCCGAGTCGTAGATCAGCGGCCGGCCGTCCTGGAAGAGCAGGCCGTGGTCGTAGGGCATCTCGTCGGGTTGGATGAAGTTGGTCTCGCGCACCTCGGTGCGGTCCTTGCCCAGGTGGTCGGCGATCGCGTCCATCGTGCGTTCCATCGCGAACACCGCCTGCGGCCGGCCGGCGCCCCGATACGGGGTGACGATCACCGTGTTGGTGTAGAGGCTGCGGAAGTCCACGCGGTAGGCGCCGGGCTTGTACGGGCCCAGAAGCTGGGTGGAGGTGATGATCGGGACGATGATCCCGTACGGCGTGTAGGCGCCGTTGTCGTGCAGGATGTCCACGTCCAGGCCCAGGATCCGGCCGTCGTCGTCGAAACCGACCCGCACGCTCTGGAGTTGGCCGCGCTCGTGCGCCGCGGAGATGAAGTGTTCGCGGCGGTCCTCGGTCCACTTGACCTCGTGGTCGAGCGCTCGGGCCGCCCACGGCACCAGGACCTCCTCGGGCCACGGGTGCACGATCTTGACGCCGAAGCCGCCGCCCACGTCGGGGGTGATGCACTCGACCCGGTCGAGCGGCAGGTCGAGCTTGGCGGCGACGGCTGCTCGCACGCCGGTGGAGGTCTGCGTCGAGGTGTACACGCGCAGGCTCGCGTCGGCGGCGTCCCAGCGGGCGTAGACACCGCGGCCCTCCATCGGCATGCAGGCGCTGCGTTCGATGTCGAGTTCGAGTTCGAGCCGGTTGGGCGCGGCGGCGATCGCGGCGGGGGCGTCGCCGACCTCCTGGAGCATGTGCGCGGCGCAGTTGCCCGGTACGTCCCGGTGTACGAGGTGGTCGGCGCGGTGCGCGTTGGCGATGCCCACGACCGGCGGGAGCGGCTCGTAGGAGACGGTGATCCGCTCGCACGCGTCCTCGGCGAGGTAGCGGTTGCTCGCCACGACCATCACGACGGCCTCGCCGACGTGGTTGACGAACTCCTTGGCCAGCGGGTAGGCGGTGCGGCCGTGGGTGAGCGCGGGATGCGGGATCAGCAGCGGCAGCGGCTCGGCGACCCGGTCGGTGAGGTCGTCGTAGGTATAGATCGCCACCAGGCCCTCGACGTCGAGAGCGCCCGTGACGTCGATGTCGGTGATCCTGGCCCGGGCGTGCGGGCTGCGCACGAACGCGGCCTCGTAGGCGCCTTCGCCGAGGTCGTCGAGGTAGCGGCCCTTGCCGACCAACAGGCGCAGGTCCTCGGTGCGTTGCACGGGGGAGCCGAACATCTTCGTGGTCATCGGACGTCCTCCTCTGCCGCGTCTGCCGTGACGGCCGTGTCTGCCGTGTCGCCCTTGCCGGCCTTGTCGGCGGTGAGCTCGGCGGCGCGCAGCACGGACTTGACGATGTTCTGGTAGCCCGTACAGCGGCACAGGTTGCCCGAGATCGCCTCGCGCGCCTCGTCCTCGGTGGGCGTGGGGTTCTCCTCAAGATAGGCGGCGACCACGGTGAGGAAGCCCGGCGTGCAGAACCCGCATTGCAGGCCGTGGCATTCGCGGAACGCCTGCTGTACGGGGTGCATGGCACCGTCGGCGTCGGCGAGTCCCTCGACGGTGGTGATCTCGTGGCCCTGCGCGCTCACCGCGAACATCAGGCACGCGCGCATCGGCTTGCCGTCTATCTGTACGGTGCACGCGCCGCACACGCCGTGCTCGCAGCCCACGTGGGTACCGGTGAGGCCGAGGTCGTGCCGCAGGCAGTCGGAGAGCAACCGACGCGGGGGGACGGTGGTGGTGCGCAGCACGCCGTTGACGCTCAACCGGATGTCGAGTTGCTGTTCGGTGGGGATCTCGGTCTCCGTCATCGTGCGCTCCGCTCGTTCGTGCCGGTGGTGCTGGTGGCACCGGTGCTGCCGGTGGTGCCTGTTGCGGTGTCGGGGTCGATCAGGGCGGCGCGTTCGGTCGCGGTGCGCAAGGCGCGGGCGGTCAGCACACCGGCGATCTGCGCGCGATACTCCGCGCTCGCGTGGATGTCCGGCTCGGGTTCGATCCGCCCCGTGGCCAGGGCCGCCGCGTCGCGCCAGACGGCGGTCTCGGCGGTCTGCCCGATCAAAGCGTCGGTGAGGTCGAGCACCAGCGGGACCGGCGAGATGGACAGATACGCGGCGCGGGCCGAGACGATCCGCAGGTCCTCGTCCACGGTGACGGCCGCGGCCACACCGCAGATCGCGTAGTCGCCGTGCCGGCGCGCGGATTCCGTGAACTCGGTCGCGGTCCGGCCCGCCGGGCGCGGGAAGTACGCCGACACCGCCAGCTCGCCGGTCTCGATGCACGCCTCCAGCGGCCCGACGAAGAAGTCCTCGGCGGCGACGGTCCGGGTCGAGCCCTTGCGGGCCAGGTCGACCGAGCCGCCGAGCAGCGCGAGCACGGCGGTCATCTCGCCGGACGGGTCGGCGTGCGCGAGGCTGCCCACGGTGGTGCCGCGGTTGCGGATCACCGGGTGGGCGACCAGGCGCAGGCCCT
>NZ_WWJX01000653.1 GCF_009865215.1 Streptomyces sp. SID3343 | reverse complement strand
GGGCCGGTGCGAGGGCGCGGCGACGCCGGCTCTGGCGAGCCTGTCCACCGCCGCGGGGCTCAGCGTCCGCGAGCACCAGATCGCACTGTTGGCCGCGCACGGTCACACCAGCCGGGAGATCGCCGTCACGTGCGGGTTGTCGATCCGCACCGTCGACAACACACTGGGCCGCGCATATCGCAAGGTCGGCGTACGCGACCGGCACGGCCTGCGCTCGATCCTGACCACGACGACGAGGCCGTAGAGCGCGTCCGGCTCCACCCCGACCCGCCCTCCCGAAGCCGCCCCCATGACGACACGTCGTGCCGTGCGGCCGGTCCGAGACCATCCCGGGTGGCGTACGTGCTCCGCTCCTACGCCACCCCCGACACCCTCGTGCCCCCGCTCCCGACGGCCCCCACGCCCACCGCCCGGTACCGCGCCGTGGTCCGCCCCACCCGAACCGACGCCCGCACCGCCGGACCCCGCCGCGCGGGGGTCACCGTCGCCCTCGCCCACCCGAGAGCCGCCGCGCCTTCACCGACGTCTCTCCCGGGCCGCCGCCGGGACCGGGATGTCACCGCTCCCGCGCGCGGCCGCCGCTTCGCGGGTACGGATCCGACTCGAAGCCGGATCACCGACGGCCGTGGGGCGTCCGAGGTCACCAGACGTCCGAGCTCATCAGGCGTCCGAGGTCACCGGCGGCCTCGAACCGGGGCTGAACGGAGAACCCGATGCCACAGCCTGATGCCGCCGGACGTGTTCTCGGGGGTGAGGGCCGACTGTCCTCGAAGCCGAGTCCGTCGAACCGGGCCGCGGCGAGCACGCGAGCGGTGACGTGGTCGCGGTGGTGGGCGGCGAAGCGGCGAGCCGGTAGCCGATCACCGCTCCCGGTCCTCGCCCACCTCGGCGTACGTCTCGGGTCCGAGGTGGGCCGCGGGCTGTCGTCGCTCGTCCGGTCGGCTGTCGTCGCTCATCCGGCCGGTGCGGCCGACACGCAGCGCACAAGCACCCCGCCGCACCGGCTCCGCAGGCGCGACGGTCGGCGCTCGGGCGTCAGGTGGTGGCGAGGACGCGGACCTCCTCGGCGACCGTCTTCCACAGGGGCGCGGGCAGGTCGTGACCCACTCCCGGATAGGTGACCAGGCGGGAACCGCGGATCGCGGCGGCGGTTGCCCGGCCCGCCTTCAGGCGCAGGATCTGGTCCTCTTCCCCGTGCAGGACCAGGGTGGGCTTGTCGAGGGTGGTGAGCTTGGGGCCGTGCCACTGGGCGCCGATCTGGCGACTTTGCGCACCGTTGTCGGCTATCCCCGTGTCGAGGTCGAGTTCGACCCAGGCGCGGGCGGCTTCCTCGTCGAAGGGGTAGCCGGGAGAGGCGACCGCGCGGGCCACGGCCACCCCCGCGGCGATGCGACCCTCCCGGGTGTCCGGGTGCTTTTGGCGGGCGAGCTTGGCCAACGTGCCGAAGCGCAGGTAGCGCACGACGCTCAGGCCCCCGACGTCGCTGGGCAGCGCGGCGGAGGAGGTCAACGTCCGCACGCGGGTGGGGTGTCGCAGGGCGATCCGCTGAGCGATGGCACCGCCGAGCGAGTGCCCGAACAGGTGGGCCGACTCCCAGCCCAGGTCGTCCATGACGGCGATGGCGTCGTCGGCCATGTCCTCGGCGGTGTACGCGTCGCCGCGCTTGCCGAACAGCGCCGAGAACGGGTTGCTCGTCTTGGTGGGGGGCAGGTGGGTCGACTCCCCGGCGTCGCGTTGGTCGTAGCGGACGACGGCGAAGCCCGCCGCGGCGAACGCCTCGCACAGTCCGAGCGGCCACCAACGGCGGGAGACGGCCAGGCCCATGATCAGCAACAGCGGTTCACCGGCGTCCGGTTCGTCCGACGCGGGTACGACGAGGCGGTCGTGGGCGATGTTCACCTCGCCGTTGCGGGCGAATCGGGTCGGCGTCCACGGGGCCGGGGGGACGGTGGCTTCCGGGTTCTCGGACTTCTCGATCACGACGTACGTCCTTTCTCGGCGCTGCCGAGCAGCAGCGCAATACTGCGATCAGCGTTCGCAATATTAGACTACACAGCGACAAGGACTCATGGCACACGTGAGGTATGGAGACCGATGGCCGGCGAACCCGTGTCCGTATGGACCCGCCCCGAACGCGGTAGGCGCGGCCCGGCGCCCGGTCGCAGCCGCGCCCAGATCACCGCGACCGCGGTCGAACTCGCCGACGCCGACGGGCTCGCCGCCGTGTCGATGCGGCAGGTCGCGCGGCGGCTCGACACCGGGCCCGCGTCGCTGTACCGCTACGTGGCCGCGCGGGAGGACCTGATCGATCTGATGGCCGACGCGGTCACGGCCGAGATCGACCTGACCGTCACGCCGAGCGGGGACTGGACGAACGACCTGGTCGCGCTGGCGGCGCAGGCGAAGGCGGTGTACCTGCGACATCCCTGGCTGCTGGACGTCATGGCCCAGTACACGCCACTGGGGCCGGCCTCGATCGACTACCTCGAACACGCGCTGACCCTGCTCGATCCCGCGCCCGCGAGCAGCCGGGCCAAGTTGGAGGCGATCGGCATCCTCGGCGGGCTGGTGACGCTGTTCGCCCGCAACGAACTCAACGCGCGCTCGGCGGGAGCTTCACCCGACGAACGACAGCGGGCGCAGACGGCCTACCTGGGGGAGGTCGCGGCTGCGGGGAAGCACCCTCGCCTGCTGGCGGCGATGACGAGCGCGGCGGGCGCGGCGGCTGCGGCGGCGGATGCTTCGGCCGGCGTCGACACCGGCGGCGGTGGCGGTGGCGGTGGCGCGAAGGATGCCGATTCGTGGGGTGACGGAGTATTCGAGCGGACACTGCGTCGAGTGCTGGCCGGCTTGCTGGCGCCCGGGGAGTAGCGACGATTCCCGGCGGCGCACCGAACGCCCGCATTACTCATCTGATCGAGACCGAAGCCACCGCGATCATCGACGGGAGGCACCGCTCGGCCCGGTGCCTCCCGGCTCCGGCACCGGCTCGGCAAGGGTCTCGCCTGCCGTCGGGTCGTTCACCGCGACTATTCCGGGACGGCTCGGACACCGGCACCGGCACCGGCACCGGCGATGACCGTGATGACGACCCGATGTACGGCGTCGGCTGTCGGTGGGGTGCCTGTGCGATCGGCGAACAGCAAGTGGCCGGCCCCGATCAGGGTGGGGGCGAGCGTGTCGAGGTCGGCATCCGGTGCGAGGCGCCCCAGATCGCGTTCGGCGGCCAGGTAGCCGGCGAGCATGGTGGTGGCCTCCGCCAGGACCGGCACACCGGTCGGCCTGGTCTGGCGCAGCCGAGCGCGCAGGTCGTCCCGCGAGGTGATCAGGCCCACGATCGCCACGGCGATCGACTCGAACACGGTCGTCAGCGCGCCCGTGAGGTTGTCGGCGACGGTGCCCGTACCGGCGGCGGCACGCAGGGCGTCGGCCTGGCGGTCGATCCGGGCGATGCGGTCCAGCACGAGGTCGGCGAGGAAGGCGTCGAAGTCGGCGAAGTGTCGATGCAGGACGCCTTTTGCACAGCCTGCCTCGCTGGTGACGGCGCGACTGGTCAACGCGCTCGGCCCCTCCCGGAGCAGGACCCGCTCGGCCGCCTCGAACAGTTGCTCGCGCGCGTCGCGCATGGCTACCCCTGTCGGCACCGTCCGCGCCCACCTTCCCTCGTTCGACCCCACCCGATTGACGAGTGGGCAAGCGCCCATTCATAGTGGGCACATGCCCATCATACCGCCGAGACGAGTGCGGCCCACCGAACCGGAACCTCACCAAGCCCGCGACCTGGCCCGGTCGTTCGGCACGGACCCCGAACGCTACGACCGCGCCCGGCCCCGCTATCCGGAGGCCATGGTGGCCCGCATCGTCGCCGCCGCGCCGGGCCGCGACGTGGTCGACGTCGGCTGTGGCACCGGCATCGCAGCCCGGCAGTTCCAGGCGGCCGGTTGCGCCGTGCTCGGCGTCGAGATCGATGCCCGGATGGCCGACTGGGCGCGGCGACGCGGACTCCCGGTCGAGGTGTCGGCGTTCGAGACCTGGGACCCGGCGGGTCGGCGGTTCGACGCGGTCGTCTCCGGCCAGACCTGGCACTGGGTCGACCCGACCGCAGGAGCGACGAAGGCCGCCGAGGCACTGCGACCCGGCGGCCGACTGGCCGTGTTCTGGAACGTGGACCGGCCCTCGCCGGAGGTGGCGGAGGCCTTTGCCGAGGTCTACCGCCGAGTACTCCCCGACTCGCTCGCCGCCCGCCAATGGACGACGCCGGCCGCCGAGGACAGGTACGCGGGCCTGTGTGCCAGGGCGGCCGACGGGATCCGCGCCTCGGGCGCGTTCACCGCCCCGGAACAGTGGCGCATCGACTGGGAGCGCTCGTACACCCGGCGCGAGTGGCTGGACCAACTGCCCACCACCGGCGGCCACACCCGGCTGCCACCGGCCCGGCTCGCCGAGGTCCTGGCCGGCATCGGCGCCGCGATCGACGCCGTGGGAGGCGGCTTCACCATGCCCTACTCGGCGACCGCGATCACCGCGGCACGCGTCGCCGCCTCCTGACCCGGCCCGCCGGCGAGCGACGACCCTCAGAGGATGGGCGGCCGCCCCAGGCGCGTCATCCTCCACACGGTGCGCCACTTCATCGGCTTGCGCGGGCCGCACGGCGTCCGCGTGCCCTCGGCGAAGCCGCCCCACCACGCTTTCAGCCCGCTCACGGACCGGATACGCGCCATGGTGAGGACGATCCACACGCCGAGGTAGACCGGGATCAGGGGCGCGGGCAACCGGCGACGGGCGAGCCAGACCCGATTGCGGGCGGTGAAGCGGTAGTAGACCGCGTGCCGGGCCGGCGACGTCGCCGGATGCCGCAGGACGAGTTCGGGTTCGTACCGGATCCGCCACCCCGCGTCGAGCGCCCGCCAGGCCAGGTCGGACTCCTCGTGCCCGAAGAAGAACTCCGCCGGCCACAGGCCGATCTCGTCGAGCATGGGCATCGAGAGGGCGTGCCCGCCGCCGAGGAACGCCGTCACCGGGCCGCCGCGCAGGGGATCGTCGGCGCGCAGCCGAGGCACCCAACGCCGCTCCGTGTGGCCGTGTTCGTCGGCGACCCGGAATCCGACGATGCCCAACTCGTGCTCCGTCGCGAACAGTTGCCCAACCCTGCCGAACACGTCGTCGGCGACGAGCAGGCCGTCGTCGTCGAGTTCGACGACCACGTCGACCTCGCCCGATTCGCGCAGCGCCCGCAGGCCGACGTTGCGGCCGCCCGGGCAGCCGAGGTTCTCGTCGAGCGACACCTTGGTGACGTTCGCCGCCGCGTCCACGTCGGTGAGTGACGTCGCGTTGCCGATCAGCACCACTCTCGCCGCGGGCACGTCCTGCCTTTCCACCGACGCGAGCAGAGCCGCCAACTCCCTGGGCCGCGTGCCCATGGTCACGATGACAACTCCCAGACGGGGCACGGCTTTCGAGCGCGGCAACGGCATGGCGGCGGACCCCATGTTCGGTGAAGGCGAGCACAACGACGGGCGACCACAAGCAGCGACAAACAGGGCAAACAGCGACAAGAACGGGACCGAAGGCGAGCACCAGGACAAGGGCCAGCACGAAAAGAAGACTCGATGGTAGCGACG
>NZ_WWJX01000652.1 GCF_009865215.1 Streptomyces sp. SID3343 | reverse complement strand
GTTCCGCCGGGGCCGGCGGCCGCCGGCGCGCTGCGTCCAGGTAGGCGACGGCGTTGGAGATCCGCTCCGTGCGCCGCGCCGGCGTCGGCGCGCACTTCGGCGCGGTCCAGGGGCATCGCGACGTCGGTGACCAAGGGCCGCACTCGTCCGGCGAGTTCGTCCAGGCGGGCGGGTCGAAGCCGTACCCGCGAGCCGCGCCGATCCTGCGGGAGGCGCTCCGCGACGCGAGCGCGAAGGACCGCGCCCGGGCTGCCACCGCAAGCCCCCGGCATTCGAATATGCGAATGATGCAGGTGCTATTTCGAACAATCGCTCTTGTGATCCGGGCTGTGGGCACCTAGCCTCACAGCCACCCGAACGTCCCGTCTCCTCGACCTAGGAACGCCTCATGGTTGACATCGCCTCGGCTGTGCCCGCCCACGACCCGGGCGCCGGTACGCACGTTCTGCCGGATTGCCTGGCGGAAACCGTCTACGCCTGGCTGGAGGAACGAGGGTGGGGCGACGGCCTGCCGGTCGTGCCCCCCACTCGGGAGCGGGTCGAGGCCATGCTGACCGCGTACGAGGGTGATCCCGACGAGGTCATCGGCGCATTGCCGCCTCGGCTCGGTGAGGCAACCCCCAGGGTGCTGGCGGTGAACGCGGTGATGGCCGGCTGCAGCCCACGGCTGCTGCCCCTGCTCGTCGCCGCGATCCGGGGTATCTGCGCGCCGGAGTTCAACCTGCGCGGGGTGAACTCCACGACCCACCCGGTGTCGGTGATGGTGCTCGTACACGGAGAGGCCGTCCGCGCGGCCGGCTTCAACGCCGGGACGGGGACGCTGGGCCCGGGCAACCGGGCGAACGCCACGTTGGGCCGGGCCGTGCGCCTCGCGCTGCTGCACATCGGCGGCGGCACCGCCAAGGGCACGGCCGACTCGGGCATGGGGGACGCGGCGACCCACGGACAGCCGTCGAAGTACACGTTCTGCTTCGCGGAGAACGCCGAGGCGAGCCCCTGGCCGGTCTACCCTCGCGCATTGGGCCTGGACGCCCGCAGCGCGGTGACCGTGGCCGGCATGGAGAACCCGCACAACATCCACGACATGGAGACGCGCGGAGGGCCGGCGCCGATTCTCGACAAGACGGCCACCGTCATGGCGACGTTCGGGGTCAACAACGCGGTCGTCTCCAGCGCGGAGTACTTCATCGTCCTGGGCCCCGAGCACGCCGCCACCATTGCCGGTGCCGGATGGGCGCGCCAGGACGTCCAGGCCTACCTGTTCGAGAAGGCGCGGCGCCCCGCGGGCGACTTCCGCCGGCACTTCCAAAGCTCGATGTGGCGGCCGTGGATGCGCGCCCTGGGTGACGACGACCTACAGCCGATGACCGAAACCGCCGACAACATCCGCGTTCTCGTCGCGGGGGGACCCGGCAAGCACTCGCTCGTGATCCCCAGTTGGGGCCTCACCCGCAGCGTCACCACCCCCGTCGGCTGAATCCACTCGCGCTGTCCCGCTTCGACAGCCGCTTTCGAAAGGTAGGGCCCATGGCCGTCACCCTGTTGGATCCGGCCGGCCGCGTCGGCGAACCGACCAAACAACTCGCGCCCGGTCTCCAGGTGTTGACCGGCGCGCGCATCGCCGTCCTGGACAACCTCAAGCCGCACGCCGGCTACATCCAAGGCGCCATCGCCCGCCTCCTGGCAGAACGCACCGGAGCGGTGGTCACCCTGGAGATCCCGAAGGTCAGTGCCGCACTGCCGGCCGAACCCGAAGTCTTCGACCGGCTCAAGGAATCGGCGGACCTCGTCATCACCGGTTCGGCGGATTGCGGTTCGTGCACGTCGTGGAGCTGCCACGACACCGTCGTCCTGGAGCAGGCAGGTATCCCCACCCTCCTGCTGGCCACCGCGGGATTCACCGAACTCGCCCACCAAGTCACCGCGTTGTACGGGCTCCACCGGGCCCGCGTGCTGACCGTCCGCGGTCCCCTCGGTGGTTCGACCGACGCCGAACTCGACACGATGGCACTCGAAGCCCTCGAAAACGCCCTGGTTCTGGCGACCACCACACCCGCGGCCCCGACTCCCGCGTGAACCCGCGAACCACCCCGGGCGGACCCGCCCGCCCGGGGCCACACGTCCTCCCCACAGCCAAGGAGCACTCGGCCATGACCATCCAGATCTCCCTGGCGGGCAAGTCGGCACTGGTCACCGGCGGCGGCGCGGGCATCGGACGAGCCGTCGCCGTCGGACTGGCCCAAGCCGGCGCGAACGTCGCCGTCACCGACATCGTCGCCACCGCCGCGCAGGAGACCTGCGAACTCGTGCGCGCCGAGGGGCGCGAAGCAATCGCGCTGATCGGCGACATGACCGATCCGGACCAGGTGGATCAGCTGGTCGAAGAGGCCGCGCAGCGCCTGGGCGGAGTGCACATCGGCGTGAACAACGTCGGCATGCTGGGCAAGCACACCGCCGCGCCGTTCCTCGACTGGACGGCCCAGGCGATGTCGGACGTGGTGACCGGCAACCTGCTCGCCACGATGTACTCGTGTCAGGCCGAGGCGACAGCCATGATCGGCCGAGGCATCAACGGGGTGATCGTCAACGTCACTTCCGGCGAGACCACCCGACCCGCCGTGCGACTGGCCCCGTACGGAGCCGCGAAGGCGGCGATCAACCACCTCACCCAAACCCTCGCCGTCGAGCTCGCGCCACACCGCATCCGGGTCAATGCCGTCGCACCCGGCACCACCCTCACCCAAGACGTGGCGGCACGACTCGGCGCCGAGTACCGACAGGCGCTGAAGGCGTCCATCCCGCTCGGCGGTGAACTCTCCGACCCCCGGGATCTCGCCGACCTCGTCCTCTTCCTCGCCTCGGACCTGGCCGCCCACACCACCGGACAGTTCCTGCTCTCCGACAACGGGGCCTTCCTCTCCCGCAGCCGCCCGGGACTCACCGCCGACTGACCCACCGCCCGCGGCCGTGCAGCCCGGCCGACGCAGCGCACGGCGGGTCCCCGGGCCGAACCGAGCTCGTCGATTTCCCAGGCCGAATCGGGCTTGTCGATTGCCTGCCCCCGGTGGAGCAACAACGCGGCCCCATCGGCGCGTTCGCAGCCCAGCCTCCACAGCGCATCGGGAGTCGACGGCCGCACCGTCGAACCGTCGAACCGTCACCAGCCCATCGCCCCGCCGGCCACTCTCCCGCACCGTCGACATGCGTTAGGAACGCCCGTGACCGACAAGGACATCAGCGACGACGCCGTGTCCCAGGCGCTTGCCCCTCTGGCCCAGGCCCTCGCCGCCGACGACTACCAGCTGGACTGCACCCGTTCGGCCCCCCACCACGTCCTGATGACGGTCACCGCCGGCCCCGCGGCCTGCGCCGACTGCCTGGTCCCCAAGGAACTCACCGAGCGCATGGCCCTGCAGCGCCTGCGCGCACTCGGCCCGTCGGCGCCGTGGGCGGTGGAGGTCCGCTACCCCGCCGACCCGGCGGAGACGATCACCCGGTGAACCAACGACGTTCACAACCTGATCGTTCGACGCATGACTGTTGCACAAAATGCTTCCGACGGCGCCGATGTCACCGTTGCGCCACCTGTCGCGGGCGTGGAGGTGGGACCTGACCCGGCCACTCACGATTTCTTTCGTATGGACGAACAGGCAGATCGACTGTGCGCATACACGCGCCGACGGTCCCGCGCGACCACGCCCGTCCTGCCGGGCTGCCCATCCCGGACGAACGACCGGGCCCACCGACACCACGGTCTCCACGAGACGCGCGCCGCTCGCTCCGGCGCATGCGGACGACTCGGTAGGGTGTGGCGCGCCCGAGAGGCAGCCTGAGCAAGGCCGGGCACCGGACACGAGCAGGGAGTAAACCAGCCATGGCGGCGGTCGACGACGGCGCAACGGGCACGGCACCCTCAGGGGCGAGTCCGTCGCCACCGACCGACCGGGTCATCGGTGTTCTGGAACTCCTGGCGAGCCGCCCCGCGCACCCGTTCAGCCTCAGCGACATCACTCGGGCGCTCGGCATGAGCAAGGCAACGTGCCATGCGGTGACATCGAGCCTCGCAGGCGCCGACTACCTGATCCGCAACCCGGCCGACAAGACGTTCACCCTGGGTCCGGCCGTCGTCGCGGCGGGCCGCGCGGCGGAGCAGGCGTACCCGGCGGTACACCTCGCCCAGGCGGAGGTGGTGACCATCGCCGAGGAACTCGGGCTGCCGACCACCGCCGCGATCCGCAGCGAGGAGCACCTGGTGATCGTCGCGCACGCGGGCACCGGCCCGGACGCGGGGGCCGTGCGCATCGGCCGCCGCATCCCCTTGGCGCCGCCGTTCGGCGGCGTGTTCGTGGCGTGGGCCGACGAGGCCGTCATCGAGGACTGGGCGGCGCGCACCGACCGCCTCGCTCCACGCGAGCCGCTGCTCGACTCGCTCGCCGCCATCCGCGCGCGCGGCTACAGCGTCGAGCGCCTGACGCCCGCGGGTGTACGACTGCGCCACGCGCTCGCGGATCTCAGCGACGACCCGCTCGCCGAGGGCCTTCAGCCGATGGTGATGGCGCTCTTGGCGGAACTGCGACAGGCCGAGTACCTCCCGGGCGACCTCGACGGCAACGGTCGGCACCCGGTCAGTGCCATGAGCGCACCCGTCTTCGATGCCGAGGGCCGCACCCAGATGAACCTCTCGGTGCAGCCGCACCGCGAGATGACCGCGCGCGAGATCGACCGCGCGGGGCGCCGCCTGCTCAAGGCCTGCGCCCGCATCCTGCAAGCGATCGGCGGGAAGCCCCCGACGCATCGCCCCTGAGCGGAGCGCAGTGCGGCTACGGCCGTCGTCTTCGAACACGTCACACGAACACTCGAACTCGCCGTGGAAACGGAGGCTCCGCACGGCCACGTTTCCCGGGCACCGTCGCCGACGCGGTCGGCAGGTACGCGCCGAACGTCTCCGCAGCCGGCTCGTCGGCGCGTCCCGCAGGCAGCAGGCTGTGCTGCAAGGGCCGGTGCGATCCGGCGCTCGCGGGCGTATCGCCGGGCGTCGTCGCGCTCAGCGCCACTCGCGAGGCGACCTCCTCCAGCAGCCGGGCGTCGTCCTCGTCGAAGGGATCCGGGCGCTCGGTGCGCCACAACTGCGCGGCGCCGAGCAGATGGCCGCCGGCGAAGAGCGACACCGCCAACGGGCTGTGGCCGCCATCCGTGTTGCGGTCGACAGGCCACCCTCTCCGTGGCGGAAAGACCGTCGTGGCGCCGGTCCGGAACCGGGACGCGGTGCGGGGGCTCCGCTCACGTCCCGGGCTTGACCAGGCCGGTTTGGTAGGCGATGACCACGAGTTGGGCGCGGTCGCGGGCGCCGAGTTTGGTCATGGAGCGGTTGACATGTGTCTTCGCGGTGAGCGGTGTGACGTGCAGGCGCTCGGCGATGTCGTGGTTGGACAGGCCGAGCGCGGTGAGGATCATGACCTCACGTTCACGGGGGGTGAGGCGCTCCAGGGCTCGGGCGCTGTGCGCTTCTCCCGGGGTGGGCTGGGTGAGGAAACGGGAGATGAGCTGGCGGGTGGCGACGGGGGACAGGAGGGAATCTCCGGCGGCAACGGTGCGGATGGCCTCCAGGAGGTCCGGTGGGTCGACGCCCTTGCCGAGGAAACCGCTCGCACCGGCGCGCAGCGCGTCGACGACGTGTTCGTCGACCTCGAAGGTGGTGAGGATCAGGACTTTGACGCCCGCGAGGTCCTCGTCGGAGCCGATGCGGCGAGTGGCCTCGATGCCGTCCAGGACAGGCATGCGGATGTCCATGAGGACGACGTCGG
>NZ_WWJX01000651.1 GCF_009865215.1 Streptomyces sp. SID3343 | reverse complement strand
CGGTCGTCGGTCGTCGGTCGTCGGTCGTCGGTCGATCCTGCCGGCTGCCGGCCCCGAACCCACAGGCGTTTACCGCTACCGCGCCGAGTCGCACTCCCGGGCCCGAGCCCGCAACATGTCCCGCTCTCGTTCGTTGCGGGTCAGCGTCGCCGCCCGTTCGAACTCCGCCCGCGCCTCCGCCGTACGCCCCAACCGCGCCAGCAGATCGCCGCGCACGCTCGGCAGCAGGTGATACGCCCGCAACGCGGGTTCGCCGTCGAGGGCGTCCACGATGGCCAGCGCGGCCGCCGGGCCGTCCGCCATCGAGACCGCCACCGCGCGGTTCAGTTCGACGACGGGCGACGGCGAGACCACCGCGAGCCGGGCGTACAGGGTCGCGATCGTCGACCAGTCCGTCTCGTCGTAGCGCACCGCCCGGGCGTGGCACGCGGCAATCGCGGCCTGGAGCGTGTACGGCCCCGGAATGTCCCCCACCGCGCTCGCGCGTTCCAGGGCGGCGAAGCCGCGCCGGATCAGCAGCCGGCTCCAACGGGCTCGGTTCTGATCGGCGAGCAGCACCGGTTCGCCGTCGGGACCGGTCCGGGCGGCGGTGCGCGACGCCTGGATCTCCAGGAGCGCGACGAGTCCGTGCACCTCGGGTTCCTGCGGCATCAGGGCCGCGAGCACCCGGCCGAGCCGGAGTGCGTCCTCGCACAGCGCGGGGCGCAGCCAGTCGTCGCCGGTGGTCGCGGAGTAGCCCTCGTTGAAGACGAGATAGACCACCTCCAGGACGGAGCCGAGACGCTCGACGCGGTCGGCACCGTACGGCACCTCGAACGGGACGCCCGCCTTGGCGAGGGTGCGTTTGGCCCGAACGACGCGCTGGGCCACCGTCGGTTCGGCGACCAGACAGGCGCGGGCGATCTCGTCGGTGGTCAGCCCGCCGAGCAGCCGCAGGGTGAGCGCGATGCGGGCCTCGGCGGAGAGTACGGGGTGGCACGCGGTGAAGATCAGCCGCAACAGGTCGTCGTCGATGTCGTCGACGTCCGACGGCTCGGGAGGCGGCACATCCTCCAGCGTGCGGCCGACCTCCGCGAGCTTGCGGGCGTAGGTCTCCTTGCGGCGCACCAGGTCGATGGCGCAGTGCTTGGCGGTGGCCGTGAGCCAGGCCCCCGGATTGTCCGGCACGCCCGACGCGGGCCACTGTTCGAGCGCGGCGACCAGGGCGTCCTGCGCAAGCTCCTCGGCGATGCCCACGTCCCGGACGATCCGGGTGACACCGGCGATGATCCGCGCCGACTCGATCCGGAACACCGTCTCTACCGCGCTCGCCGTCGTCACCGCCACATCAGAACAGCCGCGCGACGGGCGGGCAAGCGCGGTGCGACCGGCGCGGGCTACCCCTCCGCGATCTCCCGGACCTCGGCGGTGATGCTCACGTCGTCGGAGTGCACCCGCAGGAAGCGCTCGGCCCAGGCGACGGCCTCGGCCTTGTCCTTGGCCTGCACGATCGAGTAGCCACCGATGACCTCCTTGGTCTCGGTGAACGGGCCGTCGACGACGGACATCCTTCCGCCCGACCAGGTCAGCCGGGTGCCTTCCGCGGTCGGTGCCAGCGCCGCGGTGTCGAGCATGACGCCGGCCTTGGTGATCTCCTCGAACAACGCGCCCATGCGCGCGTCGAACCCGGGATCGCGGTCGTCGGCGGGGGTGTTCTCGTCGATACGGATCACGGTCAGAAAACGCGGCATGCCGGCTCCTCGGTGCGGTCGGGGAAGCGGGGCTGCTCCCGGCTTCCCACTCTTGCGTCGAACGGGACTCCGCCGCATCGACGGCTCCCCGGAGAATCTTCCGAGACTTTCGCGCGGGCACCGGCTGCGCCGCGCCGGCGGCCGTCTTCGATGCCGCCGCGGGCGCCTACGATGCTGCGGCGGGCGCCTACGATGCCGCGCCGACCCCGGCCCGGAGGCCGGCAGGCCCGCACCGCCCCCCGCCGGTCGAGGTCGCCCGCCCTCGCCGCCGTCGGCCGTACCCGCCCTCAGGCTCCGGTCAGCCGGAATCGCACCGGCAGTTCGCGTCCCTGACCGAGCAATTCGCCCGTCGCCTCCTTGACGTCCTTCACCGTGTCGATCCCACGCCAGTAGCCGTCGATCCGGAACGCCCGCATCCGGTCCTGTTCGGCCAACGCCGGGAAAGTGGTGTCCTCGTGATCGCCCTTGTCGGGCAGGAGCCCGCTCACCTGCGACGCCATCGCGTACACACCGGAGTTGATCCAGTAGGGCAGCACCGGCGACTGTACGAAGCCGCGGACGCGATCCGCCTCGTCGATGTCCACCACACCCCAGTTCGAGCGGTACGGGGACAACGCGATGGTGACCGCGGCCCCGCTTCGGGCATGCCCCTCGATCAGGTCGCCCAGGTCGAAGTGGGTGATCACGTCGCCGTTGAGGGCCAGGAAATCGCCTGCGGGATCGGCGAGTTGTCGGGTGGCGAGCTTCATCCCGCCACCTCGGCCCAGCGGTTCGTCCTCGACCGCGTACGCCGCGCTCAGGCCGAAGCGCGAGCCGTCGCCCACGTACGCCCGGATCAGATCGGCCCGATACCCCACCGACAGCACGACCTGCTTCACCCCGTGCTCCGCCAGCCACAGCAACTGATAGCCCAGGATGGGCGATCCGGCCACCGGGACCATCGCCTTCGGCGCGTCGTCCGTGTACGGCCGCATGCGCGTGGCCTGCCCACCCGCGAGGATGATCGCCTGCTCGATCGACAAGACCCGACTCCGCTTCTTCTTCGCAAAAGCAACGTGCAACAAGTGACGTGAAAACACGGGCGTGAGAACACGTGGCATGAAAACAAGTGGTTTGTATCGCCCGGCATCATCGCACCCGCCCGGCCGGCGCCGAACCCGACCACTACCGCCCCACACGCAACAGGCGGGCAGCATGTCCATGGGCATCGGCCTCGTCGAGACCACGACGGAGGCGCCCGCGGCATCGGCCCGGTGGGCGACCTGGACCCGACGCGGGCAGGGCGGCGACCGCCTTCGAACGGTCGCCGCCCTCCCGTCAGCCGAGTTCGGCCTCGATCAGGTCGGCCGCGCGGGAGGTGCCGCCCTCGGCTCGGACCTGGGCACGCAGCCGGGCCGAGCGCTCGGCCACCGTCGGGTCGGCGGTCAGGTCGAGCAGCGCCGCGCGCAGGGCGTCCGCCGTGGCATCGGCGGTGTCCAGGCGGCGAGCCACCCCGAGTTCGACCAGCCGATCGGCGTTGGCGAACTGATCGGCGGCCTGAGGAACGGCGATCATCGGCACGCCGGTCATCAGCCCCTCGCTACTGCCGCCCATGCCCGCGTGTGTGACGAACGCGTCGGCCTGTCGAAGGATAGCCAACTGCGGTACCCACGGGTGGAGTTCGACATTGGACGGCACGTCGCCGAGGTCGGCGGGGTCGGTGTGCCTGCCGATCTGGAGCACGACATGCCAGCCGGGCAGCCCACCGAAGGCGGCCAGGCACCGGCGATAGAACTCACTCTGCCGAGTGAACGCCGAGCCCAACGAGATCAGCAACACCCGTTCGGCGCCTTCCGGCCGGGTCCAACTTCTCTGCTCCGCACGGTCGCCCGGACACGGGCCGACGAAGGTGACCACGTTGTCGTCGACCCGCTCCGCGTTCGGCTGCATCGCCCTCGGCACGATCGCCACGACCCGCGCGGGTCGACCACCGAACGCGTCCACGTCCGTCGTGGTCGCGCCGCACGTCGCGAGCCAGTCGGCGAACCGGGCCCAATAGGCATCTCCGCCCGGGAGTTGCCTGATCTGCGACGCGACCTCCGCCTCGTAGCCCTGCCACGCCACATAGCTCGGCGAGAGCTGGACGATCGGTCGCTCCTGGCGTTCCGCGAGCGCACGCGCCGCGTACGCGCCGATGTCGTAGAGGTACAGGTCGGCGGGATCCGCGTCGAACGCGGCCCGCAACTGCGGCAACGCCTGCACCGCGTCGTCCAGGAAGAGACCCATCGCGGCGATCGGGTCCTCCGGCCAGGCGTTGTCGGTGACGGGCAACACGGATCGGTACGGCACGAACTCGGCCCCCGTCGGGGCAAGCAGCTCGGCCACGGCCGGGTCGTTGACACAGCTCACGCGGTGACCGCGGACCACCAGCTCGCGCACGATCTCCAGGCTGGGCAGCACATGGCTGACGGCGGGAATGCCGATCATCGCGATGTGGGTACGGCGACGGGACATGAGAATCTCTCGTTCGGATCAGTGGCGGCAGCAAAGGCACACAGGGGCCTTCGCGTGGACGAACGGGCAGCCCGAACACTCCCGATGGCGGCACAAGCGTCACGCCCACCGGTTCGGACCGTTCGAGGGCACAGCCCTCGACGTCGTCAGCCGTAGATCTGAATGAAATGCATGGTGCCGACCGTACCTTGATCATTCGGATGGGCTCCACCCGGAATCGCTTCGGAACCCGGTCGGCACCGTGATGGACCCGTCCTCGGCCACGCTCCTGGATAACTGACTGCCCGTCAGGACTCGTCGGAAGCCCTCACCTCCGACGAGAGATTCCGCGTGGAAGGCAATGCGCATGTTCCGTTCGAAGATCTCCCGTGTCCTCGGTGTCGGTGTCGCCGCCGCAACACTCACCGCCGTCGCCCAGGGGCCCGCCTCGGCCGCGAACGTGAGCTGGGGCACCGGCTATCCGAACCTCGGCAACGCCGTATGTTCGAGTTCGACGGTGCTCTCCCAAACCGGAGTCCAGCTCCTCACCTGCATCACGTGGGGCGGTGGCAAGGCGCAGGCTTACACGATCGCCGCGAACAACAAGAGCAGCTCCGTCCTGCTCCCCGAGGTCAAGAACGGCGTCACCGCGAACTCCGCGACCAACACGTGCGCGGCCGTCGCGATGCCCGCGAGCAGCTCCCGCTTCTGCAACGGGCCCCGTATCACGCTGCCTTCGGGGACCTGCACGACGATGTTCGCGTTCACCGACTACTACTGGTTCAGCAGCCAGGCCCAGTGGTCGCCTTCGCGCGAGGTGTGCGCCTGATCCCCCCTGCGCGGTCACCGGACCGGCCCGGGCGGCGTCCCGGGCGCGGGCCGGGCGCGGGCCGGGCGCGCCCTGCACCGGCTCGCCTCGCCGTGTCACGGGCACGGTGGGGGCGGCGCGTCACGGGCACGGCCGAGGCGCGGTCGGGATCACCGACCGCAGCACACGCACGGGGTCGTCACCACGTCGCCCGACAGGATGAGCTGTTGCAACCGGCGCGCCTCGTGCCCGGGTTCGATTCCCAGGCGGTCCACCAGCACGGTCCGCAACCGTCGATACGCCTGCAACGCGTCCGCACGCCGCCCACTGCGGTACAACGCGACCATCAAGCGTGGCCACCACGGCTCGTACAGGGGATCCCGGGCGGCGAGCCCGGCCAACTCGTCGACCACGTCGCGATGCCGCCCGAGCGCGAGGTCGGCGTCGATCCGGGCCTCCTGCGCGGAGACCTGCAATCGGATCAAGGCGGCGCGGTGACACGCCACCGGTCCGGCCGGGTCCACCGGATCCACCCCGGCGTACGGCTCCCCGCGCCAACGATTCAACGCGTCGGCCAGCAGATTCGCGGCCGTCTTCGCGTCTCCCGCCACGAGCGCGGCGCGCCCCGCCGCCACCCGGGCCGCCACCGCCGAGGCGTCCGACTCCAGGCGCGCCGGCCCGAGTTCGTAGCCACCGGGTCTGGTCAGCACGATCTCGCCCGAGTCGTCGCCGAGTAACCGTCGCAGCCGCAGCACGGCCTGCGCAACGGCCTTGCCGCGCATCGCCGGTGGCTCGCCCTGCCACACCTCCGTCAGGATCAGACCCACCGGTACGACCTTGCCCAGGGAGGCCGTGAGCAGAGCCAACAGGGCCCTCGGCCGTCCGGCGACGATCGGTCGCCATTCGGCGTCCGCGGGGCCGGTTTCCTGGGGGTTCGCTTTGCGGGGGCTCGCTTCGCGGGGGCCGGCGGGCCGCACCACGATCGGGCCGAGCACACCTACCCCGGCCTTGTCCGTCGCCCCGCTGCCGTAGACCGTCCGCGGCACCCGCACCGACTGAAGCATCCGTCCTCCTCCGTCTTCGCGCGCATCCTCGGTGGAGGCTAGGAAGGCGACACGTGACAGTGGGGCGGACGGGGCGCGTTTCGAGGGATATAGCGGGTGTTCCGAGGGTCCCTGAGGGTGCACGGGGAGTTGCGGCCGCGCGGGGTGGGGCCGGGGCCGGGTGGGGCGGGTTCGGTTCGGGCGGGGCGGGGCGGGGCTGGGCGGGTTCGGTCCGG
>NZ_WWJX01000069.1 GCF_009865215.1 Streptomyces sp. SID3343 | reverse complement strand
CGCGAGGGCGCCCTTGCGCTGCGCGGCGATCGCCCGAGCCGCCCACCCGCGCGGCGTCGCGTCGCGTCGCAGGACAAGCGCCTGTCCACCCGGGTCGCGCCGGCGCAGGTCGGCCAGGACCACCGCGACGTGTGTGCGCATCCGGTCGACGATCGGTCCGTCGGCCCACCGCACCAGCCGCGCGTCGGTGCCGTCGTCGGTGACGTCGACCTCGACCCCGGCGATTCGAGTCAGTCTCCGGCCGAGTGTGACGTGGCTTGTCATGGGCGTTGCTCCCGGGCGCGAAGAGTCGTGGGGCTTGAGGTACTCCGAAGAGATTGCCCAGCCGCACCGACCGCCACTCGAAAATGTCGACCCGGGCGAATACCCGCCGGCTCGACGCTCCGGTCCCGGGCGCGGCCCTTCGGCGGGACGTACAGACGTACCACGGAGCGAAACCGGTCGACCCGCACGCGCGTTCACGCGCGCCTACGCGAACGGCGGTCGCTCAGTTCAGGAACAGGTAGTTGCGGCAGTCCTCGGTGACCTCGTCGACCGGCTCCCACCGGCCCGCGACCCGACGATGCATCACATAACCCAACCCCGCGAGCCGGTCCACCAGTTCGCGAGCCCGCGCGCCGTACTTGGCCAGATGCCGATCCTCCAACTCCAGGAGCAGCGTGGGTCGGTGGCGAAGCAGCGTGTCCTCGGCGCCGGTCAGCACGGCGGCCTCGGCGCCCTCGACGTCGGCCTTGACGAAGTGCACCTTCTCGATCCGCGCCCCCCGGCACAGCCCGTCGACGGTGCGCACCGCGGTGGCCACGCGCCGCGCGGTCCGGAACTCGGCGTTGGGGCCGGGGCCGGCCGCGCCGGTGGTGAGGTACGCCCGCCCGTGTACCGGCAGGCCGCGGCGGCGCGGGAGGCTGAGTTCCGCGTGCTCCTCGGCACGGGCACCCAGGGCGGTGCGGTGCACCGTGACGTTGCGGCAGCCGAGCGCCGCGACGCCCGCGCGAAGCCAACGCGCGGGCCCGGGCAGCGGTTCGACGCTGTGCACGTGGCCGGCCGGGCCGACGAGGTCGGCGAGCGCGAAGGTGTACAGACCGTATTCGGCGCCGATGTCGAGACAGACGTCACCGGATGCCACGAGTTCGCCGAGACCGGCGACCTCGTCCTCCACGAAGGGCCACCGGGTCGCGGCCCAGCGGAGGCCGCCGGCGGTCCGGGCGGCGCGGCGCGAAGGGGTGAAGGATCGGGTCATCGTCGGCCTGCCGTTTCGTAGGACGCTTGTGAGAGGGGTGTCGCGGGAGGGGCGACGGGAGGGGTGTCGACCTTGGTGTCGGTGCCGTGTCGGCCGGGCGCCGGGCCCGCGGATCGCGTCCACGCCACCAGCACCGCCGGCAGCAGGAAGTAGCCGAACCGCCCCGCCGGCGCGAGCAGGAACGCCGCGCTCAACGCGAGCGCCAACCGATCGCCCGCCGCCGTGGCGTCGGCCGGTGGCACCAGCAGCAGCGAGGCCGCCACGATCAGTGCCGCGCAGACCAGCAGCGCGATGTCCGCCGCCCGGCCGACCGCGCCCAGTTCGGTGAGCCACCGGCCGGGCAGCGGGCTGCTCGCCGGGGTCGCCACGGCCCCGTTGCCGGTGGGGAACACCAGCACCTGACGCAGCATCGGACCGGGCGCGGTCAGCGCGCTCGCCAGGATCGGCAACCCCGCGCCGACCGCCGCGAAGCCGGCGCAGCGCCGCGACGCCTTGGCGCCGTACCG
>NZ_WWJX01000650.1 GCF_009865215.1 Streptomyces sp. SID3343 | reverse complement strand
TCCCGCACCCTGCGCAGCCGGCACGGCACTGCGCCGCGTTACGTTGCGTAGCGCTTCACAGCGCTTCGTTGCGTTGCGTCGGGTTGTGCTGTGCCGCGCGGTGCGCAGATCACCACCGGCGCGGATTCGACGCTCTGCCTGGTTGTCGACGTGGCCCACGACATCGTGTTCTTTCTCGCTCCGGACGACCGCAGCAGGCGGGCAACGCCGAACGGGCCCGGCACCGCGCCGAGTTGGCCACCACCCCGGACGCAGCTCCTCGCCGAGCACGACCTCGCTGAATGGCCTGGTCGGCGGGGCCGGTCGACGGCGGCGCCTCCGAACCTCGGCCCACGGGGGCTCCGGCGCCGGGAGGCTTCGGTGGAGCCCAGGCGGGGAACACGGGCGGATGACCGAGCGGATGACTGATTCGAACGACGGGCGACGGCCGATCGTCTCGGCCCCGGGATCGCACCTGTACCGAGGCGTCACGGTACGGATGAGCACGCGCGACGACGTCGATCCGGTGCGGGAACGAATGCGACCGGCGGACCTCCTGTTCGGTGACGGGTCGCACACGGCGGCACAGTTGATGAGTGACGATCGCGGTCGCCTGACGTTGTGGGTTCAGGCGTACGTCACGGAACGCGGCACGGAGATCCCGGAGCGAGTGTGGTCGGTGACGGTCCTCGAAGAGGACACACCGGGAGGCACGGCTACGCTTCGGCTGGGGTCGCGATTGCCGTGACCCGGGCCCCGACGGCCGGCGCCCCGAAGGCCCGCCGGATCGGCTGACCGGCTGACCGGCTGACCGGCGGCGACCGCGTCACGCTGCGGGTCGGGTCGGGTCGGGTCGGCTCGGCCGACCGGTGCGAGTCCGTCACGTGACGCGAACTCCCGGGTCGGGTAAAGCTCCTGACGGGGTGGAGTATGTGGACGGACTCAGCCGTGCAGGGTGGGTCGGTAGACGAGCTCTTGGATGTCGCCGTCGAGCGTCCGGCTCTCGATCAGCTCAAGGTCGAAGTCGGCCGCGCCCTGGAAGATCGGGGCCAGCCCGGTCCGACCGGTGATCACGGGGAAGAGCGTCACCTGGACGCGGTCGACCAGACCGGCGGCCATCAGGGCCCGGTTCATCGACAGGCTGCCGTGCGAGCGCAACGGCACTGCGGACTCCTCTTTGAGCCGGGCTACGACCTCGACGGCATCGCCGCTCACGAGGGTCGCGTCCGGCCAGTCGAGGGGTCCTTCCAAGGTGGTCGACACCACCGTTGCCGGCAGGTTCCTCATCCGGGTGACCCAGGGGTCACGCACCTCGGACTCCTCGGTGCTTGCGGCCAACATCTGCGCGAACTGCCGGTAGGTGTTGGCCCCGAGGACCATTCGCTGTTCCTCGCGGTACTGGGCGAGTCGGTGGTCGAGAAGTTGCGGGCCTTGCTTGCCCCAGTAGCCGGTCCAGTCGCCGCCGGCGGCGCCGAAGCCGTCGAGGCTGGAAAAGATGTCGAAGGTGTAGGTGGTGGTCATGACGCTCTCCTTGGACACGGTCGACCCGATGCGAAGATCCATCCGGTGTTACTGCAGACAGAGACCGGAAACCACGGCGAAACTCATCGCTGTCGGGCTGTAGGTCGTGTTCCCGGTGACGCATTGGACGGGACGAGCCGAACCGTTCCCGGGTAGGGTGCCGCCGTGGATCTGAGCAGGTATCACGGATACTTCCTCGACGGCATATCCGTCGCGGCGGGCGACGGCGGTTCCACGGTGAGTGTTTCGCTGACGCACGGGGACCGCGTGGTTCTCGAACTGTCCCACGTGGTCCACGTGAAAATGGACAGCTGCGGGGACTGGGACGAGTTCGTCGACAGGATCGTCGTGCGTGAACTGCCCCGAACGGGCCCCTGGCCCACTGAGGCACGCCATCTACTCCACCACAATCACAACAACGACTGCATCATGGTCTGGGTCAGATTGATCGGCCCCTCGGAGATCGAGATTCTCGGCCGGGTCCTCACGGTGCGCTGAAATCACGGTGCGCTGAAACGCGAGTCGTCCGCCACGTCCGGGACCGGGTGTCGGCCGCCCCCCCATCCACGGGGCGCTTCCGGTCCGACGCGGAGTGCGCACGGGAAGGCTTTCGGGTGGTTGTCGTCCGGGTGTGCAGGCCGGGTGGTGGCTCGGAGTGCTGCCTGGGTGTGGCACTCCCAGGGTGTCGCACGCCCTGGTTGAGGGTCACCGGGCTGCCCAGACTCGATGGGGCAGGGCGCGGACGCATGTCCGACATCCCCTGGCCGGCGGTGGTTCACCACAGTGCGACCGACGCTGCCGAAACAACGCGAGCCGGCACGACGGTCGGCGTCGACGAGAGCATCGAGGACATCGCCATGGCAGGACAACGACTTGACGGCAAGGTCGCGCTGATCACCGGCGCGACCGGCGGCATCGGTACGGCGACCGCCGAACTCTTCGCCCGCGAAGGCGCCCGGCTGGTGATCACCGACATCGCCGAGGCATCTCTGCGGGACCTGGCCCACCGGATCGAGGCGGGTGGCACCGAGGTCGTCTCCGCCCGCCTCGACGTCTCCTCGGCGCGCGAGTGGGACGACGTGATCGCCGTCGTACGCGACCGGTTCGCCACGCTGGACGTGCTCGTGAACCTCGCCGGCATCGTGGGCTGGCCGGGTATCGAGGACACCCGGGAGGAGGCGTGGGATCGCGTCATCGACGTGAACCAGAAGGGCACGTGGCTCGGGATGAAGGCGGCGATGCCACTCCTGCGTGCGAGTGGCAACGCTTCGGTGATCAACACGTCTTCGGTACTCGGGCTCGTGGGAAGCGGTGCGGCCGCGGCCTACCAGGCGTCCAAGGGAGCGGTGCGCCTGTTGAGCAAGACCGCTGCGGTCGAGTACGCGCTGCAGGGAGTGCGCGTCAATTCGATCCATCCCGGGGTGATCTCCACGCCGATGATCCAGGAGATCCTGGACGACCAAGGCGACCAACAGCCGGACATCCAACGCACCCCGATGCGTCGGGCCGGCCGCGCCGACGAGATCGCACCCGCGATCCTTTTCCTCGCCTGCGACGACTCGTCGTTCGTCACCGGCTCGGAACTCGTGATCGACGGCGGGCTCACCGCGCACTGAGCAGTCGGACCCGGGTGACGTCCGCAACGGATCGCCGTACAGGCGGGCTCTTCGACTGTACGTGCGCCGATGGCTTCGCTCACCGGGGTCGGTCGCCTCACCGCTTCGTCCTATTCGATTCCATTCAACTCCATTCGATTCGTTCGATTCGATTGGATGCGGTCGCCGTGCGCCGGCGCCTGCGAACTGCCGCACCAAGGAGCGCACCATGACATCTGCGACCCACTCCACCGAAACCGCCGAGTTCGCCGGAAAGGTTGCCCTCGTCACCGGGGCCGCGCGCGGTGTGGGCAAGGCGACGGTGGCCCTTCTCAGCAGCCGCGGCGCCCGGGTCGTCGCCCTCGATCTGCGTCCCGACGTCGAGTCACTGCCGGACGAGTTTCCCGGCGTCCTGGCGATCACCGGCGACATCACCAGGGAGGAGACCGCCGTCCGAGCGGTGCGGTCGGCCGTCGACACCTTCGGTGGACTGGACATCCTGGTGAACAACGCCGGACGCACCCTGAACAAGCCCGTCACCGAGACCACCGCCGAGGACTGGGATGCGGTGATGGCCGTCAACGCCCGCGGCTCCTTCTTCGCGAGCCGAGAAGCCTTCCGGGCCATGAAGGCCCGAGGCGGCGGATCCATTGTCGCCACCGGCTCCTACGCCGGCACCGTCGCGCTCCCCGAAGGCGCCGCCTACAGCGCGTCGAAGGGAGCCCTGGCCCAGCTGATCAAGGTGCTTGCCGTCGAGGGCGGGCCGCTGGGCATCCGCGCCAACATCGTTGCCGCCGGCGTCATCGAGACCGATTTCCTCGACACGATCCGCCCCGACAGCCGCGCCTACCTGGCGTCCTTCGCCGACGCCCAGCCCTTGGGCCGAGTGGCGCAGCCCGAAGAGATCGCCGAGGTCCTGTGCTTCCTCGCGTCGCCACGCTCCGGCTTCGTCACCGGGGCCGTGATCGCCGCCGACGGCGGCTTCACCGCGGTATAGAGGGTCGACGCGCCCCGGACGTATCCGTTTCCTCCCTCGGTGCGCGTATCCGGGCGAGTTTCGATGTCGGCGCTGCCTGCCGGCAGTGCGTGCCGGTGGTCCAGGCCGGTGGTGCGTACCGGCGGAGTGTGTCGGTGGGCGACGGTAACGTCCGCTCGATGAGTATCGAGACAGCACACGGTGGCGGCGCCGAGGTTCGGGTCAGCCTGTCCCCGGAGGCAGTGGAACGAGTTCGGGCGTTGATCGGGCTGGGGCTCGCCGCGTCGATCGAGGATTACGTGGCGGACTCCGTTCGCAACCGACTCGCCGGGTTCCAGGACCTCGCCCCCGGGGCTTCCCGCCGACCCGATGGCGACCCGAGGGAGTGGGTCGTGCCGGGTCGACGCACGTAAGCGGAGCGAGCCGCGTCGCGGGGATTCCGGTGTCCCGCGTCGGGGGTTCGGGCCGTCGGGCGCGGGGCGATGCGGTCAGGGCGTGGCGAGGACGGCCGCGTGGGCGGACGCGACGAGGGCCGGTCCGGCCACCCCCAGATTGCGCAACGCCCGCGCGGCCGTCCCGTGTTCGAGTTCCGCGACCGCGATCACGACGTGGGCCGTGCGCAGCTTCTTCGGGCGCGCGGACTTGGCGAGGGCGATCGCGCGTTGGAACACGTCGTTCGCACTGCCGGTGGCGCGGTACGGTCCGCGCGGGGCCGGTCCCGGCGAGACCTCGGGGATCGCGTCGGTGTCGATGCCGACCGAACGCAGGGCCGCGCTACGGGTTTCGGCGAGGGAGCGGCGGACGTCCTCGACGGTGATGTTCGATGCCGCGAGGGCGTCGCGGCCGGAGGCGTCGGGGGCGGCGAGGGCTGCCAGGAGCAGGTGTTCCGGCCCGGGAGACTCTTCGCCCAGGGCCCGTGCTTCTCGTTCGGCCTCGGTCAGGAGCAGCTTCATCGCGCCCATGTCGTGTATCGCGTTTCGAAGACCCATAACGGTTCTTGTCCCCCTACTGATCCGGTTGTGGCGCGCGCTTGTGCGGCGACAGTCGTTTGTGGGCGGCCTGGGCGCTCATGCCGAGCGCCTGTCCGATGTGGTTCCACGTCCAGCCTTGGGCGAGGGCGTGGTCCACCGCGGATCGTTCCAGCGAGGCCGCGAGGCTTCGCAGGGCGACGACGGCCGCGAAAGCGTCCTCGGGACGCTCGGGTGAGGGAACGTCCTTGGCGTCGATCACACATCAACTTTAGTTGATAGTCGACCGGCGCGTCAACAAAAGTTGATGGGGTCGGGGAAGCGACGGACCGGAGACCCGACGGACATCCGCCCGCACATCCCCGAGGCCCCGGGCGCAATTCGCCTCGCGGATCGCGTTTCTCGCCCACCACACGGACCGTCCCCGGGCCTCCGGACCTCCCCGGCATTCCCGGCCCGGCCGGTCGTCCCGGTCTTTCCGGCCGCGATCCAGCCCACTACCGGTAGTGGCCGAGATCCGGCTCGTTGCCGGCCGGGAGAGTCGGTCGGACGCACACCTCCCGCGCCGGCGCGGGCATCCCACACATCCCCACACCCAACCGGCCCCTTCGCCACGCCGGTCCCGACTGCACGGCAGTATGTTCACCGACGCTCCACTCACGCCCCGCCACGGCCCCGCCTCCGCCGCCCCACCTGGCCCCGTCCTCGCGCCCGCGCCCGCGCACCCCACAGCCGATTCCGCCACCACCTGCACGAAAATTGCGTTGATCTTGCAAGAACTTAACCAGTGCTGCACTACCCTTGCGGCATGGTGCGTCGACTTGCTGAGGTAGCGAAGAAAGTCGGAGTGAGCGAGGCGACGGTCAGTCGCGTGCTCAATGGCAAGCCCGGGGTGTCGGAGGGGACCCGGGCGGCGGTGCTTACCGCACTCGATGTGATGGGATACGAGCGGCCTACGCAACTGCGGGGCGAGCGCGCGCGGTTGGTCGGCCTGGTGCTGCCCGAGTTGCAGAACCCGATCTTTCCCGCGTTCGCGGAGATCGTGGTGGGCGCACTCGCGCAGCGCGGCTTCACCCCCGTGCTGTGCACGCAGACGGCGGGTGGCGTGTCCGAGGCGGACTACGTCGAGATGCTGCTCGACCAGGCCGTTTCGGGGGTGATCTTCTTCGGCGGGATGTACGCGCAGGCCGATTCGCCGCACGGCCACTACGCCCGCCTGGCCGAACGCAAGCTGCCTACCGTGCTGCTCAACGCGGCCGTGGACAACCTCGACTTCCCCCGCGTGAGCTGCGACGACGCGGCCGCGGCCGAGCAGGCGATCGCCCACCTGACCGCGCTGGGGCACGAGCGGATCGGGCTGATCCTCGGGCCGCCCGATCACGTACCGTCCAACCGCAAACTCGCCGCAGCGCGGGCCGCGATCGACCTGCCGGCGGACCGTGTCGAGCACGCGTTGTTCTCGCCCGAGGGCGGTCAGGCCGCCGCGACCCGGCTGATCAAGCGCGGCGTCACCGCGCTCGTGTGCGCGAGTGACCCGCTCGCGCTCGGTGCGGTAAGGGCCGTACGACGCTTGGGACTTGCCGTTCCGCGCGATGTGTCGATCGTCGGCTACGACGATTCGGCGCTGATGTCGGCGACCGATCCGCCGCTGAGCACCGTGCGCCAGCCGATCGAGTTGATGGGCCGCGCCGCCGTCGAGTTGCTGATGGCCGAGATCGCCGGCGCGAACGTGACGCACGACGAGCTGTTGTTCGAACCGGAGTTGGTGCTGCGGCGCTCGTCGGGCCCGGTGCCCGCGGCCGCGCCGGACGCCCCCGTCGCCCCGAGCACACCCGTCGCGCCGGCGACCCCAACCAACTGAAGGGCGGCATCCTTCACTCCAAGATCGCCTTTCCTGCGTAACGCTGTCGTTATTTTGCAAAATCTCATCGACATCTTGTAGTCGCGCCGAGAACCGTGATTGAGTGTGCTGCGCGCCACGCAGGGTCGGAACCTCCGTCCCGGCCGCCTGCGTCTGCTCGTCCATTCATCGGGTTCCACCGAGTACCGACCGAGATCGGCACGGCCGTCGCTTGGCCATGTCGCCATGCCCCGCACCCGTCGTGGCGCGTACCACACGCCGTACGTCACGGGCCCGCGAGCATGGCGACATCAGGCCCGGCCGGCCGACGGGTCCTCACGGTCAGAAGGGCTCTCCAGATGCGCAGCACGACCCGGCACCGCAAAACCGCCGCCCTCCTCGTCACCGCCGGCCTGATGTTCGCCGGCGTCGCGTGCTCGGACGACTCCGGCGACGACAAGGCCGACGCCGGCTCCCCCACCGGGCCCGCCGCTCCCGGCGCGAATGCCTCCGGCGGCGGGGCCTCGGGCGCCAAGAAGGTCTCCATCACCGTCAACTGCAAGCCCCCACGCACCGCGGAGGTCGACCGCAAACAGTGGGAGGAGGACGTCGACACGTTCCAAAAGGCCAACCCGAACATCAAGATCGAGTCGAAGGACTCGTTCCCGTGCTCGGACCCGACGACCTTCGAGGCCAAGCTGTCGGGCAATCAGATGGAAGACCTCTTCTACGTCAACTACACCAACGTACAAACCGTGTTGGCCCGCGGTGGGGCCGCCGACCTCAGCTCGTACATGACGAAGATCGTCGCGGACAAGGAACTTCGCCCGGACCTGGTGAAGTACTTCCAGGACCCGAGCGGCAAGACGTTCGGCGTCCCGCGCACCAACTACTCGATGGGCCTGGTCTACAACCGCGCGCTGTTCACCAAGGCCGGCCTCGACCCCAACAAGCCGCCGGCCACGTGGGACGAGGTCCGCGCCGCGGCGAAGAAGATCACCGACAGCGGCGGCGGCGCGGTCGGCTACGCCGACTACAGCGCGAGCAACCAGGGCGGCTGGCACTTCACCGCCGAGTTGTACTCGCGCGGCGGAACCGCGGTGTCGCCCGACGGCAAGACCGGCACCGTCGACAGCCCCCAGGGCAAGGCCGTCCTCCAGACGCTGCACGACATGCGCTGGACCGACAACAGCATGGGCAGCAAGCAGTTGCTGACCATCAACGACGTGCAGCAGATGATGGGCAGCGGCCGGCTGGGAATGTACCTGGCCGCCCCGGACAACATCCCCACCATCGTCAACGAGTTCGGCGGCAAGATGGCCGACCTCTCGCTCGCCCCGATGCCGGAGGGCAAGGGCACCCTCGCCGGTGGCGACGGCTACATGTTCAACAAGAACTGCACACCCGAGCAAATCGAAGCGGGCCTGAAATGGCTCGACTTCCTCGCCCTCACCCCCGGCAAGGGCCTCAACGACTGGGCGCGCGGGAAGAAGGACAAGGAGCCGGTCGGCCTGCCCGAGCCCGCGATCTGGACCGGTGCCGCCGCGAAGTCCAACACCGACCTCAAGGCGCAGAACGCGACCCTGCCGGTGGAGAACTACCAGACGTTCACGGTCGCGACCGTCCCCGCGGTCGCCGAGCCGCCGCAGGGCCAGCAGATCTACTCGGTCCTGGACGGTGTGGTCTCCAGCGTGCTCACCAAGAAAGACGCCGACATCGACAAGCTGATCGGCGACGCCAACAGCAAGATCACCCAACTCCTGAGCAAGTAGCCGCCGTCCGCCGGTGACCGGGGCCGACGCGCCGATGGCCGTCGCCCCGGCCCGCCCACCCCGATCGACGGCTGCGGCGACCACCGAGGGCGACAGTGAACGACCGCGAACGACCGCGAACGCGGCGAACGTTGGCGGACGTCCCCGAACGTCCTCGGCTGTCAGCACCGCTCAGCGAAGGAGCGCACCACCATGACGACGACGGTCCGGGCCTCCGGAACCGAGCACCCGACAGCCGCGACCCGCCGCGGGCCACGACGTACGCGCGGCGGATCCGGGCGCAAGGTCCGCACCCAGAGCAGATTGCGCCGCAAGGTCACCGCGAACCTGACCGCGTACGGGTTCCTCGCCGGCGGACTGCTGTGCTTCGCGCTGTTCTCGTGGTACCCCGCGATCCGCGCGATCCAGCTGTCCTTCCAACGCACCGCCGGCCAAGGCGGCGCGGCGAGCACCGAGTGGGTGGGGTTCGACAACTTCACCACGGTCTTCGACGACCCCGAGTTCGCCGCCGCGTGGCGCAACACGTTCTACTTCACCGGACTCGCGCTCGTACTGGGCTTCGTGGTTCCCTTCCTCCTCGCGCTGCTCATCAACGAGATGCGGCACGCGCGGGCGTTCTTCCGACTCGCGGTCTATCTGCCGGTGATGATTCCGCCGGTGGTCACCGCGCTCATGTGGAAGTGGTTCTTCGACCCGGGCCCGGGCCTGTTCAACGAACTCCTGCGCGCCACGCACCTGCCCACGTCGAACTGGACGAACGGCGAGGACACCGCGATGGTCTCGCTCGTCCTGGTCGCCACCTGGGCCAACATGGGCGGCACGGTGCTGATCTACCTCGCGGCGCTGCAGGGCATCCCCGGCGAACTCTACGAGGCGGCCGAACTCGACGGCGCCAACCTGTGGCAGCGGATCAGGCACGTGACGGTGCCACAGACCCGCTTCATCATCCTGATGCTGATGCTCCTTCAGATCATCGCCACGATGCAGGTGTTCGTCGAACCGTTCATCATCACCGGCGGCGGGCCGGGGGATTCGACCGTCACGGTCTTGTATCTGATCTACAAGTACGCCTTCGTCTACAACAACTACGGCAGCGCGTGCGCGCTCAGCGTGCTGCTGCTGTTGCTGCTCGCGGCGTTCTCCGCGCTGTATCTGCGGTTGACCCGGACCAAGGACTGAGGGGGCTCGACCCACGATGGCGATGACGCTCACCCACAAGCGCGTCCGCGAGGGCATCCCCCAGGGAAGTCGCGGCCGCCGCAAGGACACCCACGAGGTCCGCACGCTGGTCTCGCCCATGCGCATGCGCACCAGGCGCGGCCGCACGATCTACTGGGTCGTGTTCGCGCTGACCCTGACCGGCTTCACCTTCGCGTTCCTGTTCCCCGTGTACTGGATGGTGACCGGCGCGTTCAAGGCCCCCGACGAGATGCTGCAGAGCCCACCCACCTATGTGCCCAAGGAGTGGCACGGCGACAACTACGCGGACGCGTGGCGCCGGATGGATCTCGCACGCTATCTCAAGAACACCGCCCTCCAGGCCGGCGGCGCGTGGTTCTTCCAGATCGTGCTGTGCACGGCGGCGGCATACGCGCTGTCCAAGCTCAAGCCGATCTTCGGCCAGGTCGTGCTCGGCGCGATCCTGGCCACGCTGATGGTGCCGGCCTCGGCACTGCTCGTGCCGAAGTACCTCACGGCCATCGATGTGCCGTTCGTCGGCACCAATCTGCTGAACACGCCGTGGGCGATCTGGCTGCCGTCGGTGGCCAACGCGTTCAACCTGTACCTGCTCAAGCGCTTCTTCGACCAACTGCCGGGCGACGTCCTGGAAGCGGCCGCGATCGACGGCGCCGGGCCGCTGCGCACGCTGTGGCACGTGGTCCTGCCGATGTCGCGGCCGGTGCTGGGCGTCGTGTCGATCTTCGCGGTGGTCGCGGTGTGGCAGGACTTCCTGTGGCCGCTCCTGGTGTTCCCGGACACCGACAAGCAGCCGGTCAGCGTGGCCCTGGTCCAGTTGTCCGCGAGCCTGCCGCTGACGTATCTGATCGCCGCGATGGTGATCGCGAGCATCCCGATGGTGACGGTCTTCCTGGTCTTCCAGCGGCACATCATCGCCGGGATCAGCGCGGGCGGCGTCAAGGAGTAGCGCCCGGGCGGGAGTCGGCCCGGCGCAGGAGTGGTGGCGGCGCGACGGTTCCGCGCCACGCAGGAGTGGTAGCGGCGCAACGGTTCCGCGCCACGCAGGAGTGGTAGCGGCACAAGCGTTCCGCGCCGCGCAGGAGGTAGCGGCACAAGCGTTCCACCCGGCGCAGGAGTCGGGCGGGGCGGGTCCGAGGCGAACCCTCGGTGTCGGTGCCCCGATCTCGTTCGGCGGTACGGCGTTTCGCGTCATCGCGCGATGCGTCCCTGCCGCCATACCCCCGAAAGGATGAGCGACGTGGCAGAGCACGGCTCGCAGTCGGCAGAGGAGACACCGTGGTGGCGTGGCGCGGTGATCTATCAGGTGTATCCGCGCAGCTTCGCCGACGACGACGGCGACGGTACGGGGGATCTCGCGGGCGTACGCGCGCGACTGCCCTATCTGGCCGAGCTGGGCGTGGACGCGCTGTGGTTCAACCCCTGGTATCCGTCCCCGATGGCGGACGGCGGCTACGATGTGGCCGATTATCGCGGCGTGGCACCGGAGTTCGGCACACTGGCCGGCGCCGAGAAGCTGATCACCGACGCGCTCGAACTGGGTATCCGCACGATCGTGGACATCGTGCCCAACCACGTCTCCAGTGAGCACGCGTGGTTTCGCGCGGCGCTGGCGAGCCCGACCGCGCCCGAGCGGGAGCTGTTCTGGTTCCGTCCGGGACGTGGCCCGGGCGGCGAACTCCCGCCCAACAACTGGGTGTCGGAGTTCCACGGCTCGGCCTGGACCCGCACGACGGACCCGGACGGCACACCGGGCGACTGGTACCTCAACCTCTTCGACTCGCGCCAGCCGGACCTGAACTGGGCCCACCCGCAGGTCCGACAGGAGCACGAGGAGGTGCTGCGTTTCTGGTTCGACCGGGGCGCCTCGGGGGTCCGGATCGACTCGGCCGCCCTACTGGAGAAGGACCCGGCGCTCCCGGACCTCGTCCCGGACGCAACGGCCGAACCCGAGGGAACCGACGGACCCGCCCAACCCGAGGGAACCGCCGGAGCCGCCGGACCCGAAGGAGCCGCCGAACCCACCCGACCACACCCCTACATCGACCGCGACGGCCTGCACACCATCTACCGCTCGTGGCGTGCGATCGCCGACTCCTACCCCGACCCGCGCGTGCTCATCGGCGAGATCTGGCTGCCCGACACCGAGCGGTTCGCCCGCTATCTGCGCCCCGACGAACTGCACACCGCCTTCAACTTCGACTTCCTGTCCTGCCCCTGGGAGCCGATCCGGCTGCGCGCTTCGATCGAGGCCACCCTTGCCGCGCACGCACCGGTGGCCGCGCCCGCGACCTGGGTCCTCGCCAACCACGACGTGACCCGGACGGTGACCCGATACGGCCGCGCCGACACGTCGTTCGGCTTCGCCACCAAGGCCCGGGGCGTACCGACCGACCTCGCTCTCGGCACTCGCCGGGCTCGCGCCGCGGCCCTGCTCACGCTCGCCTTGCCGGGCGCGGTATACATCTACCAGGGCGAGGAGTTGGGCCTCCCGGAAGTCGAGGACATCCCGCCGGACGCGATCCAGGACCCGATGGCGCTGCGCTCGGGCGGAACCTCTCCCGGCCGCGACGGCTGCCGCGTCCCGCTCCCGTGGTCCGGCAGCGAACCGCCGTACGGCTTCAGCCCGGTCGGCGCGACGGCCCCGCCGTGGCTCCCGCAGCCCACCGACTGGGCCGACCGCACGGCCTACGCCCAGATCGGCGAGGCCGACTCGATGCTGGAGCTGTACCGCACCGCGATCCGCGTCCGCCGCGCCGAACCGTCCCTGGGTGACGGCGACTTGACCTGGCTCCCGGGCGCCCCCGATCAGGTCCTCGCCTTCAGCCGGGGCAACACCTTCGCCTGCGTGGTCAACCTGGGTCCGGACCCGGTCGACCTACCGAACCACGACTCGATCCTGCTCGCGAGCAGCCCCCTGCCCCCGGCCCACCACCTCCCGACCGATACGGCGGTGTGGCTGCGCTTGTAGGGCTTTCCCACATCACTCTTCTCCCCCGGCGGGCCCCTCGCGCGACGTGGCGAGAAGTACAGCCCCCTCACGCTGCGTCGTGAGGGGGCTGCGCCCGTTGTCGAGGCCGACCCTTCCCGCCCCGTGACGAGGCGGTACCACCCGCCTCCCTGACCGTCGTCGTCGCAGTACGCGCGATGTCCCGGTCGGGTACCCGAGTCGTCGACCGCCCGGGCCTCGTCCGACCGGCCCGGTCACCCGGAAGCGAACTCCCGCCGACAGCAGTCGATTTGGCAGGCCCCGAGCCAGACGAGGCAGACAGACCCGTGCGCGGCTCCGGGTCGCCGTTCGCCGTCCCGGCCGGTTCGCGCGTGGCGGGACCGGGACCCGAGGCCGAAACGGGTCAGGGCCGGATGCGGCCGGCCCGTACTCCTGGAACGGCGGCCGAACGGCGGGCAGGCTTTCGGTTGTCGGCAAGGGCAATCGGGCGGCAAGTCCCGTAGGCCCTCCGGTAACCGCTCCCGCAACCACGCCGCGATGCCGCCTGCCCGGACTCGCTTACCCCGAAGGAATACTCCATGTCCAGGATCGCCCACACCCGTAGCTCGGCCGTCGGCACCCTGCTCGCCCTCGCGGTCGCCGCCGGACTCGTCGGCGCCGTCGGTGCCACCGCCACGGCAGCCCC
>NZ_WWJX01000649.1 GCF_009865215.1 Streptomyces sp. SID3343 | reverse complement strand
TGCATGCGCACGGCGGCGCGCGCGGGTGCGGCGGCGTCGGCGTGCCGGCCGGCGCGGGTCAGTTGCCGGGCCTTCTCGGTGAGCATCTCGGCCCGGGTGGCCTCGGCCTCGTCGGACTCCTGGACCGCGTTGCCCGGACCCGAAGCCTCCCAGCCGCCGAAATCGCCGGAACCGCCCGAGCCCCCCGCGATTCCGGAACCCGCCGAACTTCCCGGGGTTGCGGAACTCCCCGAACCCCTCGAACCATCGGTATTCCCCCGGGTTCCCGAGCCTTGCGGCGACGAGGATTCCGGATCGGCCGGATTCAGCCCGTCGCGTCGGCGCGTCGGGTCGAAGGCGCTCTCGGCCGAGGCCGGTGACGCGGGCACGGCGCGGCCGGCGCACGGCGACTCCTGCTCGCGCCGGCGCCGGTATTCCTCCAGATGACGCTCATGTCGTCGCAGCCACCCGAATCGCACCGGCTCCACCTCGCCTCTGGCTCACCCCAACCCGCGCGTGACGCTATCGCGCGAAGTGGGCCGCCGGTGCGGAATGGGTCGGGAACAAGCCGGCCGACCGGTGCGAACAGCACGATTCGACCGGTGTCGACGGTGGTCGGACCGGTTCTGGTCGCTCGTGTTCGCTCGTGCGCGCGCCCTTGCGTGTTCGCCGCGGTCGTGCGGGAATCCGCGGTCAGCGCCGCTCCGGCATCGGTGGGATGCGGCTGGTCATCCGCTCGGTGCCCTTGATCCAGTTGCCGCGCAGCGCCTCGGTGGCTCCCGGGATGTCGCCGACCACGAGCCGCTCGGCGATCCGGCAGTGCTCCTCGGCCTCGCGCTCCAAGAGGGTGTGCTCGCCCGCGATGAGGTGCGTATAGCGGCGCATGCCCGCCTTGACGCTGGTGACGAGATCGAGCAGCCGCTCGTTGGGGCACCGGCTGAGCAGCAGGTCGTGCCACTGGTCGTCATGCCAGTCTATGTCCTGCTTTTCAGCGATCTGATCGGGGAAATCGCGGGCCAGACGCAGCAGTTCGTGGGCGAGTTCGCGCAGGTCGTCGGGGTCGGAGATCTCCAGGGCGAGCGACTCCAGGCTCGCGACGATCTCGCACAGCTCCCGAAACTCCTTGCTGCTGACCGGCGCGAACCGGAAACCGCGCCCCTGGTTGCTCTCCAGGACGCCTTCGCCGGCGAGGGTGATCAGGGCTTCCCGCAGGGGTGTGCGACTGACTCCCAGCTGGGCGGCGAGGGCGACCTCGTTGATGTCCTTCCCGGACGCGAACTCGCCGCTGTCGAGCCGTACGAGCAGTTCCTCGCGGATCTGTTCCCGTAGCGGTCTGCGCTGGATGGCCATGGCTTGGTAACTCCTCGTGTTCGTCGTCGTCGGTAAGTAGTGCTTGACATGACCTACGCCACACACATTGAATTATGAATACAGAATACACCCGGAGGAGGCCCGGATGCAGTTGACACGGATACCCGGGCTCCTGTTCGGCGGCGACTACAACCCCGAACAGTGGCCCGAAGAAGTCTGGGCCCAAGACGCGAAACTGATGGCCGAGGCCGGCGTGAACATCGCGACCGTCGCGGTGTTCTCGTGGTCCCGCCTGGAACCGCGCCCCGGCGCGTACGACTTCGGCTGGCTCGACCGCGTGCTGGACCTGCTGCACGAGCACGGCATCGCCGCCGACCTGGCCACCGCGACCGCGACCCCGCCGCCGTGGCTGATCCGCGAGCACCCGCACGTGCGACCCGTCGACGCGAACGGCACGCTGCTCGACTTCGGGTCGCGCCAGGGCTATTGCCCGAGCTCGCCGGTCTTTCGCGCCGCGACCGCCCGCCTGGCCCGGGTGATGGCGCAGCGTTACGGGCAGCACCCGGCGCTGGCGATGTGGCACATCTCCAACGAGTACGCCGACCACACCCTCGAATGCTTCTGCGACGAGTCGGCCCGACACTTTCGGACCTGGCTCGCCGACCGATACGCCTCGATCGACGGCCTCGACGCCGCGTGGGGCACGTCCTGTTGGGGCCAGCACTACACCGCGTTCGATCAGGTCAATCCGCCCCGCAAGGCGCCGGGCCCGATCAATCCCACGCAACTGCTCGACTGGCGACGGTTTTGCAGCGACGCCCTCCTGGAGTGCTTCGAGGTCGAGCGGGCGATCCTGCGCGAGGTCACCCCGGACGTCCCGGTGACCACCAACTTCATGAGCATCCTGCCCGGCCTGGACTACTGGAAGTGGGCCGCCGCCGAGGACCTCGTCAGCGACGACGCCTATCCCGACCCCGCCGACCCCACGTCCCACGTGGGCGCCGCGCTGAGCTACGACCTGATGCGCTCGCTCAAGGACCGCCCCTGGCTGCTCCTGGAGCAGGCCCCGAGCGCGGTGAGCTGGCGGGCGGTGAACGTGCCCAAACCCGCGGGCATGATGCGGCTGCACAGCCTCCAGGCCCTCGCGCACGGCGCCGACGGAGTGATGTTCTTCCAGTGGCGCCAGGCGGTGTACGGACCGGAGAAGTTCCACTCGGCGCTCCTTCCGCACGCAGGGGTCCGCAGCCGGGGTTGGCAGGACACGCTACGCCTGGGCAAGGACCTGGAAAAGCTCGCGGAGATCGCCGGCACCCGCACCGCGGCAGATGTCGCGTTGGTCCTGGACTGGGACTCCTGGTGGGGCCTGGCGGCCCCCGAGTCGATGCCCTCGGCGCGCCTGGACCTCAAGGACCTGCTCGCCGCGTGGTACGCGCCGCTGCACGCCCGCGGTATCGCGGTCGACCTGGTCTCACCCGACCACGACCTCACCGGCCGACGGCTCGTCATCGCGCCCAACCTCTACCTGTGCACCGCCGAACAGGCCGCCCGACTGGCCGCGTTCGACGGCCACCTGATCGTCGGACCGTTCAGCGGCGTGGTCGACACCGCCGACCACGTGCACCCCGGCGGCGCACCCGGACCGCTGCGCGAACTGCTCGGGGTGAGCGTCGACGAGTTCCGGCCGATCCCCGACGGCGCGACCGAGACGGTACGGCACGCCGACGCGAGCACGTCGACCGTGCGCCGCTGGACCGAGTGGCTCGCGGTCGACGACGCGAGCGTGCTCGCCCGCTACCGGGGCGGCGACCTCGACGGGCAGGCCGCGATCACCCGCCGCGGCCGAGTCACCTACCTCGGCTGCCTGCTCGACGACGTCTCGCCGGTGCTGTCCGACGTGCTGACCCGGGCCGGCGTACACCCCGTCGCCGACGTCCCCCCGGGCGTCGAGGCCTGTCGGCGCGACGGCGCCGACGCCCACTACCTGTTCCTGCTCAATCACGGCACGACCGCGGCCTCGGTGACCCTGCGCGAACCCGGACGAGACCTGCTGACCGGCCGCGACCTGCGCGACCGCGTCGAGATCGGCCCCAGGGACGCCGTCGTGCTGAGGATCGCTCAAGAGGGAGAGAAGTGACCCACCCCTATATACCGAACGCCGAACCACGCGTGCGGGCCGAGATGTTGGCCGCGATCGGCGCGGCCTCCGTCGAGGAGTTCTACGCCGACATCCCGGCCGCGCTGCGCCTGGACCGGCCGCTCGACCTGCCGGCGCCGATGGGCTCGGAGTACGAACTCGTCCGGCACATGCGCGCCCTGCTGGAGCGCAACACCGACACCACCGCCGTGCTGAGCTTCCTCGGCGGCGGCTGCTACCCGCACCACGTGCCGGCGGTGTGCGACGAGGTCAACTCGCGCAGCGAGTTCCTCACCGCCTACGCGGGCGAGCCGTACGAGGACCACGGCCGATTCCAGGCGCTGTTCGAGTACGTCAGCATGATGGGCGAACTCCTGGAGATGGACGTCGTCAACGTCCCCACCTACGACGGCTTCCAGGCCGCCGGCACCGCGCTGCGGATGGCCGCCCGCTACACCGGCCGCACGACCGTCGCGATCACCGCCGCGATCGGCGCCGACAAGCTGAGCAAACTGCGCGACTTCCTCGCCCCCGACATCACGATCGTCTCGATCCCCGTCACCGAGCGCGGCGAGGCCGCCGAGTTCACCGTCGACGACACCGTCGCGGCCGTCTACCTCGAAAGCCCCAACGTCTACGGCGTGGTCGAGCCCCGAGTCGGCGAGATCGCCGAACTCGCTCATGCGGCAGGCGCGTTGCTCGTGGTGAGCGCCGACCCGATCTCGCTCGGCGTGCTCGCCCCGCCCGCCACCCTCGGCGCCGACATCGTCTGCGGCGACATCCAGTCGCTCGGCATGCACCAAAGCCACGGCGGCGGTCAGGGCGGCTACATCGCCACCCACGACGACGAACGACTGATCGCCGAATACCCCTCCCGGCTGTTCGGCATCGCGCCCACAGCGGTGCCCGGCGAGTACGGCTTCGGCGACGTCTCCTACGGCCGAACCTCCTTCGCGTTGCGCGAGGAGGGCAAGGAGTGGGTGGGCACCGCCGCGGCCCTGTGGGGGATCACCGCCGGCGTCTACCTCGCGCTGATGGGCCCGCAGGGCATGCGCGAGATCGGCGAGACCGTCCTGGCCCGCACGCGCTACGCGATGGACACCCTCGCCGCCGTGCCCGGCGTACGCGTCCTGCACGCCGACGCGGTGCACTTTCGCGAGTTCGCGATCGAGGTCGCCGACGCCGACGCGCTGCTCGACGCGCTGCGCGCGCGAGGCATCTACGGCGGCATCCGACTCGACGCCACGACCGTGCTGGTGTGCGTGACCGAGCGGCACACCAAACAGGACATCGACACACTGGCGCGAGCCGTACAGGAGGCACCGACCCGATGAGTGCCGCAGGAGAATCGTTCGCGAAGCTGCCGATCGCACCGAAGCCGGCGCTGCGCCGCTTCCACCAGGCGCGCTGGGACGAACCGATCGTCTTCGAGCTGTCCCAGCCGGGCCGCCGGGGGATCACCGTGCCCGCCGCGGGGGTCGCGCCCGTCGAGTTGCCCGAGGGCCTGCGCCGCAAGACGCCGCCCGCGCTGCCCGAGCTGTCCCAGCCGCACGTGGTCCGGCACTGGTTCCGCCTGTCGCAGGAAAGCCTGGGCGCCGACTTCAACATCGACGTCGGCCAGGGCACGTGCACGATCAAGTACAGCCCCAAGGTCAACGACACGTTCGTGTCCGACCCCAAGGTGGCCGAACTGCACCCGGCCCAGCACGAGGACACCGTGCAGGGCGTGTTGGAGATCTACTGGCGCCTGGAGCAGATGCTCAAGGAGATCTCCGGCATGGACCGGGTCAGCCTGCAACCGGGCTCCGGATCGGCCGCGATCTACGCCAACATCGCGATGATCCGCGCCTATCACGCGGCCAACGGCGAGGCCGAACAACGCGATCAGGTCATCACCACGATGTTCTCGCACCCCTCCGACGCGGCGTGCGCCAAGACCGCCGGCTACGACGTGATCACGTTGCTGCCCGACGCCGAGGGCTACCCCGACTTCGAGGCGCTCAAGGCCGCCGTGGGGCCCCGCACCGCCGCCCTGGTGATCACCAACCCGGAGGACACCGGGATCTTCAACCCGCGGATCGCCGAGTTCGTCGAACTCGTGCACTCGGTGGGCGGACTGGCCTGCTACGACCAGGCCAACGCCAACGGCATCCTGGGCATCACCCGGGCCGCGGACGCCGGCTTCGACCTGTGCCACTTCAACCTGCACAAGACCTTCTCCACCCCGCACGCGTGCGGGGGACCCGCGGCGGGCGCGTGCGGCGTGGTGGAGCGGCTCGTGCCGTTCCTGCCGGGCCCCACCGTCGAGACCGACGGCGAGCGCTTCTTCCTCGACGCAGACCGGCCGCGATCGGTCGGCAAGATCCGGCCCTTCCTGGGCGTGACACCCAACGTCGTACGCGCCTACGCCTGGATCATGGCGCTCGGCGGGCAGGGCCTGCGCGAGGTCGCCGAGACCGCCGTGCTCAACAACAACTACCTGATGCACAAGGTGCGACAAATCCCCGGCGCGTCGGTGCGCTGGGACAAGCGCCGGGTCGAGCAGGTGCGCTACTCGTGGGCCGAACTGTTCGAGGACACCGGCGTGCACACGGAGGAGATCGGGGTGCGCGCCGCCGACTTCGGCGTGCACTACTGGACCAGCCACCACCCGTACGTGGTCGCCGAGCCGTTCACCCTGGAGCCGACCGAGTCGTTCTCGCGCGAGGACCTCGACGAGTACGCGGCGATCCTCGCCCACGTCGCCGACGAGGCGCGCCGGGACCCGGAGTTCGTCAAGGGCGCGCCCTACAACCAGACCATCCACAAGATCGATCCCACCGCGCTGGACGACCCGCGGCAGTGGGCCCCCACGTGGCGCGCCTACGTCCGCAAGCACCTGTCGTGAGAGTCGGCCTCGTGGTCAACCCGATCGCCGGGATCGGTGGCAGCGCCGGACTCAAGGGCAGCGACGGCGCCGCGGTGCAGCGCGAGGCGCTGGCCAGGGGTGCGCGGTCGCGCTCCGGGGAGCGGGCGGCGGCAGCGGTGCGCGCGCTGCTCGCGGGCCGGCCCGACGCGA
>NZ_WWJX01000648.1 GCF_009865215.1 Streptomyces sp. SID3343 | reverse complement strand
GCAGCGCGCCGCCGACCGTGGCCTCGGTGCGCAGCCGACCGGTGAGGCCGGTCAGCCACGGGGCCTCGATCCGATCGCGCTCGTCGAAGCGGTTGAGCCGGTAATGGGCGAGCGCGATGTGGCGCCGACACTCCGCGGCGTCGCCCACGAGCGCGTGACCGCGCGCCTGGTACAGCTGCGCGAGCGTGACGATCCACCCGCGCGCCGGGTCCACCGCCTCCATGGCGCGCGCGTAGGAGAGCGCGGCCGTCGCGTCGCCGTCGAGGCGGGCGAGCGTGCACACGTCACCGAGCAGCGACGCACGCGCCCCCTGGGCGTCGCACACGTCGGCCCAGTTGAGGCCGCGGTCGTACCACGACATGCCCATCACGCTCTGGCCCTGCTGCATCCGGTAGCGCCCGGCCAACTGCGCGTAGTCGGCGGCCAGGCGCAACTGTGCGTGCGGCGAACGGCCGTGCGCGTTCAGCGCTTCGGCCCAGCGCACCACGCGGCGCAAAACGTACTCGACCGAACTCACCAGTCCGGCCGTGGCGCCGACGAAGCCGGCCCGGGTGTATCCCGCGAGCAGCGCGGTCAGCACGTGCATGACGTCCGGATCCACGCCGATCGGCGGCCCGCCGTCGTCGGCCGCCCCGACGGCGGCCAGGACGGTCAGCGCGTCGGCGTACGACGGGACGTCGCAGCCGGCGTCGGCGTGCAGCGGACACGGCAGCCCGTGGTCGGGCAGTCGGGCCGGCCAAAAACGGCCCTCCAGCGGAGCGAGTCCGGCCAGGGTGTCCTCGCCCGGGATGACCGAGAAGTGCGTACGGTGCAAAGCGGGCGGCGGCGGCGCCCAGTCGTTGGAGAGCAGGGCCGACAGGTCGCCGCCGGTCTGGAGCAGATCGTCGAGCCGGCGCGGCAGGCCGGCGGGTGGTTCGCGCAGACCGGCCTCCAACTTGCTGATCAGGCTGTGGTGGTAGCCGACCCGCAGCCCGAGCTGCTGCTGGGTCAGCCCGGCGAGCCGCCGGCGGGAGCGCAACGTGCGGCCGAATTCGACCCATAGTGGGGCGGAGGCGACCTTCGTGGTGACCGGCGTGTGCGGGAGCCTGTTCACGTACGTCCTCCCCGAGGAATCTCCGGATGGTCGCTGCGGCGTCGCGGCAGGGGACGCCGCTAGGAACGCTGCCGGGAGCAGGGTGGCAGACGAGGGAGGCGGTTGTCTGTGCTGGAACGAGCCATTCCGCTTGTGAGGAGGACCGGGCACACATGTGTTTAGCAGGAGATTTCACCCCTGTGCACTACCGAGGGACCCCGGACGGCGGTCGTGGACTGTGCTTGGGGCCGGGTGTGCGCAAGACTTGCGGCACCGGTAGCACTCAAACCTTCCTTTGCTGAGGCAATATGCGCTGCACGATCGCTGGTCAGTCCTTCCACCTACAGATGAACGAGGTGGAGCGCGCTATGAGCGGGGTCAAGCCCGACCCGATCACCGGCGAATCGGTCCGTATCGGGCGCCGTACGTATCCGGTCAAGCAGGTCGGCTCGGTCATCACCGGTCAGGCACCGAAGGACTTCAGTGCCGCCGAAGTCTCGCGCGCGTTGACGAAGATCGGTTTCACCTGCATCCCGGCGGCGGGACAGGGCGAGCCCACGCTCTGATTCCAGCCGTCGGGTGACGAATCCCCGACACCGCTTCGGGGCCGGTCGCGCGAGCGACCGGCCCCGGGGGCAGACGGCCGCTGCGAGCGTCCCGGCCGTCTCGACCGCCCGAGACCCGAGCAGATCGTGATCGCTGGGCGCGCGGCACGGCTGCCGGCGCCCGGAGCGCCGTGTCCTCACACGCCGGGGTCCGGCCGGACGGGCTCCGTGAGATGGGCACGGACCGCCTCCAGTTGCGCGGCGAACGCGAGACCGAGGAACAGCGCGATCGAGGTCAGGTAGGCCCACAGGATCAGCGACACGAACGCGCTCAGCGGCCCGTACACCGAGTCGAACGAGCCGCTGAGCCGGATGTAGAGACCGAGCAGCCAGGTCAGCAGCACCCACAACACCAGGTACACGGTGGCGCCGAACGCCAACCAGGTATAGCCCGGCTGTTTGCGGCGCGGTGACCACCGGAACACCGCCGACGCCGAGATCAGCGCGAGCATGATGCCCAACGGCCGGCGCAGCGTGTTCCATACGGTGCGTTGGGTGTGCCCCCAGCCGTAGACGTCCGCGACCGCCCCGACGATGTCGCCGCCCGCCACGGTCAGCAGCACGCCGAGACCGATCGGGACGCCCACGACCAGGGTCATCACGCTCGCGCGGCCGTACTTGCGAACGAACGGCCGGTCGCGTTCCACACCGTAGATCCGGTTCGCGCCGCGTTCGATCTGACTCATCGCCGTGGTGAGGTTGACCAGGGAGAACAGCAGACCCAGTGACAGCGCGACGGCGCTGCCCTCGCCCGCGTCCCGCAGGGTGTCCTGGACGACGGCCGAACTCGGACCCTCGGTTATTCGACTCAGCGTCAGCGACACGACCCGGCCGAACTTGTCGGTGTGCATGACCCGGGACAGACCCACCACGGCGATCGCGAGCGGCAGGACCGACAGGACGGCCTGGAGCGCGAGCGCCCGCGCGTGGGTGAAGCCGTCGGCGTACCGGAAGCGGACGAACGCGTTCCGGACCAGCGCCCAGCCGCCGTACCGGCGCAAAGTCGCCCATGCCTCGTCGGCCGAGAGTTCCTCGCCCTTCATGTCCCGTGTCTGTGGAACCCGCGTCACTGTGCCCATGCTCGGCGTCTGCCCGGCACGCGGATGAACAGCACTTGGCTATGGAGAGTTTCGATCTCGTGCTCCATGGTGTCGCCATGAACGCACTGGATGACCGGTTGTTTCTTCCGGACCCCACGCCCGCCGACGTGCGATACACGGTGATTTCCGTGGACGACCACGTCGTCGAGCCACCCCACCTGTTCGAGACCTATCTGCCGGCGGCCCTTCGGGATCGTGGTCCTCGGATCGTCGAGGCGGCGAACGGCGCGCAGGTCTGGGAGTTCGACGGCGCGGTCTACTCGCAGGTGGGCATGAACGCGGTCGCCGGGCGGCGCCCCGAGACCGTGTCCCTGGAACCGGCCCGATTCGACCAGATGCGTCCCGGTTGTCACGATGTGCACGCCCGGGTGCGGGACATGGACCTCGGCGGCATCTGGGCGATGTTGAACTTCCCTTCCCAGATCACCGGATTCTGCGGCCGGGTCTTCGCGTTCGCCTCCGAGCCGGAGGTGGGCAAGGCTGCGGTGCGGGCCTGGAACGACTGGCTCTACCACGAGTGGTACATGTCCTATCCGGAGCGGATCATCCCGTGCGGCATCGTCTACCTCTCCGATCCGGCCGAGGCGGTGCGTGAGATCGAGCGCAACGCGGCGCGCGGCTTCACGTCGGTCACCCTGCCGGAGCGTCCGCACGCGATCGGGCTGCCGTCGCTGTGGGAGCGCGAGCACTGGGACCCGATCATCCGCGCGTGCGTCGAGACCGGCACGGTAATCTCGCTGCACGTCGGCAGCTCGGGCATGCACCCGACGCCGCCGGGCGGCCCGGCGCTGCAACTGGGCGCCACGATGTTCGGTCAGCTGTCGCTGGGCGCGTGCAGCGAATGGTTGTGGTCGGGCTACCCGCTGCGGCACCCGGAGCTGAAGATCGCGATGAGCGAGGGCGGCATCGGCTGGGTGCCGATGCTGATCGACCGGTTGGACAACATCGTCGACCGATCCGGCTACGGCCTCGGTTGGTCCGAGCGGCCCGCAGACGTGCTGCGGCGCAACTTTTGGTTCTGCACGCTGGACGACCCCTCGACGATCGCCCTGCGCCACGTGATCGGCGTCGACCACATCATGCTGGAGACCGACTATCCGCACGGGGACGGCACGTGGCCGCACACCCAGGACGTGATCGAGAAGTGCTGGGGCGAGATCCCGGCGCGCGAGCTGCGGCTGATGTGCAGCGAGAACGCGGCGGCGCTGTATCGCCATCCGCTGCCGGCGGTGGTGCTGCCACTCGACACGTGACGCTTGTGTTTGGTACTCCCGCCGAGTACTCCCGCTCAGTACCCCCGCCCAGTACTCGTGATCAGTACCCCCGCCCGGTACTCGTGATCAGTACTCCCGCTCAGTACTCGTGATCAGTGAGGATCGCCGCGTCATGACGTTCGTACCGACCGCCGACAAGCTCATGCCCGACCTGACGCCCGCTCAGGAGGTGGTGCTCCTGGCCAGGACGCTGTGGCGCGAGGGATATCGCGACCACCTCGCCGGCCACATCACCTACAACCTCGGCGACGGCACGCTGCTCTGCAATCCGTGGCTGCTCACGTGGCGCGAGATCCGCCCCCGCGACATCCTGCGGATCTCGCTCGACGGCGAGGTCGTCGAGGGGGACTGGCCGGTGCCGCTGGGCATCCCACTGCACCTGGAACTGCACCGGGCCCGCCCGGACATCCAGGTGGCGGTGCACAACCACCCCGATCACGGCACGATTTGGGCCGACATGCGCGAGATTCCTCCGGCCTACGACCAGAGTTCGAGCCTGGGCGGGGGCGGGGATCTCGTGCTGATCGACGAGTACGACGGCGCGGTGAACAGCACCGAGGCCGCGCGCAAGGCGGTCGACGCGCTCGGCGACGCCGAAGTCGCGCTGCTCGCCGGGCACGGCGTGTTCGTCCTGGGCTCGACGGTGCGCGCCGCGCACCAACGCGCGGTCGCGCTCGAACAACGCTGCCGCAACGCGTGGTCGGTACGGGCGGCCGGCGGCCGGCCGGACTCGGCGCTGCCCGCGTGGTGGCTGGAGCGGATGGCCCGCAGCGACGGCAACGGCTTCCACGGCTTCTGGGAGTCGAGCGTGCGCGCGGAACTGGCCGCCGAGCCCGGCCTGTTGGACTGACCTTGGGTGGTCGCTCAGGTGACGGACCCGGCGGCGGCACCGGTGGTGCGGTCGGCGCCCCAGCGGGCGAGCGCCGCGGGGAGGTCGAGTTGGCGGATCCGGTCCTGCTCGTCGGGGTCCGGCCAGTCCTCGCGAGGCACGCGCCACATCACCTCGAACTCGTTGCCGTCCGGGTCCTTGGCGTACAGCGACTTCGACACGAGGTGATCCGACGCGCCGACCAACGCGCCGCGCTTGCGCAGTTTCCCGGCCGTCTCGTCGAGTTCCCCGAGCGTGCCGACCTCCCAGGCCAGGTGGTACAGGCCCACCCGGCCCTGCTGCGGCCCGGGCGCGTGCACGCCGAGCGCGAACAGGCCCAGGTCGTGGTCGTTGAGACTGTCGCGAGCCCGCAGGAACGCGGCTTGGCGCGGGACCTCCACGGCGACCGTCAGACCCAGCGTCTCGGTGTAGAACGGCACGGAGCGGGTCAGCTCGCGTACGTAGAGCACGGCGTGATTGAGACGACGCACAGGCATGGGAACTCCTCGGGGTCTTTCGGTCGCTCGACGTGTCGGTCGAGCGGATGCGACCGGACGGTCGCGGATCGATCAGTCGCGGATCAACAGGATGACGCCCGCCGAGACCGCGGCCAGCACGAGCGCGGCCGCGCCGTAGGCGAGGCGGTGCGCGCGCAGTACGGGAAGGAGACGGTCGGCGGCGTAGCGACCCGGGCCGGTGAGGGCGAGGGCGGCGGCGCCGGCGGTGAGCAGCAGTTCGTACTCGACGCCGGTGGGTGCGTAGAAACTGCCGTCCCACTTGACCGCCGTCGCGTTGAGCATCGTACCGACGATCGCGGCGGCGGCGAGCGGGGTGCACAGGCCGACCACCAGGGCGAGACCGCCGAACGTCTCGGTGACGCCGGCCACCGCGGCCATCGTCTTGCCGGCCGGGTAGCCGCTCATCGTGAAGAATTGGCCGGTGCCGTCGAGGCCACCGCTGCCGAACCAACCGAACAGCTTCTGGGTGCCGTGCGCGACCATGATCACGCCGACGGCGACCCGCAGGAGGAGCAGGCCGACGTCATAGCCGTGTGGCGACGCGGTCGGCGCGTCGGGGGCGGGCGACGCGGTACGAGAGGGGTTGATTGTCTCGATGGGGGAGGACATGAAAGGTGTCTCCGATCGGGGCAAGGTCGGTGGGGCGCGGGATGACGGGCGGGTGTGCGGGGCGCTGCGCTTCGCGGCACAGCGGGGCGACGCGGTACGGCGTTGCGGCACGGCATTGCAGTTCAAATTTGTACTGCTGAGGTCGAAGCTACCCTGTGAGTACAAATTTGAACAACTCCTTCTACGGTTTCGAACGGCGAGGCGATGAGCGAACCACGGTGGCTGGACGACCTGGAGATGGCCGCGTGGACGGCCTTCGTCGAGGCGAGCAACCGGGTGGACCGGTCCCTGGAGCGTCAGCTGAAGGACGACTCCGGGCTGTCCCACCCGCAGTACGAGATCCTCGTCCACCTCGCGAGCGTGCCCGCACGGGAACTGCGGATGGCGGAACTGGCCGACCGCGTGCTCACGTCGCGTAGCGGGATCACGTATCAGGTGGCCCAGATGGAGAAGGCGGGTCTGGTCCGGCGACACTCGCACCCCGACAACGCGCGCGGGGTGTTCGCGGTCCTGACGGACGAGGGCCACGCGCGGCTGCGGGCGGCGGCGCCCGGGCACGTGGAGCGGGTGCGCGAGGTACTGATCGACGTGCTCGACCGCGAGCAACTCACGGTGCTGGCCGAGGCGCTCGGCAAGGTGGGGCGGGGGTTGCGGAGCGGAGGCTGAGACGGTGCGGGGCTCCGGTCGGAGCGGGCGGCGACCGACACACCGTTGCTGCGGTTCCGGCGAGACGAGTGCCGTCCGGATTCGATGAACTCTCGTCCCGGCTCGACGGGTTGGTCGCCCGATGTCGGGTCTGCCGATCCCGACGGCGCGGCGGCGGCCGAAGGGCTCTCGGCTGGGTATGAGTACTCCATGAGGATGTCGCCGTACTCGCATCGGGTGCACGGGTGGGTTGCGATATGAGCGAGGATCGGCCGTTGATCACCGTCGTGGCCACCGCACCGGCGGACCTCGCGGGAAGCGGCGGCGACTTCGTCGAGTGGGCGGGCGGTGGGCCGTTCGACGTCGCGATCGGGCTCGGCCGACTCGGCGCGCGGGTGGGGCTGCTGACGAGCCTCGGCGACGACGCGTACGGGGCCGCGTTCGCCGCGCGGCTCGCCGCCGACGGGGTGCAATCGCTGGGGCCCGCCGCGACGGCGCCGGTGGCCGAGATTCGGGTCGAGGGGTCGGTGCGGAGCTATGCGTTCGCGCTCGCGGTGGATCCCCGGGACGCCGATCCGTGGCACGTCCCGGCCGAGACGGCCTGCCTGCACACCGAGGTGATCCCGACCACACGCGGATCCGGCGCCGACGCCGTGCGCCGCGTCGTCGAGCAGTGGCGTGGGCGGGTGACGGTGTCCTACGCCCCCGGCTGTCGGCAGTCGCCGACCGGTGATCCGGCCCGGCTCCGGGCCCGGGTCGAGCAGCTGGTCGGACTCTCCGACGTGGTCAAGGCCGCCGAGGCGGACCTGCGTTGGTTGTACCCGGAGCTCGACCACATCGAGGTGGCCGACGCGTGGCTCGCGCGCGGACCGGCGCTCGTCGTGGTCACGCGGGGCGGCCAAGGGGCTTACGGGCTCTGCCGATCGGGCGCGGTGACGTGTCCGGCCGCGCCCGTCGACGTGGTCGACGTGGTGGGTGCGGGCGACGCGTTCACGGCGGGCCTGCTGCGGGGGCTTGCGGGCCGCGATCTGCTGGGGGCGAAGGCGGCGGAGCGGCTGCGGGCCGTGTCCACCGTCGTGCTGGGCGAGCTTCTCGACGAGGCCGCCGTGGCCGCCGCCGTCACGTGCGGTCGCGCGGGCGCGG
>NZ_WWJX01000647.1 GCF_009865215.1 Streptomyces sp. SID3343 | reverse complement strand
CCCCGACACCACCCCCCCCCGGATGCCGCTGCCCCCGCGTTCACCCCCGGCGCGCCCCCCGGCGCGCGCCGTCCCCGCCTCTTCCGCTGTCCCTTCGCCTGCCTCGACGTCCCCGACGTCGACCCCGCGGGCGGTCGTGCCCGGGGCACTGTGGCGTTACTTCCCCAAGACGCCTTCGTGCTCCGGGAACGGAACCGCTTCCCCCGGCCCCCCGCCCCCGCCCCTGCCGATCGTGGGTGCCGATCAGTGTGGGGAGGCCCGCGTGCGGTGCGCCACGCGGATCGGACGACTCATGGACGTCATGCCCTGCTCCTGTTCTCTTCCCCGAACGCGAACCCGGCGGTTGCGCTCCGAGCGGTTGTGCTCCGAACAGGGACTTGTCTACAGGGCGTCAAACAGAGCGCACAACGGGTACTTGACACATTTGATCACTAAGAGTGAATCCGGCCCAAGAAACGGTTAAAGAGGTTTTTCCTGCGAGTGGTTGTCGAACGGGCCCACGACGGAGCGCAAAAGCCCTGCCAGCACTGCCTGTTGGTCGCGCGTCAGGCCCGCGAGGATGGCCCGCTCCTGGCCGAGCAGGTCGGCCATCGCCGAGTCGACCCGATCGCGGCCGTCCTCGGTCAGGCGGACCAGCACGCCCCGGCGGTCGTCGGGGTCGGGCAGGCGCAGCACCAGGCCCTTGGCGGCGAGACGGTCGATCCGATTGGTCATCGTGCCGGAGGTCACCAGGGTCTGGGTGAGCAACTGACCGGGCGAGAGTTGGTACGGCGAGCCGTTGCGGCGCAGGGCCGACAGCACGTCGAACTCCCACGGTTCGAGGTCGCGCGCGGAGAAGGCGGTACGCCGGGCCCGGTCGAGGTGACGGGCGAGTCGGGTGACCCGACTCAGTACTTCGAGCGGTTCGACGTCGAGGTCGGGGCGCTCCCGCTTCCATGCCGCGACAAGCCGGTCGACCTCGTCTTTCATGGCGCCAGTCTAGCGAGTCGTTAGATGCCGAGCCTCTTGATATCGAGATAAAGAGTCGGCAATATCCGATCTTGTCCCGAGGCCGTCCAGGCCCCCGAAGGGCGGTAGATCCGCTGTCCGGCGGCCGATCGGGCGGCCAGGGCGGAGCCCATGGACCGTACCCGCCGTCGGCCCCGCCCACTGCGGTGGACCGCGCCCGAGCGCGTCGAGGAACTCGGCCGAGCAGTCGGGCGGGGCAGCCCGGGTGGGCGGTCCCGCCCGCGCGACTCGTCCCGTGGCTCACGAGCTGCGGCGGCCCACCAATCGGGGCTTGGGTTCGATTCCGGACAGGCCGTTCCACGCGAGGTTGACCAGGTGGGCCGCGACGTCCGCCTTTTTGGGCTTGCGCACGTCCAGCCACCACTGGCCCGTCAGCGCGACCATCCCGACCAGCATCTGCGCGTACATCGGCGCGAGCTTGGGGTCGTAGCCGCGGGACTTGAACTCCAGGCCGAGCACGTCCTCGACCTGCGACGCGATGTCGCTGATCAAGGACGCGAACGTGCCCGTGGACTGGGCCACCGGCGAATCCCGCACGAGGATCCGGAACCCGTCGGTGTTCTGGTCGATGTAGTCGAGGAGGGCGAACGCCGCCTGCTCCAACAACTCTCGTGGGTGACCACCGGTCAGGGCACTGGTCACCATGTCCAACAGCGCGCTGGTCTCGCGGTCCACAACGACCGCGTAGAGCCCTTCCTTGCCCCCGAAGTGTTCGTAGACCACCGGCTTGGAGACCCCTGCCTTGTGGGCGATCTCCTCGACACTCGTCGCGTCGTAGCCACGCTCCGCGAACAGTGTCCGACCGATGTCGATCAACTGCTCCCGTCGCTCTTTTCCGGTCATGCGCACACGACCGCCGCCGCGCGGTGCACTCCGCCTGCTGCTCTCGGTCACTGCCCCATCATGCCGCGCGGCGAGCCGCGACCCGTTCCCGGTCCGGCCAACGAACATCGGAGACCCAGTGGAGCTTCTCCATCCAGCGGATCAACCGGGCGCTGCTGTCGAGTTGGCCGCGCAGTACGCCGTGCCGCGCGCTGGTCTGGTCGGCGTGGTGCAGGTTGTGCCACGACTCGCCCATCGAGGGGATCGCGAGCCACCACACGTTGCCCGAACGGTCCCGGGATTTGAACGGGCGCTCGCCGACCGCGTGACAGATCGAGTTGATCGACCACGTCACGTGATGCAGCACCCCGACCCGGACCAGGCCCGCCCAGAAGAACGCGGTGAGGGCGCCCTGCCAAGACCACGACCACAGGCCGCCGACCAGCGCGGGGGCCGTGAGCGAGACCGCGACCCACAGCGGGAACTGCCGGGACACGCGCACCATGTCGCGGTCCTTGAGCAGATCGGGAGCGTACTTCTCCTGCGACGTCTGCTCGACGTCGAACAGCCACCCCATGTGCGCCCACCACAGGCCCTTGGTCAGCGCCCCCACGCTCGTCCCGTAGCGCCACGGCGAGTGCGGGTCGCCCTCCTTGTCGGAGAATTTGTGGTGCTTGCGGTGGTCGGCGACCCAGCGCACCAGCGGCCCTTGGACGGCCATGTTGCCCGCGATCGCGAGCGCGATGCGCACGGGACGCTTGGCCTTGAAGGACCCGTGGGTGAAGTAGCGATGGAATCCGATCGTGATGCCATGGCCGGTGATCGCGTACATCACGACCGCGATCACGACGTCGCGCCACGACAGTCCCCAACCCCAAGCCACCGGAATCGCCGTCGCCAGCGCCACGAAGGGCACGCCGATGAAGAGCCCGAGCGCGATCTGCTCGGCGAGGTGCTTGCGCTCTCCGCCGAGCGTCCCGCGCGACACGGGTCCGCCGTCGGTGGTCGCCGGATCGGCTTCGAGCACGCCGGTGCCGGGAGAAGGGGTCATAGGAGTTCCCTCACAGGTCGGGGGCGGGTCACGCTACGACTCCGTAACCTACGGACCCGTAAGTTTTGTCAGTATGGCAGGTCATGACTGGAAAGTGAGGTCTCCACACGCCTTCCTGCATTCGAGCCCCTTTCCCGGCAATTGCCTTCCGTTCCACCGCTTCCCGCGCGCCTCCCGCCCATGCGCGCGTTCGCCGACGGGCGTCGGGGCGGCCCGCGCGGCGCCGGCGAGTGTCGATGCCCGGGGGTTATTCGCGCACGAAGGGCCGGGGGGCCGGCATAGTGGGTGCCGTGAAAACGGGACGTGCTCGCCGGTCGAGCCGAATGCCCGATTCATTCCGCTATGGTGTAACTCGGCAGCACACGGGGTTTTGGTCCCCATGGTCCAGGTTCAAATCCTGGTAGCGGAGCCTTCTCGCAGCAGCGCTATCCTCGTAGAGCCCGGTTCGTTCGGCTCGGCTTTGTCGTGCCGTCATTCGTTTCTCTCGAGTCGGCCGGTCACCGAGTCGGCCGACCTCGACAGACATCGGGCGTCCCCCGCCAGCGAAGCCGAGGAGCCTTGCTCTGTGAGCCCCATCCGCCCGGCTGCCGTCGTCGTACTTGCTGCGGGTGAGGGCACCCGCATGCGTTCCAAGACCACCCCGAAGGTCCTGCACGCCCTGGCCGGTCGCGCCATGGTGGGACACGTGGTCGAGGCCGCCCGACGACTGGACCCGGAAGACCTGATCGTCGTCGTCGGCCACGGCCGCGACAAAGTCGCCGCCTACCTGACCGAGTTGGACCCGGCCGCCCGCGTGGTGGTCCAGGAAGAACAGAACGGCACCGGTCACGCCGTGCGCGTCGCCCTCGAAGGGCTCGCCGTGAACAATCGGGAGCCCGACGGTGTGGTGCTGGTCACGTGCGGGGACACCCCGCTGCTGACCGCCGACAGCCTCGCCGCCCTCGTCGAGACGCACAGCCGGGAGGGCAACGCGGTGACCGTGCTGTCCGCGGTCGTGCCGGACCCGGCCGGCTACGGTCGCATCGTTCGCGAGAACACCCCCGACGGGCGCGGCGCGGTCACCGCGATCGTCGAGCACAAGGACGCCTCCGCCGCCCAGCGCGCGATCGCCGAGATCAACTCCGGCGTGTACGCGTTCGACGGCAAACTGCTGCGCGAGGCGCTGACCCAGATCACCCCGCACAACAGCCAGGGCGAGGAGTACCTCACCGACACCCTGCACGTGCTGCGCGAGGGTGGGCACCGGGTCGGCGCGGCCGCGGCCGTGGACCACCGGGAGATCCTGGGCGTCAACGACCGGGTCCAACTGGCCGAGGCCCGCCGGGTGTTCAACGACCGTCTCGTCGAGGCCGCGATGCGCTCCGGCGTCACCGTGATCGACCCGGCCACCACCTGGATCGACGTGGACGTGACGTTCGAGCCGGACGCGATCGTGCACCCCAACACCCAACTGCACGGCGCCACGAGCATTGCCGCCGAGGCGATCGTGGGCCCCAACTGCACGCTGCGCGACACCGTCGTCGGCGAGGGTGCGCACGTGTACAACACCACGAGCGAGGGCGCCGAGATCGGCCCCGAGGCCACCGTGGGCCCCTACACGTACCTGCGTCCCGGCACTCGCCTCGCGCGCGGCGCCAAGGCCGGCGGTTTCGTGGAGATGAAGAACGCCGTCGTGGGCGAAGGGTCGAAGGTCCCTCATCTGTCCTACGTCGGGGATGCGACCATCGGGGTGGGCGCCAACATCGGCGCGGCCACGATCTTCGTGAACTACGACGGCGTGAACAAGCACCACACCGTCGTGGGTGATCACGTGCGGGTGGGCAGCGACACGATGCTGATCGCGCCCGTCGAGATCGGCGCGGGTGCCTACACGGCCGCCGGATCGGCGATCACAGAGGATGTCCCACCGGGGGCGATGGCGGTGGCGCGGGGGCGCCAGCACAACGTCGACGGATGGGTTGCGCGCAAGCGCGCGGGTTCGGCCTCGGCCGAAGCCGCCGAACGCGCGCTCTCCCGCACGCTGGGTGGCGCGGAGGACGTGCGGAGTACGGCCGGGCCGAACGACGGTTCTGCCGAGGCGATTGGCAAGGAGACGGTGCAGTGACCGGGCTAAAGGTGACGCCTGAGCGCAAGCTCATGCTCTTCACGGGCAGGGCCCACCCCGAACTTGCGAAGGAGGTGGCCTCGGAGCTTGGTGCTGATCTCGTTCCCACCAAGGCCTTCGAGTTCGCCAACGGGGAGATCTACGTACGGTTCGAGGAGTCCGTACGAGGTTCCGACGCGTTCGTGATCCAGAGCCACACGGCTCCGATCAACACGTGGATCATGGAACAGCTGATCATGATCGACGCGCTCAAGCGGGCTTCCGCCAAGCGCATCACCGTGATCGTGCCGTTCTACGGCTACGCACGGCAGGACAAGAAGCACCGCGGCCGCGAGCCGATCTCGGCCCGCCTGATGGCGGACCTGTTCAAGACCGCGGGCGCCGACCGACTGATGGCCGTGGACCTGCACACGTCGCAGATCCAGGGCTTCTTCGACGGACCCGTGGACCACTTGTTCGCGCTGCCGCTGCTCGCCGACCACGTCGGCAAGCGGGTCGACCGCGAGCGGCTGACGATCGTGTCCCCGGATGCCGGCCGGGTGCGCGTGGCCGACCAGTGGACGGACCGCCTCGGTGCGCCGCTGGCGATCATCCACAAGCGTCGCGACCCCAACATCGCGAACGAGGTGACCGTCCACGAGGTCGTCGGTGACGTCAAGGGCCGCACGTGCGTGCTCGTCGACGACATGATCGACACCGGTGGCACCATCTGCGCCGCCGCCGACGCGCTCTACGACAACGGTGCCGCGGACGTCATCGTCGCCGCCACCCACGCGGTCCTGTCCGGGCCCGCCGTGGATCGACTGAAGAACTCGCGCATCAGCGAGGTCATCGTCACCAACTCGCTCCCGATCGAGGAGGAGCGTCAGTTCGACAAGCTGACGATCCTGTCGATCGCCCCGATGGTCGGTCGCGCGATCCGCGAGGTCTTCGAGGACGGTTCCGTAACGGGCCTCTTCGACGGCCACGGCTGAGCCGTAGTCTCCACAACAGTCGCCTCGGCGCCTGAAAAGCAGTAACCGACGTACGTCGCGCGGCCGTTGGGCCGCGCGACGTACGCGCACCTGCCCGTTGTTCCCGGTCCCTCGGGTCGAATGGGGGGCGCGTTTTCACCCCTTGGAGTGGTGTTGCGCCCGACCCGATTTCGGGGTGACCGAGAAGAGCGGGTAGGCTAACGGGGTTGCCCGGCGAGGGATGCGCGCTACTTGCTCCGTGATCGACGCGGTAGTTGTGTGTCGTGTGCTCCTCAAAGGCTTTCTGGGGACCCGGTGCCACTCGGGCACCTGTGTACCGACTCCGATGCCGATCGCTCGCCGATCGTTTCTCTGGAGCCGGTTCGCATCACGGGGACCCCGCCCCGCCATCCGCCACCGCGTCGTTCGAGGAGTACCCGTCGTGTCCGAGGTCCGTATCGTCGCCGAGCCGCGTTCCGAGTTCGGCAAGGGTGCCGCCCGTCGCGCCCGTCGCGCGGGTAAGGTGCCGGCCGTCCTCTACGGTCACGGCTCCGCTCCGCTTCACCTTGCGCTTCCGGGCCACGAGCTCATGCTCGCGCTCAAGACCCCCAACGTCCTGTTCTCGCTGGACATCGACGGCAAGGCGCAGCTCGCCCTGCCCAAGGACGTCCAGCGCCACCCGATCAAGCGTCACCTGGAGCACATCGACCTCCTGATCGTCCAAAAGGGCGAGACGGTCACGGTCGAGGTCCCGGTCACCACGGTCGGCGAGATCGCCCCCGGTGGTCTCCTGGAGACCGTCGTCACGGCGCTCCCCGTCGAGGCCGAGGCGACCGCGCTTCCCGAGAAGATCGAGATCGACGTCACCGGCCTGCAGCCGGGTCACTCGGTCCACGCCAAGGACATCAAGCTTCCCACCGGTACCGTCCTCGCGGGCGACCCCGACGCCGTCATCCTGCACATCCTCACGCCGTCCGCTCCGGAGCCGACCGCCGAGGAAGCCGCGGCCGACGCCTGATCCGGTCTGTCGCAGACGGTTTGTCGTAGTAGGGCGAACGCGGGGACAACAGCATCATGAGTGAGTCGCAGGCCCACGCAGCCACGGACACGAGTCCCTGGCTGGTCGTGGGCCTCGGCAATCCCGGACCCGAGTACGCCGGGAATCGCCACAACGTGGGTTTCATGGTCGCCGACCTTCTCGCCGAGCGGATGCGCGCGAGGTTCAAGGCGCACAAGACGCGCTCGCAGGTCGTGGAGGGCCGACTGGGCCCACACCGGTTGGTGTTGGCGAAGCCGCAGTCGTTCATGAACCTGTCGGGCGGTCCGGTCACGGCGCTGCGCGACTTCTACAAGATCCCGACCTCGAACATCATCGCGGTCCACGACGAACTGGACGTCGACTTCGGCGTGCTGCGCCTCAAGCGTGGTGGCGGCGACAACGGGCACAACGGGCTGAAGTCGATGACCAAGTCGCTCGGACCCGACTACCTGCGGGTCCGATTCGGCATCGGGCGCCCGCCGGGGCGGATGGACGTCGCGGCGTTCGTGCTGCGGGACTTCTCCTCGACCGAGCGCAAGGAACTGGCCTTCGAGGTGGACCGGGCGGCCGACGCGTGTGAGGCACTGGTGCGCGAGGGGTTGGAGCAGGCGCAGAACCGTTATCACTAGCCCTGGGGCTGCGGTTTCGCCTTTGGCGGGCTTGGGATGTGTTCCCACCCGCACCACCCGTTACGTCTGATTCGCGGCTGCGGTTTCGCCTTTGGCGGGGTTGGCATGTGTTCCCACCCGCACCACCCGTTACGTCTGATTCGCGGCTGCGGTTTCGCCTTTGGCTGGGTTGGGATGTGTTCCCACCCGCACCACCCGTT
>NZ_WWJX01000646.1 GCF_009865215.1 Streptomyces sp. SID3343 | reverse complement strand
GCTGGTCCCGCTCACCGCCGCGGCGGCCGCGGGCTACGCCGTGCGGATGCCGCCGACGCGGGCGCCGTCCAGGATTCCGCCCTACGTCGGGCCGTTGCTCGTACTCGCCGGGCTGCTCGCGCAGTATCTGGTCACCGACCTCGGCCGCCCCACGGAGTGGGCCGGGGCCGCCCGCCCGGCGGCCGCGACCGGCTACGCGGCCCTGCTCCTGGGCGCGGCGCTGACCGTGCCGTGGCTGGTGGGGTGGGCCGGTACCGGCTGGGCGGCTCGCGCGGACAAGGCGTGGTCGCTGTGCGCGGCCCGCCGGATCGAGTCGAGCGCGGGCGGGATGGGCGGACCGCTGGGCCTGGCCACGATCGCGGTGGCGGTGGTGACGACGAGCCGCCTCGCGGGCGAGCGGGCCCGGATCCGGATGTCGGACGCGCCGCTGCTCGTGCTGGTCGCGGCGGCTTCGGTGTCGGCGGTGGCGATCCTGCTCGTGGTGACCGTCGAACACGGTTCGGCCCGGCGCGAGACCTCGCGCACGTTGCATTCGCTCGGTGCGACCGCGCCGGTGGATCGCCGCGCGGCGCTGGTCTCCCTCGTGTTGCCGGTGACGGTGTGCGTGGCGACCGGTCTGGCGATCGGCGCGCCGGCGGCGTGGTTGTCCCGGGCGGGCAGCCCGTTCCCGACGGTGTCGACACGGGCGGCGGACCTGGGCACGGCCTGGGCCGTGACGCTCCTCACGGCGGCCCTGATCACGGCGGGCTGGGTGGTGGTGCGTGACGGCGGCGCACAACGGCGGCGCCGGCTCTGAGTCACGAAGCGGGGCGGGTCGGCCTTGGTGCCGGGCCGCGGATGTCCGGCGGATGTGGAGATCCACACCGGCCTCCACCGGGCCTGGGCCTCGGGAATCTCCACCGATAGCCTCTGGCCTGCGAAAAAGCCCCCGTACATGGGAGAACACTCCGAGCCCGGCGCGGCGTCCCCTTCCGCGGCGGGCTCGAAGTGCTCATCGTCTCGGGGGCCACGCGACCCCGAGCCGCGCGCCGGATCGTGTCCCTTCGACCGGCGGCTTGGGCGTGCCGCCGCCGGCTCATTCGAACGGGGGGATCAAAGGATCCGGCGGCTTGGCACTGAGATCAGTCTGCCCCCAGGCGCCTAAGGATCCGATAAGGATTCCGTTACCCGTTCTATATCAGCGAGTATCTTGACCGGATCGGGCTGTCGACGCCCTACACCTCGGCGGCGGCGAGCTGCCCGCACGCGCCGTCGATGTCACGACCGCGGGTGTCTCGGACCGTGACCGGCACGCCGTGCTTGGTCAACAGGCGGACGAACTCCTCCTGCCGCTCGGCCGTGGACGCGGTCCACTTGGAGCCCGGGGTCGGGTTCAGCGGGATCAGGTTGACGTGCGCGTTGTGGTTCTTCAGCCGGCGGCCGAGCAGGTCGGCCCGCCACCCGTGGTCGTTGATGTCCTTGATCAGCGCGTACTCGATCGAGACCCGGCGCCCGGTGACCCCTTCGTAGTGCCACGCCGCGTCGAGCACCTCGCGCACGTCCCACCGGGTGTTCACCGGCACGAGCGTGTTGCGCAGGTCGTCGTCGGGCGCGTGCAACGACAGGGCGAGCGTGACCGGGACGCGCTCCTCGGCGAGCTTGTACATCGCCGGCACCAGGCCGACCGTCGACATCGTCACCGAGCGCGCGGAGATACCGAGGCCGTCGGGGGTGGGGTCGGTGAACCGGCGCACCGCGCCGACGACCGCCTTGTAGTTGGCGAGCGGTTCGCCCATCCCCATGAAGACGATGTTGCTGACTCGGCCGGGTCCGCCGGGGACCTCGCCCCGGGCGAGCGCGCGGGCGCCGGCGAGCACCTGCTCGACGATCTCGCCGGTGGACAGGTTGCGGGTCAGGCCCGCCTGGCCGGTGGCGCAGAACGGGCAGTTCATCCCGCAGCCGGCCTGCGAGGACACACAGATCGTGACCCGGTCCGGGTAGCGCATGAGGACGGCCTCGACGAGCGTGCCGTCGAACAGCTTCCACAGTGACTTGCGGGTAGCGCCGTCGTCGCACGAGATGTCGCGCACGGACGTCATCATCGTCGGCAGCAGCGCCTCGGCGAGCTTGGCCCGCGACGCGGCGGGCATGTCGGTCCACTGCGCGGGGTCGTCCGAGAGGTGACCGAAGTAGTGCTTGGACAGCTGGGCCGCGCGAAACGGCTTCTCCCCCAGCTCGGCGACGGCTTCGCGGCGCTCGGCGGAGGTCAGGTCGGCAAGGTGGCGCGGCGGCTTCGAACGACGCGGCGGCGCGGTGAAGGTGAGTTCTCCTGGTTTGGGCATGGCTCGTCCAGTGTCGCAGGTGGCTCGATCTTTGTGAGAGAGAGCAGGGCGGGGCCGGTTTCGGCCCCGTTTGCGCACACACGCGGCCTGTCCGGGTCGGGCTGGTGACGGGTGGGACCGGTTCTCGGTTCTCGGTTCTGGACCGTCGGTCGTGCGTCGTGCGTCGTGCGTCGTCCGTCGCGTCAGACGAAAGCGGCGAGCAGCAGCCACACCACGGGGGCCGCGGCCAGGAGGGAGTCGAGGCGGTCCATCACGCCGCCGTGACCGGGCAGCAGGCTGCCCATGTCCTTGACCTTCAGGTCCCGCTTGATCATCGACTCGGCGAGGTCGCCGAGCGCGGACACCGCGGCGGCCGCGACGCCGACCACGGCGCCCTGCCACCACGCGCCGTCGAGCATGAGCATCACGCACAGGGCGCCGGCCACCGCGGAGGTGACCACCCCGCCCGCGAAGCCCTCCCAGCTCTTGCCGGGGCTGATCGTGGGGGCCATCTTGTGCGGGCCGCCGGAGGTGACTCCGGCGGCGTACGCGCCGGTGTCGGCGCACACCACCAGGATGATGAAGGTCAGCACGCGCTGCGCGCCTTGGTCGTCCGCGAGCATGAGCACCGCGAAACCGGCCAGGAACGGCAGGTAGAAGACGGTGAAGACGCCTGCGGTCATGTCCCGCAGGAAGTCCTCCTGTCCCTCGGTCATCCGCCAGACCATGACCGCGACGGCGGTCAGCGCAGTGGCGATGGCGAGGCCTTCCGCACCACGCGCGTAGCCGGCGACGAGCATCGCCACCGAGCCCACCGCGAGCGGTACGAACGGCAGGCGGATGCCGCGGCCGACGGTCGCGCCCTGCGGGGTGCGCCCCGACGCGTCGGCGACGGCCTCGGCCTTGCCGAACGCGCCGGTCAGTTCCCACAGGCCCACCAGTACCGCGATCAGCACGACGCCGACGAACAGCACCGGAAGAGTCAGGAGCGAAGCGACGATGACAGCCCCGAGGCCGGCCCCTACCGCGATCGCCTGAGGGAGGTTGCGCCCGGCCTTGCCGACACGCTTGGCCGGAGGTTCGTCGGTCACCGCAAGCCCCTTGTGCCCGGTGCCCGAACGCGCGACGTCCGCCCGCGCGGGCTCCTGGCGAAACAGCGGATCCGGCGACGGCTCCGGTTCGTCCCGCAGGTCGTGGCCCGCGATCGGTGACAGCACCTGCGTGTGGTCATCCTGTGTCTGTACCCCGACGGCCGCGGGCCGGTGCTGCTGCGCACGGGTGGCGCCGTCGTCGCCGTAGGACTCGGGGCGGCCGTGACCGTCCGAGCCGTGGGTGCCTTGCGCGTGGACGGGGTAGCCCTCGGCGCCCTGCCCGTTCGAGGCGTAGGGCGTCGCCACGACACCGGCGGCCTGCTCCGGCCACGCGCCGTACGCTCCGTACGGGTCGTGGCCGGACTGCGGGTCGGCCGAGGGTTCGGCCGGCGAATCGGCTGGCGGCGTGCCGCCCCAGGTCGAATCGTTCATCAGACTTCGAGCAGCTCGGCTTCCTTGTGCTTGAGCAACTCGTCGATCTGCGCGACGTACTTGTGGGTCGTGTCGTCGAGTTCCTTCTCGGCGCGACGCACGTCGTCCTCGCCGCTCTCGCCGTCCTTGACCATCTTGTCGAGCGTTTCCTTCGCCTTGCGACGGATCGCCCGGAGCGAGATCTTCGCGTCCTCGCCCTTGGCCCGCGCGAGCTTGATGAACTCCCTGCGGCGTTCCTCGGTCAGCTGCGGGAACACGACACGGATGAGCTTGCCGTCGTCGGTCGGGTTGACGCCCAGGTCCGAGTCACGGATCGCCTTGACGATCGCGGGCGTCGAGCCGCGGTCGAAGGGGGTGACGATGACCATGCGCGGTTCGGGCGTGGTGAAGGACGCGAGCTGGTTCACCGGGGTCGGCGAGCCGTAGTAGTCCACCAGGATCTTGTTGAACATCGCGGGCGTGGCCCGCCCCGTGCGGATCGCCGCGAAGTCGTCCTTGGCGACCGTGACGGCCTTCTCCATCTTTTCCTCGGCTTCGAGGAGAATCTCGTCGATCATCTCGGCTCCTGTCCCGGTCCTGTCGCCGTCGATCAGCCGTCGGTACGGCTGACCAGGGTGCCGATCTTCTCACCCCGCACGGCGCGGGCGATGTTGCCCTCGACGAGCAGGTTGAAGACGACGATCGGCAGTTCGTTGTCCATGCACAGGCTGATCGCGGTGGCGTCCGCCACCTTGAGCCCGCGGGCGAGCACCTCGGCGTGATCGAGACGATCGAACATGACCGCGTCCGGGTTGGTCTTCGGGTCGCAGTCGTACACGCCGTCGACGCCCTTGGCCATCAGCAGCGCGACCGCGTCGATCTCGAGCGCTCGCTGGGCGGCCGTGGTGTCGGTCGAGAAGTAGGGCATGCCCATGCCCGCGCCGAAGATGACCACGCGACCCTTTTCCAGGTGTCGCACGGCCCGGCGCGGGATGTACGGCTCGGCGACCTGGCCCATCGTGATGGCGGTCTGCACGCGCGTGTCGATGCCCTGCTTCTCCAGGAAGTCCTGGAGCGCGAGGCAGTTCATCACGGTTCCGAGCATGCCCATGTAGTCCGAGCGCGCGCGGTCCATGCCGCGAATCTGCAACTCGGCGCCCCGGAAGAAGTTGCCACCGCCTATCACGATGGCGACCTCGGTACCGCGGCGGACGACATCGGCGATCTGCAACGCGATGGTCTGCACGGTGTCGGGGTCCACACCCAGGGCCCCGCCGCCCGCGAAAGCCTCGCCGGAGAGTTTGAGCAACACTCGGCGGGCATACGGGTTCGGCTCGTCGCCCTCGGCGGACGACGAGGAGGCCGCTTTCGTTTCGGTTTCCTGCACGGTTCCCTCCACGCCTTGCGGCCTCCTCGCCATACTCACATTCACTACCCTTTGCCTACTGCATGCCCCGTGGTGGGGCAGGTGTCGCGCGGTACTGCTCAGACACCCACGCGGAAGCGCGCGAAGCGCTTGACCTTGACGCCGGCCTCGTCGAGAACCTTGCTCACCGACTTCTTGCTGTCCTTGGCGAACGGCTGGTCGAGCAGCACGTTCTCCTTGTAGTAGCCCGTCACGCGGCCTTCGACGATCTTGGGGAGCGCGCCCTCGGGCTTGCCCTCCTCGCGCGCGGTGGCCTCGGCCACGCGACGCTCGTTCTCGACCGTCTCGGCCGGGATCTCCTCGCGGGTCAGCACCGTCGGCGAGAACGCGGCGATGTGCTGCGCGACGTCCTTGGCGACCTCGGCGTTGGCGGCGTCGAGCTCGATCAGGACACCGATCTGCGCGGGCAGGTCGGGGCTGGTCTTGTGCAGGTACGTGGCGACGAAGCCGTCGGCGTACTGCGCGAAGCGGTCGAGCACGATCTTCTCGCCGAGCGTGACGTTGGCGTCGTCCACGTACTGCTGGACGGTCTTGCCGGCCTCGATCTCGCTCGCGAGCAGCGCGGCGACGTCGGCGGGCGACGTCTTGGCGACGTGCTCGGCGAGGGCGTTGGCGGCGGCGATGAACTTGTCGCTCTTGGCGACGAAGTCGGTCTCGCACTTGAGTTCGAGCAGCACACCCGACGCGTTGCCGTCGAGCACCGCGACGACCGCGCCGTTGGAGGCCGAGCGGCCCTCGCGCTTGGTGACGCCCTTCTGGCCCTTGACGCGAAGGATCTCGACAGCCTTGTCGACGTCACCTTCGGCCTCTTCGAGGGCCTTCTTGCAGTCCATCATGCCTGCGGCGGTGAGCTCACGGAGCTTCTTCACGTCCGCGGCGGAGAAGTTCGCCATGTCCTGATTCTCTCGTCTCTGGCGTTGTCGGCCCGGTTGCCCGAGCCACTGCGGGTGGGTGGTGCCCACTCGCCGAAGGTCAAAAGGCGGTGGCCGTATCGACACATACGGGGACGTACGGGATGTGTACGCACCGTGATCGGGTCCGGGCACAGGGCGAGGGGTACGTCGGCGTGGCCGTCGTACCCCTCGCTTGGGGTCAGACCTGCGGGTCGGCCTCGGCGGCGGGCGCCTCGGCGGCGGCCTCTTCGGCGGCGGGGGCAGCAGCCTCTTCGGCGGCCGGAGCGGCAGCCTCGGTGGCCTCGGCCTGCACGTCGGCCTCGGTGACCGGGCCGGACTCGACGGTCGGCTCGGCGGCCTCGGCGGCGGGGGCGTCGGCAGCCGCGGCGGCCTCGTCCTTCTTGCCGGCCTCCAGGAGCTCGCGCTCCCAGTCGGCGAGGGGCTCACTGGCGGTGGGGGCCTTGTCGGGCGCGCCACCGGAGCGCGACATGAGACCGTCGGCGACGGCGTCGGCGATCACGCGGGTGAGCAGCGTGACCGAGCGGATCGCGTCGTCGTTGCCCGGGATCTTGTAGTCGACCTCGTCGGGGTCACAGTTGGTGTCGAGGATCGCGACGACCGGGATGTGCAGCTTCCGGGCCTCGCCGACGCCGATGTGCTCCTTCTTGGTGTCCACGATCCACACGGCCGAAGGCACGCGTTGCATGTCGCGGATACCGCCGAGGGTCTTCGCCAGCTTGTCCTTCTCGCGCTTGAGGACGAGCAGTTCCTTCTTCGTCATGCCCGAGCCGGCCACGTCGTCGAAGTCGAGCTGCTCGAGCTCCTTGAGGCGCTGAAGGCGCTTGTAGACCGTCGAGAAGTTGGTCAGCATGCCGCCGAGCCAGCGCTGGTTGACGTAGGGCATGCCCACGCGCGTCGCCTGCTCGGCGATCGCTTCCTGCGCCTGCTTCTTGGTGCCGACGAAGAGGATCGTGCCACCGTGGGCGACGGTCTCCTTGACGAACTCGTAGGCGCGGTCGATGTACGACAGCGACTGGAGCAGGTCGATGATGTAGATGCCGTTGCGCTCCGTGAAGATGAAGCGCTTCATCTTCGGGTTCCAACGGCGGGTCTGGTGACCGAAGTGGACGCCGCTTTCCAGCAGCTCCCGCATCGTGACGACGGCCATGGCCGTACGCTCCTTGGTTTCGCGTCCCGGCGGTCGTGCCCGGGACTCTCGGTTGTTCCGTGACGACAGGTCGTCGTCACGCCTGACGCCCGCGACACCATGCCGAGGTCTTTGCGGATCCCGGACCGAGAGGCGTCCCCGTCGAGTCCCGTCCGTAGCGTCCCGCAGGGAACGCCGGTGGCTCGAAGGTGGGCGTGCGAAGTCGGCCCGGAAAGCCGGGCCGCTCCGGGAAGTGTACGGGAACCGCGCGGGGGCGAGCGACTCGCCTTCCGGCCACTCGTTTATCGGTGATTTTCCGGCCTTGTCGGGCTGTGCACAGGTCCTGACCGAGTGTCAAACCACTGTCCACACACACGGGTTCCGCGGCCGATGTGGCGGGATCTGTCCACAGGTTCGGGTCGGGTGCGCCGCGCGGGCGATCCGGTCGCCGAGGGTGGCCACATGAACGCATCGATTCCGGGGCGCGGGCCGGCCCTGTTGTGTGTGTTGTTGCTCGCGGCGGCTGCGTCGGCCGGTCGTTCGCCGGTGGCGTCGGGGGCCGGCCGCGACGGGGGCGGCGCTCGACCG
>NZ_WWJX01000645.1 GCF_009865215.1 Streptomyces sp. SID3343 | reverse complement strand
CCGTGCATGAAGTCGCCGCCGACCTTGAGCACGTACACGGTTTGCACCAGGGCCGCGGCCAACGGGGTCGCCACGAGGACCCACGTGCGGCGGTCGGCGGGTCGACGCCGCGCCAGGGCGAGGCCGACGACCACGAGCATCAGGATCAGCGGGATCCACAGGTAGTACGGCTTGACGTAGTCGGTCAGGTAGTCCCAACCGCGTCCCCACAGCGAGCCCGACGCCTCCTTGGTGAGGGCGGGCATGGGGAAGATCAGGCCGTAGTAGCCCATCCGGAAGATCTCGTACGCGGCGGGCAGGAAGCCGGCGCAGACCAGCATCGCCAGGGCCTGCGGCCAACGGGCCTTGATCAGCACGAACTGGGCGACGAGCAGGACGACCATGGTCAGGCCCAGGTCGGGGCGGACCAGGGGGCCCAGGCCGAACCAGAGGCTCAGCGCGAGGGTGCGGCGCATCGAGTGCTCGCCGACCGGGCGCAGCCAGGTTCCGACGAGCAGCCACCAGGACAGCCCGATCCAGAACATGATCAGGCCGGTTTCCATGCCGGCGGTGGCGAAGTCCCACACCGACGGGATGGCGACGAAGACCAGGGCGCCGGCGGGCAGGAGCAGGCGGGTGACGGCCATGCCCCGAAACATCCGGCGGGTGCCGTCGAGGGAGAGCCACAGGCCGGCGATCGCCAGGATCAGGCCGGTGTAGACGGCGGTGGGCGCGTAGTCGAACGGGGTGATCGCGCCCAGGAGCGAGAGCAACCACTGCCACAGGGTGCTGGTGGAGGTTTCGACGCGTTCGCCGACGCTGTACACGGGGCCGTGGCCGGCGAGGATCTGGCGGACCGCGCGGGTGAAGATCAGGCCGTCGTCGGTGATCCAGCGCTGGTGCCAGCCCATGATCGCGAAGATCAGGGTGGGCAGCCCGAGGGTGATCAGGTCGGGCCACGCGATGCGGGTGCGGTCGGCCGCCGGCGTCTTGGTGCGGCCGCTTCGGACGAGGAAGCCGCCGAGGAAGAGGCCGGCGCCGGTGACGCGGTCGCCGGGGGAGCTGTCGTCGGATGCGCCGTCGGTGGGTGGTGCCGTCGTGTCCTGGTCCGGCGGCGAGGGTGTCTCGTCGCTCGGGGACTCTGGGTCCGTGCCTGTGGCGCGTGCGGCGCCGGCGGGCCCGGAGGTGCCGGGGGGAGGGGTCACGTCGTCTCGTTCGTTTCCTGGGCGGGCGCGCCCGCCGGCTGCTGCGTCGCCGTGCCGTCCCGCCGGCTGTCGGCTGCCCCCTGGGGGGCGCGTATCCGAAGTGGGCCGATCCTAACGCACCGGGTACGCGCCCTATGGGGGCGGATCAGGGGAGGGCAGGCTTGCCTTGGTGCAGGCGTCACGCAACGTACTTGCATAGAATTCCGGTGATCCGTATAGTCATGCTCCTCACGAGGAGGCGGTAATGGGGGCCAAGGCGGCACTGGCCGGGGCGAGCGGATATGCGGGCGGGGAAATCCTGCGCCTGCTGCTCGCGCACCCGGAGATCGAGATCGGCACGCTCACGGCGGGGTCCAACGCGGGCCGACGCCTGGGCGAGCTGCAGCCGCACCTGTTGCCGCTGGCCGAGCGCGTGCTCGCGGAGACCACCGTCGAGAACCTCTCCGGTCACGACGTCGTGTTCCTGGCTCTCCCGCACGGACAGTCCGGCGCGCTCGCGGCGCAACTGGGCGACGACGTGCTCGTGGTGGACTGCGGCGCCGACTATCGCCTGAGCGACCCGGCGGATTGGGAGGAGTTCTACGGATCCTCCCATGCCGGGACATGGCCGTACGGACTGCCCGAGCTTCCGGGTGGGCGCGACGCGCTGCGCGAGACCAGGCGGATCGCGGTGCCCGGCTGCTACCCGACGGTGTCGCTGCTGTGCACGGTGCCCGCGCTCGCGGCCGGCCTGGTCGAGCCCGACTGGGTCGTGGTGGCCGCGTCGGGCACGTCGGGGGCCGGCAAGGCGCCCAAGACGCACCTGCTCGGCAGCGAGGTGATGGGCTCGGCGAGCGCCTACGGCGTAGGCGGGGTCCACCGACACACCCCCGAGATCCTCCAGGGTCTGCGGGCGGTCACCGACGAGCACGTCACGGTGTCATTCACCCCGACCCTGGTGCCCATGTCGCGCGGCATCCTGGCGACGTGCACCGCCAAACTGAAGCCGGGCGTCGACGCCGAGGCGGTGCGAGCGGCCTACGTCGCGGCCTACGCCGGTGAGGACTTCGTGCACGTGTTGGCCCAGGGCCAGTGGCCCGCGACCGCGATGGTCTACGGCGCCAACACCGCCGTGATCCAGGTCACCGTCGACGAGCGGGCCGGCCGGGTGGTCGTGGTCGGCGCGATCGACAACCTCGCCAAAGGCACCGCCGGCGGCGCGATCCAAAGCACCAACATCGCCCTCGGTCTGCCCGAGGGCCTGGGACTGAGCAAGACGGGGGTAGCGCCGTGAGCGTCACCGCAGCAAAGGGCTTTCGGGCTTCCGGCGTGGCCGCAGGACTCAAGAGCACGGGCCTGCCCGACGTCGCGCTCGTCGTCAACGACGGCCCCTCGATCGCCGGCGCGGCCGTGTTCACGTCCAACCGCGTCAAGGCCGCGCCCGTGGTGTGGTCCGAGCAGGTGGTCAAGGCCGGTCAGGTGCAGGCGGTGGTGCTCAACTCCGGTGGCGCCAACGCGTGCACCGGGGCCGAGGGCTTTCGCAACACGCACGCGACGGCGGAGAAGGTCGCCGAGCTGCTCGGGTTGAACGCGGGTGAGATCGTGGTGGCCTCCACCGGCCTGATCGGTCTGCAACTGCCGATGGACAAGCTGCTTCCGGGCGTCGCCAAAGCCGCCGCCGCGCTCGGCACGGAAGGTGGCGAGGACGCGGCGATCGCGATCAAGACCACCGACAGCGTGCACAAGCAGGCCGCGGTCGTCGACCCCGCGGGGTGGACGGTCGGCGGCATGGCCAAGGGCGCGGGCATGCTCGCGCCGGGCCTGGCCACGATGCTCGTCGTGCTCACCACCGACGCCGCCGTCGACGCCGCGACGCTGGACGCGGTCCTGCGCGGCGCCACGCACACCACGTTCGACCGGATCGACTCCGACGGCTGCATGTCCACCAACGACACGGTGCTGCTCATGGCGTCGGGGGCCTCCGGTGTCGAGCCCGACCTCGAGGCGTTCGCCGAGGCCGTGCGCGCGGTGAGCGGCGACCTGGCCCGGCAGTTGATCGGCGACGCCGAGGGCGCGAGCAAGGACATCCGCATCGACGTCGCGGGAGCGGCCACCGAGGCCGACGCCCTGGAGGTCGCCCGCAGTATCGCCCGCAACAACCTGTTCAAGTGCGCGGTGCACGGCGAGGACGCCAACTGGGGCCGGGTGCTCTCGGCGATCGGCACCACCACCGCCGCATTCGACCCCGACCGGCTCGACGTCGCGTTCAACGGGGTGTGGGTGTGCCGCAACGGCTTCGTGGGCGAGGACCGCGAATTGGTCGACATGACCCCGCGTGAGACGCACATCGTGGCGAATCTCAACGCGGGCGACGCCGCCGTGACCGTGTGGACCAACGACCTCACCGCCGACTACGTGCACGAGAACTCGGCGTATTCGTCATGATCGGCACGGACAGCCAAGGGGCGAGGGGGAGCGGGATGCGGACCGAACCGGCCGGTGCACAGGCACGAAACAACGCGGCACTGTCGAAGGCGCACACGCTGATCGAGGCGCTGCCGTGGCTGGAGCGGTTCTACGGCAAGACCGTGGTGATCAAGTTCGGCGGCAACGCCATGGTCGACGACGCGCTCAAGCAGGCGTTCGCGCAGGACCTGGTGTTCCTGCGTTTCGCCGGGCTGCGCCCGGTGATCGTGCACGGCGGCGGCCCGCAGATCAGCGCCCAGCTGGATCGGCTCGGCATCGAGTCCTCGTTCGCGGGCGGCCTGCGGGTCACCACGCCCGAGGCGATGGATGTGGTGCGGATGGTCCTCGCGGGCCAGGTGCAGCGCGAGATCGTCGGCCTGATCAACCGGCACGGGCCGTTCGCGGTCGGGATGACCGGCGAGGACGCGCACACCATGACCGCCGAGAAGCGACACGCGATCGTCGACGGCGAGCCGGTCGACATCGGCCTCGTCGGTGACATCGTCGAGGTCGACCCGGGCGCGATCAAGGCGTTGCTGCACGACAACCGGATACCGGTGATCTCCTCGATCGCCCGCGGCGCCGACGGCCACGTCTACAACGTCAACGCCGACACCGCCGCGTCCGCGCTCGCGGTCGCGCTCGGTGCGGAGAAGCTCGTCGTGCTCACCGACGTCGAGGGCCTGTACGCCGACTGGCCCACCAGCGACGAGGTGATATCGAGCCTGGACGCCGACGAGCTCGAAGCGCTCATGCCGAAGCTGTCCACGGGCATGCTCCCCAAGATGGAGGCGTGTCTGCGGGCCGTGCGGGCGGGCGTGCCCGCCGCGCACGTGCTCGACGGGCGGGTCGCGCACTCGCTGTTGTTGGAAGTGTTCACCGACGAGGGAATCGGGACCATGGTCGTCCCCGCTCGGGACAAGAAGGGGAGCCAGTCGTGACCGGCGAGCTGACACAGCGGTGGAACCACGCGCTGATGAACAACTACGGCACCCCGCGTGTCGAACTGGCCAGTGGCAGCGGCGCCAAGGTGGTGGACACCGACGGCAACACCTACGTCGACTTCCTCGGTGGGATCGCGGTCAACTCGCTCGGCCACGCGCACCCGGCGATCGCCGCCGCGGTCACCGCGCAGTTGGCCCGGCTGGGGCATGTGTCCAACCTCTACATCGCCGAGCCGCCGGTCGCGCTCGCGGAGCGCCTGCTGGGCCTGTTCGGGCGCCAAGGGCGGGTCTACTTCGGCAACTCGGGCGCCGAGGCGAACGAGGCCGCGTTCAAGATCGCCCGGCGCACCGGTCGGCCGCAGATCATCGCCGCCGAGGGCGGCTTCCACGGCCGCACGATGGGCGCGCTCTCGCTCACCGGGCAGCCCGCCAAGCGCGCACCGTTCGAACCGCTGGTCCCCGGCGTCGACTTCGTGCCGTTCGGCGACGTCGAGGCACTGCGGGCGATGGTCGGCCCGCAGACGGCCGCGGTCGTCCTGGAACCCATCCAGGGCGAGAACGGCGTGGTCGAGCCGCCCACCGGCTACCTCGCCGCGGCGCGCGCGATCACCGCCGAGCACGGGGCACTGCTGATCCTGGACGAGATCCAGACCGGCATAGCGCGCACCGGAGCGTGGTTCGCACACCAGCCGTTGGGCGTGGAGCCCGACGTCGTCACGCTCGCCAAGGGCCTCGGGGGCGGGCTGCCGATCGGCGCCTGCGTGGCGTTCGGCGCGGCGGCCGAGCTGTTCGAACCCGGCCAGCACGGCACCACGTTCGGCGGCAACCCGGTGTGCTGCGCGGCGGCGCTCGCGGTCTTGGACACGATCGAGAACGAACGGTTGTGCGAGCGCTCGGCGCGCCTGGGCGAGGTGCTTCGAGTGGGCATCGAAAAAATCGCCCATCCGCTGGTCGGCCAGGTAAGCGGAACGGGCCTGTTGATCGGTATCGTGCTCACCGCACCGGTGGCAACGGCCGTGCAGAAGGCGGCGCAGGACGCGGGCTTCCTCGTCAACGCCGCCGTGCCCACCCGGGTCAGGCTCGCCCCGCCGCTCGTCGTCGACGAAACGGACGTGGACGCGCTGCTCGGGGCCCTGCCCGCAATCCTGGACGCCGGCCTCGCAGCCGCCCCCGCCGGAGGAACACCGTGACCCACACCCGACGACGCCGACGCTAGGCGAGGCCGTCCATGAGCAGCGAGCGAAACAGCGAAGCGACCCCGGTCGAGGGCGTGTACGCGGTGCCCAGCACCCGGATAGCCCGACACCGGCGGATCGTCGACATCCTGACCCGGCACCGGGTCAGGTCGCAGAATCAACTCGCCAGGCTGCTCGCCGAGGACGGCCTCGCCGTCACTCAGGCCACGCTGTCGCGCGACCTCGACGAACTCGGCGCGGTGAAGATCCGCGACGGTGAGGGATCGCTGATCTACGCCGTTCCGGCAGAGGGCGGCGACCGCACCCCCCGGGCGCCGCTCGAGGATTCCGCGGTCGAGGGACGGCTGTCGCGACTGGCCGGGGAACTGCTGGTCTCCGCCGAGGCGTCGGGCAACCTCGTGGTGGTGCGCACACCGCCCGGGGCGGCCCAGTTCCTGGCGTCGGCGATGGACCACGCCGAGTCGCGGTTGATCCTGGGCACCATCGCCGGTGACGACACCATCCTGATGGTCTCGCGAGATCCCGAGGGAGGCGCGGCGCTGGCCGCCCACCTGTTGGCCCTCGCGGAGAACCGCACGTAGGCATCGCGGCGCCCAGGCACGCAGGCGGCCCGGAACTCCGGCGCCCCGGTATGTCCGGCATCCGTGCTCGGGCACGGGTCGGGCCGACACACTTTGCGCCACCGTCGGAGTGCTCGGCTCCGGCGAACCCGGCACCCCATCCGCCGGCCCACACACACCGAAGGAGAACGCTCGTGACCGAGCGCGTAGTACTCGCCTACAGCGGGGGGTTGGACACCTCCGTCTGTATTCAATGGATCGCCGAGGAGACCGGCGCCGAGGTCATCGCGGTGGCCGTCGACGTCGGCCAAGACGGCGAGGACCTCGACATCATCCGCAAGCGCGCGCTCGCGTGCGGCGCGGTCGAGGCCGAGGTCGCGGACGCTCGCGACGAGTTCGCGAACGAATACTGCCTGCCGGCGATCCAGGCGAACGCCCTCTACATGGACCGCTACCCGCTGGTCTCCTCGCTCTCTCGTCCGGTCATCGTCAAGCACCTGGTCGCCGCCGCCGAGAAACACGGCGCCGGCACGGTCGCGCACGGCTGCACCGGCAAGGGCAACGACCAGGTCCGCTTCGAGGTCGGCATCTCCTCGCTCGCACCCGAGCTCACGTGCATCGCCCCGGTCCGTGACTACGCGATGACCCGCGACAAGGCGATCGCGTTCGCCGAGGCGAGGAACCTGCCGATCGCGACCACCAGGAAGTCGCCCTACTCGATCGACCAGAACGTCTTCGGGCGGGCCGTGGAGACCGGCTTCCTGGAGGACATCTGGAACGCGCCGATCGAGGACGTGTACGAGTACACGCAAGACCCGGCCACCCCGCGCGAGGCCGACGAGGTCCTGATCACCTTCGAGCGCGGCGCGCCGGTCGCCATCGACGGCCGGCCGGTCTCGGTGCTCCAGGCGATCGAGCAACTCAACCGGCGCGCCGGCGCCCAGGGCGTCGGTCGGATCGACATGGTCGAGGACCGGCTCGTGGGGATCAAGAGCCGCGAGGTCTACGAGGCCCCGGGCGCGATCGCACTGATCACCGCGCACCAGGAGCTGGAAAACGTCACCGTCGAACGCGAACTGGCCCGCTACAAGCGCACCGTAGAGCAGCGCTGGGCCGAACTGGTCTACGACGGCCTGTGGTTCTCGCCGCTCAAGCGGGCCTTGGACGGCTTCGTCGCCGAGGCCAACGAACACGTGTCCGGCGACATTCGGATGACGTTGCACGGCGGTCGGGCCGTGGTGACCGGTCGGCGCAGCGAACAGTCGCTCTACGATTTCGACCTCGCCACCTACGACACCGGCGACACGTTCGACCAGTCGCAAGCCAAGGGCTTCATCGAGCTCTTCGGTCTCTCCACCAAGATCGCAGCCAGGCGGGACAACGCATGAGCAACAGCCAAGACCGGGTCAGCCTGTGGGGCGGCCGCTTCTCCGGCGGTCCCTCCGAGGCCCTCGCCCTGCTCTCCGCCAGCGTCCACTTCGACTGGCGCCTGGCCCCCTACGACATCGCCGGTTCGCGCGCGCACGCCCGGGTGCTGCACAAGGCCGGGCTGCTCTCCGACGACGAGCTGACCCGCATGCTTGCCGGGCTCGACACGTTGGAGAAGAACGTCGAGTCCGGTGACCTGGTCGCCACGATCGCCGACGAGGACGTGCACACCGCCCTGGAGCGCGGTCTGCTGGAGATCCTCGGCCCCGACCTGGGCGGCAAGTTGCGCGCGGGCCGCTCGCGCAACGACCAGATCGCCACCCTGGGTCGGATGTACCTGCGCGACCACGCGCGGATCCTGGGCCGGCTGCTCGCCGACCTCCAGGAGGCGCTGGTAGAACAGGCCGCCGCGCACCTGGACGTGGTCATGCCGGGCCGCACCCACCTGCAGCACGCCCAGCCGGTGCTGCTCGCGCATCATCTGCTCGCGCACGTCCAGGCGTTCGCGCGCGACGCGGACCGGCTGCGCGACTGGGACCGGCGCGCCGACGTGTCGGCGTACGGGTCCGGCGCGCTCGCGGGTTCCTCGCTCGGGCTCGACCCCGAGATGATCGCCCGCGAACTCGGGTTCTCCGCGTCGGCGGCGAACTCGATCGACGGCACGGCCTCGCGCGACTTCGCCGCGGAGTTCGCGTTCGTCACCGCGATGCTCGGCGTGAACCTGTCCCGGCTCGCCGAGGAGATCGTCATCTGGAACACGAAGGAGTTCTCCTTCGTGACCCTGGACGACGCCTTCTCGACCGGCTCCTCGATCATGCCGCAGAAGAAGAACCCGGACATCGCCGAGCTTGCGCGCGGCAAGTCCGGGCGGCTGATCGGCAACCTGACGGGTCTGTTGGCCACGCTCAAGGCGCTGCCGCTGGCCTACAACCGCGACCTGCAGGAGGACAAGGAGCCGGTCTTCGACTCGTGCGACACGCTCGAAGTCCTGCTTCCGGCGTTCACCGGCATGATCGCCACGCTGCGCTTTCACCGGGATCGGCTGGAGGAGCTGGCCCCGGCGGGCTTCTCGCTCGCGACCGACATCGCCGAGTGGCTGGTGCGGCAGGGCACGCCGTTCCGGGTCGCGCACGACGTGGCCGGCGCGTGCGTGAAGTACTGCGAACCGCGCGGCATGGAGCTGTGGGACCTGACGGACGACCAACTCGCGGAGATCTCCCCGGAGTTGACCCCCGACGTACGCACCGTGCTGACCGTGCTGGGCTCGGTGGCCTCGCGCGACGGCCGCGGCGGCACCGCCCCGGTGCGAGTCGCCGAACAGCTCGCCGAGGTCCGTGCGGGCCTCGCCGTCCAGCGCGACTGGGCGGC
>NZ_WWJX01000644.1 GCF_009865215.1 Streptomyces sp. SID3343 | reverse complement strand
GGCCGTGGGGCCGTCGAGCGCGGCGAGGCGGTCGCGCAGCAGGCGGGTGGTGGGATCGGGCTCGGCGCTCTCGGGTCGGCCGCTCGCGGGCGGGTCGTCGTCCTCGCACGGGATCAGCGCGACCGCGCCGGGCCCGGTCGCCGACACCAGAGCCGGCACCGGCAGGTCGGCGAGGGCCTCCTCCAGGAGGACCCGGGCGAGCCGCTGCGCGTCGCGCGAGGGCAGGTCCGGGAGCGCCGCGGTGGCGAACTGCCACCTGGCGATCCGGCCCTTCTCGGGCTCGGCGACTCGCAGTCGGGCCGCGATCTCGACGGGATCGGCGCCGGACGCGAGCAGGTTGAGCACGTCCTCGGACAGCCGCCGGGTGCGCCGCCGACCGTCCTCGACCCGGTCACGGCCCACCGAGACGAGCCGCACCAGTTCGCCGAGCAGTTCCTGATGTCGCTCGGGCCAGTCGGTGACGTCGTCCTCGACCGCGAGGAACCAGTCGCCCCACGCGTCCAGGTCGGCGGATCCGCCCGCCTCCGGGATGGGCAGCAGCGAGAACGAGCGGCCGTCCACCCGGTGGCGAAACGGTACCCGAGCCTTGCGTTCACGGGCACCGAAGTGCGCGCGGGCCATCTTGGTGCGCAGACCCGGCGCGAGGTCGGGCCCTCCGGCGGCGGCCTGTCGCCCGGTCAGCGAGAGCACCCAGCAGTGGATGTCGATGTCGGCCGCCACGAGCGAGAGCACTCCGTCGAGCCCGGCCCCGCCCGCGGCGGCCTGGACCAGTCGTCGATGCCGGTCGACCACCGCGGTCAGATCGGTCGCGCGTTCGGCGGAGATCCGCCGGATCACGAACTCGGTGATGCGCGCGAACGACACCTCCTCCTCGACGGCGAACAAGGGCAGATGATGGCGGGCGCACGCGTCGACCAGGTCGACGGGGATGTCCCCGATCTCGGCCTGTCCGGCCGCGAGTGCGGCGGCCCCGCTCTTGGTCAGGACCCGCACGAAGCGATCCGAATCGTCGGCGCCCGCGCTCGCCGAGCGCCAGCCGAGGCCGGTCAGCACGAGAGTGCCGGCCGCCAGGTATCGGCTGGGGTCGTGCAGGTCGGTGGTCATCACCGCCCGCACGCTGCGGTCCAACTCCTCCTCTCCCACCAACAGTCGGATCCCGGATATTCCGTCGCCGAGAAGTGCGCGCAATCGCATCGCCGGCCCCCTTCCCGATCCAGCCCGATGCCCGGTCGACACAGGGCGGATCCGTCATACCGGTTCGACGACCGGAGGAACACTTGGAGAAAAGTACGGGAACGACGTCCACATGACACGCCTGAGTCATGTCTTCCGTGGGTACTCACAGTGACCTCTGTCTCGGTGTACTGGTGCGCACCCTCCGCTCCACCCGAAGCGACGCGCCCCCGCGACGGGTATAGGGACGGTAGGGCCATACGCAAGGCAGAAGGAGATATCCACCATGGAATTCCTGCGGCCCGCGACGTGGGAGGAGGCGCTCGCCGTCAAGGCGCAGCACCCTGCCGCGGTCCCGATCGCCGGTGGCACGGACGTCATGGTCGAGCTGAACCTCGACCGTCGCCGTCCCGAGGCCCTCTTGGACCTCAACCGCATTCGTGAACTGCACGAATGGCAGATCGAGGACGACGGCACGGTGCTTTTGGGCGCCTCCGTCCCCTACGCGAGGATCATCGATGCGCTGCACGACCGCCTCCCGGGCCTCGCGCTCGGGGCGCACACCGTGGGCTCGCCGCAGATCCGCAACCGCGGCAGCGTCGGCGGCAACCTGGGCGGGGCGTCGCCGGCCGGCGACGCGCACCCGCCGCTGCTCGCCTCGGGCGCGAACGTCGAGGTGGCCTCGGTGCGCGGCACGCGGCTGATCCCGATCGACGACTTCTACCTCGGGGTCAAGCGCAACGCGATGGAGCCGGACGAGTTGATCCGCGCCGTGCACATCCCCTCGGCCGGCGGCCCCCAGCAGTTCGCCAAGGTCGGCACCCGCAACGCCATGGTGATCGCGGTGTGCTCGTTCGCGGTGGCGCTGCACCCGGACACCCGCACGGTGCGCACCGGCATCGGCTCGGCCGCGCCGACGCCGCGCCGGGCGCTCGAGGCGGAGGCGTTCATCGCCGCCGAACTCGCCGACACAGGCCTGTGGGACAACGGCGGCGAACTGCCCGTCGCGACCGCGAAACGATTCGGTGAACTGGTCGCCCGAGCGGCCGCGCCGATCGACGACGTGCGCGGCTCGGCCGCGTACCGCAGGCACGCGCTCGCCGTGATGGCGCGCCGCACCCTGCTGTGGACCTGGAACGATCACCGCACCATCGGGAGGGCCGCCGCATGAGGGTCGCATTCACCGTGAACGGCCGCCCGACCGAGGCGGACGACGTGTGGGAGGGCGAGAGCCTGCTCTACGTCCTGCGTGAGCGAGTCGGCCTGCCCGGCTCCAAGAACGCGTGCGAGCAGGGCGAATGCGGCTCGTGCACGGTGTACCTGGACGGCGACCCGGTGTGCGCGTGTCTGGTCGCGGCCGGGCAGGCGCACGGTCGCGAGGTGGGCACCGTCGAGGGGCTCGCCGACGGCGACCGGCTCGACGACGTGCAGCAGGCGTTCGTGGACGCCGGTGCGGTGCAGTGCGGGTTTTGTACGCCGGGGCTGCTCGTACAAACGCACGACCTGCTGGGCAGGTCGGATCACCCGTCCGACGCGGAGATCCGTGAGGCGCTGTCGGGCAACCTGTGTCGCTGCACGGGCTACGAGAAGATCATGGACGCGGTCCGACTCGCGGCCGCCCGCAAGGCGAAGGCCCGCGACAGCGCCGCCTCGGGTTCGAACCTCGACCACCTCGAGGGCTGACCCATGGTCGGTCTGACCAGGCCCGAGAACCTCCGGGACGTGCTCGCCCCGGGCCGCGACGGCATCGGCGCGTCGCCGCCGCGCCCGGACGGCGTCCTCAAGGTCAAGGGCGACTTCGCGTTCGCCTCCGACCTGTGGCACGAGGACATGCTGTGGGGCATGGCCCTGCGCAGCCCGCACGCGCGGGCCAGGATCCTGTCGGTGGACGTGTCCGCGGCGCTCGCCCTGCCCGGCGTGTACGCGGTGCTCACCCACGAGGACATCCCCGGGGTGAAGTACTACGGCTTGGAGATTCCGGACCAGCCGGTGCTCGCGATCGACGAGGTGCGCTTCCACGGCGAGCCGATCGTCATCGTCGCCGCCGACCACCCCGAGACGGCGCGCCGCGCGATCGCCGGGATCGAGGTCGAATACGACGTGCTCCCCTCGATCGGACCCGTCCAGGCGCTCGACCCCCGGACCCACGGATATGTGCACGCCCCCGAGGACTACAAGGCGAACGCGTCCGGCAACGTCGTGCACCGCCGGCACATCCACCACGGCGGCGGTGACGGCGCCGAGGTGCGCGCGCTCGCCGACGTGATCGTGCGCGGCGAGTACGAGGTCGGCATGCAGGACCAGGCGTTCCTGGGCCCGGAGTCCGGTCTCGCGGTGCCCGCCGAGGACGGCGGCATCGACCTGTACATCGCCACCCAGTGGCTGCACGTGGACCGGTACCAGATGTGCCCGGTGCTCGACCTGCCGCCGGAGAAGGTTCGGCTCACCCTCGCCGGGGTGGGCGGCGCGTTCGGCGGGCGCGAGGACATCTCGATGCAGATGCACGCGTGCCTGCTGGCGCAGCACACCGGCAAGCCGGTGAAGATCGTCTACAACCGTGAGGAATCGTTCTTCGGGCACGTGCATCGTCATCCCGCGACGATGGTGTTCGAGCACGGGGCGACGCGCGCGGGCAAGCTCGTGTTCGTCAAGGCCGAGATCGTGCTGGACGGCGGCGCGTACGCGTCGTCCTCGCCGGCGGTGGTCGGCAACGCCGCGTCGCTCGGGATCGGCCCGTACGCGGTCCCCAACGCCGTGGTCGACGCGATGGCGGTGTACACCAACAATCCGCCGTGCGGCGCGATGCGCGGCTTCGGCGCGGTGCAGATGTGCTTCGGCTACGAGGCGCAGATGGACCGTGTCGCGGCCGAACTGGGCCTGGATCCGGTCGAGTTGCGGCAGCTCAACGCGATGGAGCAGGGTTCGTTGATGCCCACCGGGCAGGTGGTGGACGCACCCGCGCCGGTGGCGGACCTGCTGCGGCGGGTCAAGGACATGCCGCTGCCGCCCGCCGGGAACCCGCGTGGCGCGGACGTGCGCGGTTTGCCGGGCGGCCGGTCGAACACCACGCACGGCGAAGGGGTCGAGCGCGGGATCGGCTACGCGGTGGGCATCAAGAACGTCGCCTACTCGGAGGGCTCCGACGACTACTCGACCGCTCGGGTGCGCCTGGAGGTGATCGCGGGCGTGCCGGTCGCGCTCGTGCACACCGCGATGGCCGAGGTCGGCCAGGGCGGCGTCACCGTGCAGGCACAGATCGCGCGGACCGAGTTGGGCGTCGATCGGGTGACCATCGCGCCGGCGGACACCCGGGTGGGCTCGGCCGGTTCCACGTCGGCGTCGCGCCAGACGTACATGACGGGCGGCGCGGTCAAGTCGGCCGCCGAGGCGGTGCGCGCCACGGTGCTCGCCCGCGGTCGCGAGCGCTACGGCTGGTCCGCGGCGTACGCGGCGGACCTACGGCCGGCGAGCGGCAAGATCGTCACGCCCGGCGGCGAGGTGGTCGCGGATCTGGTCGAGGTGCTGGGCGACGAACCGGTCGACGAGACCGCCGTGTTCCGCCACCGCCCGACCGAGGCGTTGGACGATGTCACCGGGCAGGGCTTCGGTCACGTCCAGTACTCGTTTTGCGCGCACCGCGCGGTCGTCGACGTCGATGTCGAATTGGGCCTGGTCAAGGTGGTCGAGTTGGCCGCCGCGCAGGATGTCGGCAAGGCGATGAATCCGCTCGCGGTGGTCGGCCAGATCCAGGGCGGCGCCGCCCAGGGACTCGGCCTGGCGTTGATGGAGGAGATCGTCGTCACCGACGGCAAGGTGCAGAACAACTCGTTCACGGACTACCTGATCCCCACCATCGTCGACATGCCGCCGATGCCGGTGGTCGTGCTCGAACTCGCCGATCCCCACGCCCCGTACGGGCTGCGCGGGGCCGGCGAGGCATCCACGCTCTCCGCCACGCCCGCGATCGTCGCGGCGATCCGCGCGGCAACCGGCCTGCCCCTGAACCGGGTACCGGTTCGGCCGGAGCACCTCACCGGGACCTGAGACACCGTCAGTTCCTGATTCTCGATCGTAGTACGGTCCCGAGCGGTGGCGCAGACGTCACCCTTCGGGGCCGGACCGGCCCGACTCCGCACGGCCGATCGCCGTGTCGTCGAACGGACGCGCCCCCACGCAGGAAGGTCACCACGGTTGTGCCTGCCCGAAGTCGAGTCCTGGCGGCCCGATTTCGGACGGGCCACCGGCCCGACATCGGGCCGGTGGCCGCGGTGACCCGCACCTCCCCAACAACACCTAAGACACTTGGGAGTGGGAAAGTGGCTCACACACCGGTTCCGACGGAACCCGGAGAAAACCCCTCGAGATCGCCACGCGACTCGGAGCACGACCCGGCACTCGGCACGTCGTCGGCGGACGGCGGCGGTGCGACGAAGGCTCCTGCCCCGCCCTCCGAGGGCAAGGGCAGTGGCGGCCCGCTCGACACGTACTTCAAGATCAGCGCCCGCGGCAGCTCGGTGGGCCGCGAACTGCGCGGCGGCCTCACCACGTTCATGGCGATGGCCTACATTCTGCTGCTGAACCCGATCCTGTTGGGCGGCAAGGACGTCAACGGGGACCAACTGGACCCCGCCCAGATCACCACGATGACCGCCCTCGCGGCGTTCGTCACCACCATCGCGATGGGCCTGATCGGCAACGTGCCGCTGGCGCTCGCGGCGGGCCTGTCGGTGGCCGGCGTGGTCGGCAACCAGGTCGCGGCGGAGATGACCTGGCCGCAAGCGATGGGCCTGTGTGTCATCTACGGCCTGATCATCATGCTGATGGTCGTCTCGGGTCTGCGCGAGCGGATCATGAACGCCATTCCGATGGCGCTCAAGCACGCGATCACCATCGGCATCGGCCTGTTCATCGCGATGATCGGCCTCAACAAGGCCGGCGTGGTGACCGAGAACGCCGCACCGGGCGGGCCGCCGGTGTCGCTCGGCCCGGCCGGCGAGCTCGCGGGGTGGCCGGTACTGATCTTCGCGGTCACGGTCGTCTCGATCTTCCTGCTGATGGCCCGCAACGTCCGCGGCGCGATCCTGATCGGGCTCGTGTTCGGCACGGTGCTCGCGATGGTGATCAACGCGATCGTCGACATATCCGACAAGACCTGGGGCGGTGGCGTCCCGAATCTGCCGGACAAGGTGGTCGACTCGCCCGACTTCGGACTGTTCGGTGACGTGAGCGTGTTCGGCGGCTTCTCCGAAGCCGGCGGCATCACCGCGTCGGTCCTGGTCTTCACCCTGGTGTTCGCGGGCTTCTTCGACGCCATGGCGACCATCATCGGCATCGGCAACGAGGCCAAGCTCGTGGACGACAAGGGCCGCATGCCGGGCCTGTCCAAGGCCCTGGCGATCGACGGCGCGGGTGGCATCATCGGCGGCGTCACCAGCTCCTCGGGTCAGACGGTCTTCATCGAATCGGCGACCGGCGTCGGCGACGGCGCGCGCACGGGTCTGTCCAGTGTGGTCACCGGTGGCATCTTCGGTCTGATGCTGTTCTTCACGCCGATTGCGGGCGTGGTCCCCGACCAGGTCGCGGCGGCGGCCCTGGTGGTCATCGGCTCGATGATGATCACCCAGGTCAAGCACATCGACTGGGACGACAAGGCCGCGGCGATCCCCGCGTTCTTGACCATCGTGCTGATGCCGTTCACGTACTCGATCACCGCGGGCGTCGCGGCCGGCGTGATCGTGTACACGCTCATCAAGGCGGCCCAAGGCAAGTGGCGTGACATCGGTCCGCTGATGTGGATCCTCACCCTCGCCTTCCTGGTGTTCTTCGCCCTGCATCCGATCAAGGAGTGGTTGGGCGTCAGCTGACGCACCGGCCGCATCCCCCACAGCCCCAGGAGACGTCGATGCTCGACCTCGGGACCGAAATCGCGGAATGGCGACGTGCGGGAACGCCATACGCCCTGGCCACCGTGGTCGGCGTCAGCGGAAGCGCGCCCCGCCCTCCGGGTGCGGCGCTCGCCGTGGGCGCCGACGGCACGGTCGTCGGCAGCGTCTCGGGAGGTTGTGTGGAAGGTGCGGTGTACGAGTTGTGCCGTGCGGCGCTGGAGAGCGGTACCCCGGTGCTCCAGCGCTTCGGCTACAGCGACGAGGACGCCTTCGCCGTGGGTCTGACCTGCGGCGGAGTGATCGACGTGTTCGTACAACCCGGCGGTGACGCCGCCGTCGAGGCGGCATTGGCCGCGGCCGAGCGGGACACCCCCGTGGCCGCGGCCCGGGTCGTCGCCGGTCCCGCCGCGCTTGTGGGCCGGACCGTCACCGTCACCGCCGACACGACGACCGGCACCTACGGCGCGGATCCCGCGCTCGACGCATCGGTGATCGGCGAGGCGCGCGCGATGCTCGACGTGGGCCGCACCGGCCTGCTGACCCTTCGTCAGGACGGCCGGCCGTGCCCGGAGGTGGCCCCGGGTGACGTGACGATCTTCGTCGAGAGCCGGACCCCGCCGCCGCGCCTGCTGGTCTACGGCGCGATCGACTTCGCGGCCGCGGTCGCGCGGATGGGCAAGCTTCTGGGCTACCGGGTCACCGTCTGCGACGCGCGACCGGTGTTCGCGACCCGGCGACGCTTCCCGGACGCCGACGAGGTCGTGGTCGACTGGCCGCACCGGCACCTGGACCTGGTCGCCGATCGATTGGACGGCCGCACGGTGGTGGCGGTGTTGACCCACGACGCGAAGTTCGACGTACCGCTGCTCGAACTCGCCCTCAAACTCCGGCTGGGTTACGTCGGCGCGATGGGCTCCCGCCGCACCCACGAACAACGCGTGGCCCGCCTACGCGAAATCGGCGTCACCGAGCGCGAGTTGGCCGCCCTGCGCTCCCCCATCGGCCTGGACCTGGGCGCCCGCACCCCGGAGGAGACCGCGCTGTCGGTCTTCGCCGAGGTGGTGGCCGCCCGCCACGGCGGCACGGGCCTGCCTCTGCGCAGCGCCGGAGGTCCGATCCACCACGCGGCATAGTCGCGAGCGATCCTGGCGTCGTGGGGGCCGAACCGGCGGTTCGGCCCCCACGACGCGTTCGTGCCGATCGACTTTCGCGTGAACCGTCGGCGGGTGCGAGGCGATAGTCCTCGGTGTGCGCTTGTTTTTCGCGAGACGAACCGAACCCCCGCCGATCGTGGATCGGCTCTCCTCCGATGTCGACGTGCTCGCGGCCGTGGCCGCCGGCCGGACCGAAGCCCTGCGGCTGCTGCACGAGCGGCACGCGCCGTGGTTGCGGGCCCGGTTGGCCCGGCGATGCGCCGATCCCGATCTGGTCGACGACGCGATCCAGGACACCTTCGTGGCCGTGTGGCGCGGCGCTTCCCGCTTCGACCCGGGCGCCGGGGAGGTCGCCGCGTGGATCTGGACGATCGGCGTACGCCGGCTGATCTCGCTGCTTCGGGTGCGCCGGGTGCCGGTCGTCGAGTTGGACTCCGACGACGCGATCACCGCCTCCGCCGAGGATCTGGTCCTGCTCTCGGTCGAACACACCGACGTGGGCGGCGCGATCGCGCGCCTGTCGCCCGAACTGCGCGCCGTGATCGAGGCGACCGTGCTCGACGGGCTCACCACGAAGGAAGCCGCCCGGCTGCTCGGGATACCCGAGGGGACCGTCAAGACCCGGGCGATGCGTGCGCGCACCCGGTTGAGGGAGTTGCTGACGTGAGCGCCTGGCACATTCCCGAGGACCTGCTCGCGCGCTACCTGCGCGGCGGCCTGCCGGTCCCGCACGTGATGTCGATCGAGTCGCACCTGGTGGCGTGCCCCGCGTGCCGGGCGGCCGTGCCCGCCGACGACGCGTGGCTGGCACGCTCGTGGGACGGCATCGAGGCGGCGTTGGACCGGCCCCCGCTGCCCGAGCGGATGCTCGCGCGGATGGGCGTACCGCCCTACGTGGCACGGGTGTTGACGGCCACCCCCGCACTGGGTCGGGCCTGGCTGCTCGCGGTGCTCGTGGTCCTGGCCTTCGGCACCGCGGCCGCGAACCTGGCCGGGGACGCGCCGGGCGCGCTGCTCTCGTTCCTGGTCGGCGCGCCGGTGCTGCCGCTCGCGGGCATCGCGCTCGCGTACGG
>NZ_WWJX01000643.1 GCF_009865215.1 Streptomyces sp. SID3343 | reverse complement strand
AGGATGTCGCCGATGCCGGGCATGCTGGTGATCAGGGCCGCGTCGCGATGGTCGTGGAAGCGGGGCCGGGTGCGTCGGTCGATCTCGTCGATCCTGCGGTGGAGCGCGAGCGCTTCGCGCGCCAGTTCGGTCACGCACGCGGCGGCGAGGGCCTCGCCCGTGACGTGGAGCGTTTGCAGTCGGGCCGCGGAGACCGCGCGCTCGGCGAGCGCGCGGGGGCTTTGCACTCCTCGGCGGCGAAGCCAGGTCGCGAGACGGGCCGTTCCGACCCGGCGGAGGGCGCGGGGTGTCTGGTATCCGGTGAGGAGGGTGAGGACGCCGCGCCTGCGGACGTCCAGGGCGCGTTCGAGGACGGGCGCGATGGTCGTCAGGTGGCCGCGGATGCGGTTGAAGGCGCGGGTGCGGTCGCAGACGAGGTCGGTGCGTTGTGCGGTCAGCAGTTGCAGGTCCACCGCGACCGGTTCCAGTGCGGGGCGGGGGCGGAGGTTACCGCGTACGCGGGCCTCTTGGGCGAGGATCGTGGCGTCTCGGGCGTCGGTCTTGCCGGCGCCGGGATAGACGGCGGCGATCCGGTGCAGGGACCGACCGGGAATGAAGAGGAACTCGGCTTCGTGCTCGCGCAGTAGCGCACAGAACAGGGCAGCAGGCCCTTCGACGAGGTCGATCGCCCAAGTCGTCGCGTCTCCCAGGTCGGCGACGTCGGTGATCAGTTCGGTGAGGTCGGCCTCGTCGTTGGCGACCCGGCGCGACAGCAACCGGTCGCCCCGGTCGTCCACGGTGACGCAGTGGTGGTGTTGTTTCCCGATGTCCACGCCTGCCCAGACCCGGCCCACCGTGTGCCTCCTTCCGTCGGCGGCGGGAGGTGGGCCCTTCGCGGCGGCGTGATCGCGCATCACGCGGAAGCGATCGACGCATGTCCCAATCAGCGATGAGCCGCCGGAGCGAGTCGGTGCCGGGCGGTCCTATCGCTCGAAGCCATGGTCGGCACATGCGTGACGGCCATACTCGGAACCGGGCCCGAATTGACGCTACGACGACGGCGGAACAGCCAGGTACGATCCGTACGATTAGTCACCTGAACGAGTGATGGCCCAGGTGTCGCGAGCCTGCAAGTATGAACCTTGAGGACGCCTCGGGTTGCGCCAACGGTGTGCGCCGGGGGCGGTTTTGCGTGATGTCCCAATGCGGCTCGAAGGGTTTCTGTTGCTGCGCAACGCCCGTTGAGGCTGGCCCCCGTGGGCCGGCTGATCACGCTGTCCTCGGCGTCCTTGGTCGCGTAGTTCCACGGCTCGCTGGAGACCCGTGCTCCTCCCCGGAGAGGGCAAAGTTGCTGTGAACGTGCACATGTCGCACGTCAGATCGCCCATCCCCGGCGATTACTACCAGCCTGGGCCTTGAGTCTCGGGGAGAAGCCGATAAGCCCTTGCGCCGAGTGCAGGACCGCGCCTGCGGCCACAGTGGCGCTCTTGGGGTCTGCGGCTGCCGTGGCCGCGACCAGCCGGGACACGGCAAGCGCGAGGCGTGGACGGGGCCGGCCGGATCGCTGCCGTCATGCCTGCTGTCCGGACTGCGGTACGGCGGGGACCGCACGGGGTTGCCGCCGGCCCACCGCCGTCAGTTGTGGACGAAGGCGCCGCCGCGGCCGATCGCGATCAGGCGGTTGCCGTACCAGGTCAGGGCGGGGGTCTCCGTGGTGCGGTACTCGTCGATGGGGGCGGCCGGTGACCATACCGCGGCGGGGGCCTGCGCGTCTGGGTCGTACGAGGTGGTGTGCAGGACGCCTTCGGAGTCCGGGAAGAGTGCCGTCAGCCCCGGTCCGGCGGCCACCGCCCGGAAGTCGTTCGAGGCGCGTACCCCCACTCGGGCGGCGGCGGAGAAGTGCAGCCCGTCTCGGGGGCGCGAGATCGTGTACACCTCGCCGACCAGGGCACGGAAGAAGCACCGCAACTTCTCTTCCTGGAGCACGAGTTCGGGGGAACCGACCGGGCTGGGGTGAACGAGATCGTGGACGTTGCGCCACTGCTGCTCGTCGTCACGGGTGTGGACGCTGAGGCAGGGGAAACCGTCCTTCTTGCTCCGCAGCGCCGCGTGGAGGGCGGTGCCGTCCCAGCAGAGCGACACCGCCCCGGCCTCGGGGGCCGGCATCGGCGAGGGCGCCCCCCAGGAGGTCCCGTCGGTACTGGTGCAGGTCAGCTGCTCGCCGTTCGGTGCGCGATACGCGCAGAACAGCGAGCTGCCGGTGGAGACCAGCGCGACCCGGTCGGGTCCGGCCGCGCCCGGGGAGCCGGGCAGGGTCCGCCAGGTGCTGCCGTCGTACGTGGCCCAGACCAGCTCTTCGCTGTCGTACGGGCGGAACAGCAGATGAAGGGCGTCGTCGTGGACGGCGACCCCCGGTGGCGAACCGGCCGGCCCGAACGGCAGCCGGGCCGGCCGGCCCCAGCGGCCCAGCATCGGGTGGTAGATCCGCATCGACAGTTCGGGCCGGTACTCCATCGAACTCGCGGAGAACTGCGGAACGCTGTGCTGAGGGGCCGCGATCCGGTCGGTGACGACCCGCCGGGTCACGGTCAGGGACGGCGTACTGACGTCCGCGACGTCGACCGTCACCCAGGCCGAGCGGACCGCCTCCAGTTCTCCGGAGGACGACGAGGAGGTGCCGCGCAGTTGGAAGAGGGTGTCGCGGGTGATGTTGTGGGCGACGTAGCTGTCGCGGTCGGTCACCGAGATGTCCGCCTTGTTGTACAGGAGTCGGAAATCGCCGCCTGACGCCTGCCAGGTGAGGGTGACGCTGTCGCCGTAGGCGATCCGGCCGGGCGAGGCGTACAGCTCACCGAGGCTGAAGGTCGGCGGGAACTTCGTCACCGGGAGCTCGACCGTCTCCGTGCTCCAGGAGGACGTGCCGGATTCGCCGGGGACCCGCCAATGTACGGCCACCGTCAACAGGGAGCGGCCGACCGTGCGGTTGACCGGAATCGAGCCCACCGACAGGGCGAGCCCGTCCTCCTTGCCGATCTCCACCGAACCACCGGGCGGACCGAAGGTCACCTGGCCCGAGGCGGCGACAGCGACGCTCCAGCCGGCCGGATCGGTGGCCGCGGTCATGCCGGCCGTCTCGGCGGCCAGCGCGCCGGCGCCGCTGCCGACGGGCACCGAGACGGTGATCTCGCCGCATTCGATCGCGGTGGAGGCACGGCGGGTGAGGACGATCGTGAGGTCCGCCGTGTGGTACGCGCCGGATGCCGGGGACACCGCCACCGGGAAGGGCTCGGTGGTGAGCGCGTACCGCAGTTCGACGCCCACCTCGGACGCGGCGCCCGGCGGGACGGCCGAGGCGGGTACGCCGCCGGGCATCCCGGTGTCGATGGTGGTCACGGCCGGTCTCCTCGTCGGTGGACAGATGGGTGGGCAGATGGGTGAACTGCCCTTCGGTGGACCGCGATACGGCGGCGGGGCCGGTTCACAGCAGGCACAGCCGGCCCTTCACCATCAGCAACGCGGGATCGTGGGCGAATCCCCGACCCGGAACCGGCGACGGATCGGTCCAGGACGTGCCGTCGTAACTCATCAGGTAGCCGATCCGGCCGGAGCTCCGGTAGGCGCAGTACAGCAGGCCGCCGACTTTCAGGAGGGAGGGCGGGCCGTCGTCCGAGGAGGTCCCGGGCAGCACCGGGCCCGCGACCCAGTCGGGAGAGCCCGCGCGCTGGTAGAGAACCTGATGACCGTTGCCGGCCTTGTGCACGCAGACCAGTTCGTCGCCGAGACGGCGCATCGCCGGCGGACCGAAGGCCGCGGTCCCCGACACCTGCCGCGGCACCGACCATGACTCGCCACCCACGCGTACCGTGTACTTCAGCCGGGCCGGGCTCTCGGTGCCCACGAACGCGAGGTACAGGCCCTGGCTGCCGGTGGCCAGCGCGGGGCGCTTCGAGGTGACCGCGCCCGGCACCGGAACGGGCTCGCTCCACTTCCCCCCGGGCAGACTCCGTTCACGCAGCATCACCTGAGTGCCGTCGGCGCCGCCTCGGTGGGCGCAGAACAGCTTCAGCGGGACCTGCTCGAAGACCGGGTCGGCCCCGTCGCCGATGGGCTCTTCGACGGGGGACCAGCCGTAGCCGTCGTAGTACGACCACACCAGGCCGGAGGATCCGAGCGGGCGGTAGACCAGCTCCGTGGCGGTCCCCAGGAGGAAGGACATGGCAGCCGGGGCGCCGGTGGGCAGCGTGTTGCGGTTCCAGAAGCTCTCCTCCCACCCCTGCCCGTCGAGGCCGGCGACGGTGGCCGCGACGGTGGGCAGCGGCTGCGCGGACGTGATCGGGGTGTCCGGGGAGGACGCCGGGCTGACCTGCCCGGTCTGCAGGGTCCCTCTGACCACGACCTGTCCAACCGTGAGTTCGGGATCGGGCACGTGCACCATCAGGCTGAGGGTCCGCTCGACACTGCCCGCGCCCTCCTGGGCGACCGCGCGCAGTTGGAAGGACGTCGTCTGGGCCATGGCCGGCACGGTGACGGAGGAGTGCCCGGTGACGGGGTGTACGGAGCCGTCGTAGAGCAGCGACAGATGGGTGGCGGCGCTCGCGTCCCAGCGCAGGGTGACCGGGTAGCCGTGCGGGACGCTCAGTGGCTCGGCGGTGAAGGACCGCAGGTGGAATCCGAGGGGGAACTTGCCGATCTCCAGTCGGGTGGCCTGCTCCTGCCAGCCGGTCGTGCCCAACGGCCGCCAGGAGGCGCCGATGTCCACCCGGCTGAGTCCGATGCGCTGGTTGACGGGCATGCCCATCACCTGGAAGGTCACCCCGGTGTCGGCGTCGATCTCGGTCTGCGCGGGGGTTCCGGGCTCGGGGGCGAAGGTCACCGTACCGGCCGCCGGGTCCGCCGAACCCGTCCAGCCCGCCAGGCTGATGCGGGCGGTGACCCCGTCGAGGTCCTGACACAGGTCTGCCTCGCCCGCCCCGATCCGTACCCCGACCGTGAACGACCGGCACTCCACGGGCGTTTCGGCGGCGAGGGAGGCCACCACGACGAGGTCGCCGCGGGCGGGGTCACCGCCGGCCGGGGAGGTCCGCAGCGGGTCCGGGTTGGTGGACAGCTCGAAGGCGAGCGGTTCGGCCGCGTCCCTGGTACGGCCTGCGGGCGCGGCCACCATCTGGCGTACGAGCGACATCACGCCTCCCCGGAGCCCGATGCGAAAACGGTCACCGCAGGGGGGCCAGCCTCCGCGTCGGAATCGCCGGCCCGGCGCCCGACCGGCTCCTCGTCCGGGTCCCAGTCCGGGTCCGGCGCCGGTGGCGCCACGATCCTGATCCGGTCCAGGGTGAGCGTTTCCAGGCGGTCGGTGCGCAGCACACTCGTCACCAGGTTGTTCACCTCGAGGTCCGGATCGGGGACGCCGACGACCGTGCCGAGGGTCTGCTCGGCGGTCCCGTGCGCGGCGCGGAGATAGAACACGGTGGTCCGGCGCATGTCCCGCACGGTGAACTCGCTGCGCCCGGTCACGTCGTACTGCTGGTCCTCGTACAGCAGCCGCAGCGTCGCGCCGGAGGACGCCTGCCAGCGCAGCTCGACGTCCTCACCGTTGCCCACCTGGGGAGGGGAGGCGGCGAAGTCCTTGACGTAGAAGCCGGGCGGGAACTTGGCCACCTCGAAGACGGTCCGGCCGATGGTCGATCCGTCGTAGCCGTACGCGGTGACGGTCACCTGGGAGGAGCCGGTCACCTGGTTGACGGGGATCCGGTCAAGGGTCATGGCCAGGCTCGCGCCGGGCGGCACCGGCTCGCTGCCGGTGGACGGCATGAAGGAGAAGGTGGACTGCTGCACGCCGGTGTAGATCCAGCCGGTGCGGTCGACGGACGCCTCCACGCCGCCGAGCGAGGAGGCGAAGTGCGGAGCGTCGGCTCCGGCGAGGACCTTGACCGTGATCTCGCCGAGGGTGACCTCGCCCTCGCCGACCACCGACCCGACGACGGTGACCGTCGCGTATTCGGCGTCGCCCGTACCGGGCGAGATCCGTACCGGCTCGGGGGTGGTCCGCAGCTGGAAGGTCATCCGGTCCTCGGCGGCGCGCGGCTCCCCGGCCGGCGTGTACGCGGTCATGCCGATGCCCCCGAGGCGCCCGCCGCGTCGTCCAGCACCACGAATCCGGTACGGATCCGGGGCCGGACGCCCTGCGGCCACACCGCCGGATCGGGCGCCGACATCGGCGAGCGCGGCCAGTCGTCGCCGTCGCGCTCGGCCCACGACCAGGTGCCGACGGCCGACGCCGGGTGGGGGCCAACAGGGTGTCGGTGCCGGACGTATCCGGCTCGACCGGGGCGAGCAGCGGCCCGGCGCGGAAGGCCACCGACATCTCGGCCAGGGCCCGGTCGGTGAACTCCTGCGGTACGAACACCGAGCCCACCGGCAGGATGTCGGTCGTCGCGTGCACCGGGGCCCTGGAGTCCAGCAGCAGCGTCACCGCCGCCCGGGGGCCGTCGAACGACAGTTTCAGCCGTTCACCGGTGCCGATCGACCTGAGGTAGCCGTCCGCGCCGGTCTCCAGGGTGGTCTCGATGTGGTCGTAGTCGTCTTCGTACACGTATCCGAGCAAGCCGTCGTCGATCTGCCCCTGCTCGCCGAGCCGCACCGGGAACCGGTATCCGCCCAGCTCCGGCGTGGGCTGCTCGAAGATGGTCCGCCAGTGCACGTCCTTGCGGACCGGACCGAGCAGTTCCAGGGCCAGTTCGGCCCGTACGAGGGCGATGGGACGGCCGAAGAAGTAGGCGAGCGAGGCGTCGTCGGGGCCGTCGGGGTCGATCGCGGTGAGTGCGTCGCTCAGGTACCCGCGCAGCGCGTCGAAGCCCTCCTTCCCCTGCCGGTGCACTCCCTTGAGGAAATCGTGGGCGTGCGGGGAGACCGCGGCGAGGTCATCGAATTCGAGGACCGGCGATCCCGGCAGCGGGTTCCAGTCGACCTTCGGCTGCCCGTTCGCGTCGACGACCACGCGGATGTCGCCGAGGGCGGCGCCCTCGGGCCCGTAGCAGGCGATCGCCTTGTCGAGCCGGTTGTCGATCAGCCAGGCGCACACCGGGTTGGCCCCGGCGGTGACGTCCACTTCCTGGCCGGTCCTGCCGTCCACGAAATGGAAGGCGAGCCGGCCGGGTTGCAGCAGGCGCGGTGACAGTTGCGCGAACCGGTCCTGTTCGATCTCGCCGGCCTCCTCGTCCGGTACGAAGGTCGTCGGCCTGGCGTAGTCGAAGTGCAGGGGGTTGTCGATGAGGCCGACCGCCCGCCCGAACCGGTCGACGACGGTGACCCGGGTGAACTCCAGGTGCCCGGAGCGTAGTTCCTGGAAGTCGCTGTCCTCCCAGTCCCCGCCCTCCCAGTCCTCCTGGGGGAAGTTGCCGGGGCGCGGGGCGCCCTGGTCGCCGTCGGCGATCAGCTCGCCGAGCTTGCCGTCGGGCCGCAGACCCGAGCCGGTGATCCGCTGGCCGATCTGCGCGGAGAGGCCGTCCAGGCGCTGGGACAGCTCGTCGGTCTCGCTCAGCTGGGAACGCAGGGCGCGGACCATGCTCTGGTCCAGGTCCGTACGGCCGTTGGCGTACGCGGCCAGCCGGCCCTCCAGTTGGTGGCCGCTGGTGGGGGTGAGGATCTGTCGGCCGGAGACGGGGATGCGGTGGGTGAGGGTTCCGTTGCCCGTCCAGTGGTAGCGGTTGCCGTCGAACACCCAGTTCCCGGTGCCGTCCGCTTCCTGGAAGGGGATCGCCACGTAGTTGGCCTGCCAGGTCAGGTACAGCGGCTGCCAGGGCTGACGCCACGGCTCGGTGCCGTACTCGGGCAGCGTGCCCTGCGCCTGGCCCAGGTCGAGGTCCTGGCCCAGGGCCCGGTCGAGGATGAAGAACTCGGCCAGCAGTTTGGGCACCAGCGCAGGCAGTCCGGCCGTGTTCACCCGGGCGACGTCCTCGGCCACCGTCAGCTCGGTGATCGACCCGACGGCTGTGACCAGGCGTTCCTCGGTGCGGCAGGGCAGCAGCGAGTCGCGGTCCAGTGGCGCGTGCAGATGGGCGCCGCGCAGCAGGAGCACCGGGTCGGTGGCCTCCTCGTACGGGTCGAGGGGGACGCGTTGCAGTACCCGGGTCGTGCGCATGCCCTGCTCGGCCGCGTACTCGCGGGCCTGGGTGTTCAGTTCGTCCTGGTCCATCGACCAGGGCAGCGCGGCGCGCAGGGCGGTGACCCGGGTGTCGGCCGTGTCGACGTCGTGGGCCGGCGACCCGTCCAGATCGGGGTCGAGCTTGGTGGTGATCTGCTCGGTGAAGAAGGCGGGCTTGTCCCGCAGCTTGTTGAGCGCCCAGAGGTGGAAGAGGTACTCCCGGGCGGCTTTCAGCCTTCTTTCCTCGGCGTCCAGTTCCCGCTGCTTGGTGTTGAGGGTGGCGATGACGCCGGCTTCGGCGGCGCGCTCGCGGGCCGCCTCGGCGGCGGAGAGGGCGGGCACGGCGTCGGGGTCGCCCCGGTCGACCACCCGCCAGGTGAAGCCGCCGGGGGCGGGGCCGAAGCCCGAGCGGTGTGCGGCACGTTCGGGGAACAGGTCTCCGTCGGTGCGGTCCAGGTCCTCCAGGCAGCCCAGCGCGAACGCCTTGAACAGCCGTGCCTCGCCGGCTCCAGTGAGCCGGTGCCGCCGTACTCCTCCTCCACCGCGGCGGACGCCTCGGCGGTGGAGTTCCCGATGCCCACGACCACCTCGACCGGGTCCGGATTGTCCGACTCGGGAATGGGGGCGTCCGCTCCGGGCTTCCAGTCGACGCCGAGCGCGCTGCCCGCGTACAGCGAACGGCCCGGGGCGCCGTAGCCGGGCGGCAGGATCCACTCCAGGTCGTCCATGATGTCGCCGAACTCGCCGTCGCCCGCCAGGATGTCGCTGTCCTCCTGGGCGTACCAGCCGATCACCCGGTAGCCGACCCGGGCGTCGGCGGTCACGTCCTCCAGCGTGTCGTGCAGGGAGAAGACGTCGCGGTTGTAGGGCTGGTAGACGGAGAACGTCAGCAGGCCGGGGCCGAGCGCGGTGAGAAACGGTTCGCGGCGGTCGTCCGGCTCGCGCCACGGCGAGGAGGCCGTGAGTTCGTGCCTGCGGCCCAGCCTGGTCGGGGTGGCGCCGGCGGCATGCGGGTCGAGGGAGGACACGGAGCCGGATTCACCGATGTGGTCGCTCTCGACCAGCCAGCTGCGGACGCCGCCGTCCCAGCTTCGGGTGACCAGCCACCGGTTCGGCACGAGCGGGAAGTCGCCGATGCCGTCGTCGGTCTCCCGGCCCCGCGCCAGCCCGGACGGCAACTGCCACATCACATAGGCGCCGAGCCGCTCCGGACGGTCCCGCCACTCCTCCAGACCGCTGAACGGCGGCGGCTCCGGCGGGGTGTTGCGAGAGCCGAAGGTGAGGAACTCGGCCGTCCAGCGGTGCATGACGTAGGTGTCGTCGGTGTCGCGTACCTGGGGATTCACCGCGAACGCGGCGACCTCGACGGGCACCACCAGGGAGTCGTTGAGGGCCATGGGTCACAGCGTCCCTTCGGTGGGCCGGATGAAGTCCTGGAGCAGGGGTGCCTTCACCAGTTGGAGCGCGAACTGGGCGGAGGAGAGCTCGTCCACTTCGTGGCACTCGGCCAGCGCCGGGGCGAGCCGGCCTTCGATGTCGAGGACGTCGTGTCCGCCAGGCCGCAGGAACTGCCCGTATCCGCCGCCGTCCGGGGGGAAGTCGCCGATCGCGTCCCCGACCGGCGCGACGATCGAGCGCAGTTCCGTGCTGTCGTCGTTCAGCCCGAAGTGCAGGCCCTGCGGCGACTCGGCGAGGGTGAACCGGTCGATCACCTCCGCGTACAGCAGGATCATCAGGTCGTCGCCCACGATCTGCTGCCGCATCGGCTCGACCACGTGGTCCTCGGCGAACGCGGTGAAGACCGTCTGGGGCCAGTGCGAGACGATCTCGGAGCGGATCAGTACCCCCGAGACGGGCTGCGGAATGTCGCGCATCTCCCGCGCCAGGTCGTTGAGGTCCGCGTCCAGCGCGTGCCCGACGCCGACACTCAGTGCCCCGTCGACCGCCGCGTGGATCCACTGGGGGTCGACGTGGAAGAACTTCAGCCCGTCGCGCGGCAGGAACCGCTCATCGGGTACGAGATGCCCGAACGGCACCGTCTCCAGTTTCGTCAGCCGGGTCAACCATTGCTGGATCCGGTCCAGTTGGGAGCGGACGGCCGCCGCCAGGACCGCGCGGGTGGAGGTGTCGGCGACGGCGGTCCGCAGCCGGCCGGCGGTCAGCGGTTCGGGCGCGGCGCGGGTCGCGCTACGCCGTGCGCCACCGGCTCTGATCGCGCCGCCCGAGCGGGAGAGCGCCTGGGCCAGTGACCCGTTCTCGCCCAGCATCCGGTCGAAGGCGCCCCGCACGATCCGGGTGCCGAGCACGGCGGTGGCATCCTGCCGGCCGAGGGATACCAGTTCCGGGAACGCCACCAGCCTGCGGGCCGCCCGCCGCGCGGACTTGCGGTAGGCCAGGAGCGCGCTGCGGAACTCGCTGTCGGCCAGGGCGAGGCCACGCCCCAGGCTGAACGCGACCGCGTACCCCGTGTCGTACAGCCCCAGTTCCTCCACGTACACCAGGCCCTCGCCCGCCGACTCCAGGCGCAGGCCCGTGCCCTGCGGCACCGGATGCGCGGGGGCGGCCGTGAACGGTCCCCGGTAGAACCCGACCGTGGCCTCCCCAGATTCCAGGTTCTGCGGCAGTACGGTGCCGCCCTGGCGCAGCAGGTCCACGGCGAGCGGCACCTCGGACGTTTCGGGCAGGGGATGGTGGCGCAGCAGCGGGTTGCTGTCGTCGGCCAGCCGTTGGGCGAGCTCGCCGAAGCCCAGTTGCCCGTCGTCGATCGAGACGAACGACCAGGAGTGCAGCGAGATCAGCCGCAGCCCCTCGTCCGGCGGCGGGGTGCGGCCGTCCAGGTAGTCCTCGAAGCCGTCGAGCGAGACCATGTGGGCGACGTGCATTCCGCCGTCGCCGGGGAAGCGGCCCGAACTCAGCACCGCCTTGAGGTCGTTCTCGTCGGGCGGCGGGTCGGTGCCGACGGTGCGGGTGGCGTCCGGCGGGCCGCCCTCGCGGATGTGCGCGAGCATGCCCAGTTCGTACGTGGTCGGGCAGAGGGCGGTGAAGAGCGGACCCGGGACCAGGACGCTGGTGACGGTCATCTCCTTCTCGTCCTCGTACAGCGGCGGGTCGAAGGTGGGAGGCCGCCCGCCGTCGCCGGCCTGCCCGGCCGCGAGCTCGGCGGCCGTGGAGACGATCACCTGACCCACGGCCTCCGGGTCCTCCGGCAGCTCTCCGGCCCGGAAGACCAGCAGGGCCAGCCAGGGAGCGCCCTCCGCAGCGCCGCGCAGCAGGTACATCCAGGGGAAGCCGGGCCGGTTGAGGGTGATGTGCGGCAGCAGTTGGCCGTACTCGCCCTGGGCGCCGGGCAGCGGGTAGCAGGCGGCGACGTCCTCCGGCAGCAGTTGCAGCCGCGGCTGCCGCACCTCGAACGCCTGGTTGAGTTGCGGCAGCAGGTCGTCGCCGACCCGGTCGTCACCGCTGAGGGTGTGTTCGACGGTGATGGTGTGCCGTCCCGCGTACAGCGGGGGCAGGCGGTGGTCGAAGAACCGGGTCCGTAGTCCGGGGTCCGCCATCAGATCTCTCCCTCGGGGGTGTGCACGGCGCCTGCCGGGACCAGCAGCGGTTCCGCGGTGAAGACGGCTGTGACCATGTCGGCGTAGCCGGGCAGTTCGGTCTCGGCCCCGCCGGTGACCAGGTCCAGGCCGTCCATCAGCGTGTGTACCTTCGCGCGGGCCGCGCGCTGCCCCGCGGCGTTCACGGTCTCCCGGATCCGTCCGACGACTCCGCCCGGCCGGGTCGGGGCCGGGACCAGCGGCCGGTCGTCGGCGCTCAGCGGCGCCGAGCCGTCCGGGTACAGGGGGTCGAACTTGAAGGTGTCCTCACCGATGTAGCCGGTCGACCCGCCGTAGTCGGGCTCGCCCGAGCTGAGGGTGACGCCGGTGAGGTACTGCACCTGGCCGTCACCGTGCTCGGGGTCGCCGCTTTTGTCCCACATCTGCGGCGGCAGTGCGGTGAACTGCGGCACGGCCTTCCATCGGGCCAGGTCGACGGTCTCGCCCTCCAGGGTGATTTCGATCCGCTGGGTGGTGCCGAGCTCCGTCACCCGCATGGGGTGGATGCCGAAGTCCCGGCCCGAGACGACCACGTCCTCGTCCTTGGTGGCGAGTTCGATGCGGGTCAGCGGTACCTGGGTGTCGGTGCCGAAGGTGAAACCGGACGCCTTGACCAGCCAGTCGCCCTGCCACGGGTCCTCGGGGCTGCCCTCGGTGACCAGGCCGTCCCCGGGCCGCAGCCGGGCCCGGGCGCCTTGTTCCGGCAGCATGGCGCGGGTGGCGGGCCAGTCCAGGGCGTTGTCGGATCCGCGCTGCGACTGGCCGAAGCCGATCGTGAAGGAGATGAACCACACCTTCACCCGGGCCTCGCCGCCGGTCGGCGGCCCCCAGATCCGCAGGGACACGCCGACTTCGAGTCGTACCGTGATCCGTACGAAGAGAACCTTGACCGAGCCTTCGACGCCGATCGACAGGGCCAGGCTCGCGTCGATGTAGAACGGGTTCCACTCGATGAGCACGTCGACCTGTGCCGTGCACCACGCCTTGATGACGCCGGCCGAGTACCGCACGGCGAGAGCGCCGCCGGCCATCGCGGCACGCGGGGTGAGCGCGAAGTAGGCGCTGCCGGAGATGGTGACGTTGCCGCCGAGCGACCAGTCGAAGCCGAGCCGGGACAGCTGCGGGTAGTGCTCGGGGGCGTGGTACGCCGTGTGGTAGCCACCGACGCTGAAGACGAAGTCCCCGGCGTTGGGGTGGTCGCCGTACCAGATCATCAGGCCCACGCCGCCGCGCAGCTTGCAGTCCTCGCTGATGATGAAGGAACTCGGGTTGATCGAGGCGGCGACGGTCAGTTCGCCGGAGTTCGGTTTGACCACCAGTTGGAGCCCGGCGTCGATACGCGCGTACTTCTTGTCGCCCTTCGTCGGGAAGGACAGCCCGGCCGTCCCCAGGAGCGCGAGGGTGAGGTCCGAGCCGGTCTGGACCAGGGCCATCGCGGTGCCGTCGATCAGTTCGGCGATGGTGAAGGCGATCCCGGCGGTCACCCACAGGTCGCCCTGCTTGGCGGTGATCCACGGCGGGGCCGAACCGGTCCCCGACGTCAGCGTGTTCAAAACGCGCACCGGGTCGGTGTCGTCCCCGCCGATCGCCGAGGGGTCCTGGAGCGCCTGCAGGAACGGGAACGTGTGGAGATCGGCCAGTCCCGGGGTGCGGAGATGGCTGTTCCAGCCGAAACCTGCCGCGATGCCGCGGAGGCGGAACGCCGGGATGCCGACACCCGGTTCGGCGCCGAGCGCGGCGAAGCCGAAGAACGAGGTGTCGGTGTCGGAGCCCTCGGGGAAGACCACCGCGCCCGTGCCCATGCCGTACAGCCCGCGCTTGCCGGGCTCACCGCCGCCGAAGGCGAAGGTCAACAGGCCGCCGACCACCGCACGGTAGGGGGACTGGGCGTCCTGCACCTGCAGCGCGCCCATGATCGTCAGAGGGGGCTTCCGGTACACGATCTCGATGCCCTGCTCGCCGTCCAGCTTCCCGCCCGGCAGCCAGGCGGTGCCGGGGCCGGGGGACCTGGGCGGGTTGAGCACCGCGAAGCCGTCCTCGGTGGGCACGGCCCGGCTGCGCGAGGACAACCCCGGGTGGGTGTGCTGGGTGTACGCCATCGGGGCGACCACGGTCTTCGGGCGGCCGAGCCCGTCGGTGGCCCCGGAGGGGTCGGGGGCCGTGGACCTCGGCGCGGTGATCGGCACCACCGTTCCGCCCGGCAGCGCCAGCCACAGGCCGGCGGGCAGCGGACCCGCGCAGGGTAGCCCAACTCCTCGACCTGATCGGCCCGAAGGTCCGTACGGGTGACCAGGACGCGTCCGCCCGGCACCGGCACCACCAGGGCCTCGCCGCCGTTCCGGTGGAGAATGCCGCCGGGCTGCGACAAACCCTCCAATGCCAGGGTGAACCCATCGGTGTCGCCCCGGTACCTCAGCCCCGTCACCGGCGGCGCGGGCAGCCGGGGCAACTCGTAGCCGTACAGCCGGCCGATGGCGCCGACGTCGATGCCGGGCAGGCCGAGAGTCAGGGCGACACCGCGCACTTCACCGTCCGGGCAGTCGAACTCGGCCCGCGCCGCGACGGGCTCCGTTTCGAGGGCAAGCCGGGCCCGCCCGGCCGCCCACAGTTCGCCCGTGTTTCCGTCCTCGCGGGCCAGTCGCATCGTGGCGTCGGGAAACAGCGGCTCGGCACCGACGGCAGATCCGAACTCCCCCAACGGAAGAGTGATCCACCCGCTGCCGTCGCCTTCGAGCACCCTGCCGAGATCGCTTTTCCGCATGGCGGCGAACCTGCCCCTCTGAGAGTGTCCGGTGGGTCCGGCGGCAGATGTCTCTTGGCTCCACACCGGCCACGCCCCCCGTTCCGCCGAACACGACGACCGAATCGCACGCGTTGCCTTATTCACTCCAACGGGTGATTCGGTCGCGCCACCCTTCCTTCCGCGGTCCGGGTCCGCTAAGCGAGGCGTGACGCGAGCGGCTCATCATCGACCCTGGTAGGGCTGGCGGTCGCGGAGGATGGCCCATAGGACGTTGACTCTTCGGCGGGCGAGGGCGATGACGGCTTGGGTGTGGGATTTGCCTTCGCCTCGTTTGCGGTCGTAGTAGGTCTGTGAGGCGGCGCAGCAGCGGACGCTGATGCGGGCGGATTGGTAGAAGACGCGTTGGAGTCCGCGGTGGTAGTTGCGGGGGCGGTGTCGGATCCCGTGGTACTTGCCGCTGTCGTGGGGGACGGGGGCGAGCCCCGCGTAAGAGGCGAGGTGGTTCGCGGTGGGGAAGCGGGCCATGTCTCCGCCGGTGGCGGCGATGAACTCGGCGCCCAGGATGTCGCCGATGCCGGGCATGCTGGTGATCAGGGCGGCGTCGTGGTGATCATGGAATAGGACCTTCATGCGGTGGTCGACATCGTCGACGCGCCGGTGGAGCACGAGCGCCTCGGCGGCCGGCTCGGCGACGCAGGCTGCTGCCAGGGTTTCGCCTGTCACACGGACCGACTGGAGCCGAGCCGCGGCGGTCGCCCGCTCGGCCAGGGCGCGCGGGCTCTGCACTCCACGGCGGTGGAGCCAGGTCGTGAGCCGGGCCGGTCCGATCCGGCGGAGGGCCGTGGGGGTCTGGTATCCGGTGAGAAGTGTCAGGACGCCGCGTCGGCGGACGTCCAGGGCGCGTTCGAGTGCGGGTGTGATGGTGGTGAGGTGTCCGCGGAGGCGGTTGAAGGTGCGGGTGCGGTCGCAGACGAGGTCGGTGCGTCGGGCGGTCAGGAGTTGCAGGTCCACCGCGATCGGGTCCAGGGGCGGTCGGGGGCGCAGGCCGTGGCGGACGCGCGCCTCCTGGGCGAGGATCGCGGCGTCGCGGGCGTCGGTCTTCCCGGCGCCGGGATAGACGGCCGCGATCCGCTGGAGGGAGCGGCCGGGAACGAAGAGGAACCCGTTGCCGTGATCGCGCAGGACCGCGCAGAACAGCGATGCGGGCCCGTCGATGAGATCGATCGCCCAGACTGTCTCTTCGCCCAGCTCGACGACCTCGGCGATCAGTTCGGTGAGTTCGGCCTCGTCGTTGGCCACGCGGCTGGACAGCAACCGGTCGCCGTGATCGCCGATCGCGACGCAGTGGTGGTGTTCCTTGCCGATGTCGACGCCCGCCCAGACTCGACCCACGGCGTGCCTCCTTCCGTCGGCGACAGGAGGTGGGCCCCTTCACGGCGGACCGATCGCGCATCACGCGAAGCGATCGACGCAGGTCCCAATCAGCGATGAGCCGCCGTACGTATCGGTGTCACGGGCGGCCCATCGCTCAAGAGCCATCGTCGGCACGTGCGTGACGGCCATACCCGGGACCGGACCCAAAACCCACGGTAGACAGGCGGACCACCCGTCGAAGGACCCGCGCGACCAATCACCCGAACGAGTGATGGTCATCCTTCGTCAGTGCCTGAGAAGGTAGAATCAGGCGCGGTTCAGGGCCAGTCCATTGCCGCCGGAAGAGAGCCTCCATGCGTGAGCCTCGCGTGCGCGGATGTTCCGGCACCCTCCACCACGGCGCGGCATCGGCGCCCTGAAATGGCGTTTCAGACCCTGTCAAAAGTGAACACACTGGCACCGCCCGGCACCCCGCGTCATGGTCCCTCTCGCGCTCGTAATGCGTAGGTCAAGGGTTCGACTCCCTTAGGCGGCTCACTATATGGACAGGCAAGACCCCGTTGACCTGGGGTTTTACCTGTCCATTGTGTTTTCTTGAAAAAGCAAAACTACATACAGTAGATGAATGGTCGCCTAGGATCATATTATGGGGACGAGTTGGGGACGCAAGAGTCCGCCCTTGTCGTGATTTACGAGATCTATTCCTGGGTGCAGAGAGACGCTTTTGTCTGATTGTCGGATGGAGCTGCTCGCTGAGCCTCACATTGCATTGCGCTCACCGGGGCCGTCCGATCGTCCGGCCGGTGATCGTGTCCGCGTCCGGTCCGGCCAGTAGGCTGTGCCCGCACGGGGGAGAAGGGTCGTTTCCTATGTCCCCGGGTATCGAGTATGCGAGCGATGGAAGGGGGCGGAGGCATGGCTTATTCGACGCGGATGGCTGCGGCCCTTTCGGGGGCGACCGCAGGCCAGATCCGGCACTGGCGCTATGACACCAGCCACGGCCCGGTCTTGGTCCCCGAACTCGCGTCGAGGCCCCGTGCGCTCTATTCCTTCCGTGACGTCCTCGCCCTGCGTGCCGTCGTGTACCTGCGTCGCGAGGTGTCCCTCCAGAAGGTCCGCACCGCGCTAGGCACCCTGCGCGGTTTCGGCGAACTCGAGCACTTGTCCTCGTACTCTCTGGCCACTGAGGGCGACACGATCGTCCTGGTCACCGAACGGGGCGGCATAGACCTGGTGAAGAAGCCCGGTCAGGTACTCCTGGCGACCATGGCCGAGATCCTGGAGCCCTTCTCCACCCGGCCCGGCGTCGTCGTCCCGCGCCTCTTCCAGCCCCGACGCCACCTCACCGTCGACCCCCGCACCCAAGGCGGCGTGCCGGTCATCGCTGGCACCCGGGTCCCGTACGACGTCGTCGCCGAACTCGTCGAGGACGGCATCACACCCGACCGCGTCGCGGACTACTACCCGGCGGTCGGCCCCGAAGCAGCCCGGGACGCCGTCGACTTCGCCTTGTACGTCGACAGCTTCGGGCAAGGGGCTCAAGCCGTCTGATGCGCATCCTCATCGACGAGAACACCGCTGTACAACTCCTGGAGATCCTGCGGCATCTCCTGCCCCAGCACGAGGTACGGCACGTCACCGAGATCAAGTGGTCCGGGAAGAAGGACGTCCCCGTCCTCCTGGATGCCGGCAAACGCGGCTTCGACGTCTTCATCACCAAGGACGCCCACCAACTCGACGACCCCGACGAGACGGACGCGATTAAACGCTCGCGCCTTCATCACGTCCGCTACGGCCAGAAAGAGAGAGGTCTCGCGGGCCTCGCCCTCGCCATCGGTGCCGTCGTCGCGGCCACACCGAGCATCATCAAAGACCTCGAACAGTGCGAGGGTCAACGCCTGATTCACATCGCCGGCCTCAACCCCAAGCATCGCTATGAGATCGCCGACCCACGCAAGGACCCACCCCGATACTGGCGATGACTCTCGCCACCCCGCTGGATCGATGGAGATGACCGGGCAGCCCGAGCCCGTTGTTGCATCGCTGCTTGGCGAACACTGTGAGATTCGTCGGAGCGGCCGGTACCGGACGCAACATGCCGTCGACCGCGATCATCGTCTGGGGAGATGTCCTCAACCTCTGTCCCCTGGGGACGCGCGTCTCCCCGGTGGGGACGCTCAGGGGACGGAAGAAGAAGGGGCGATGCCGAAGGATCGGGCAAGGCCGGGGCAATGCAGGGTACTTGACCTCGCGTTTTGTCGAAAGGCGAGGCAGGATCGGGACGGATCAGGGTGAACCCGTGGGCGCTCGTAATGCGTAGGTCAAGGGTTCGACTCCCTTAGGCGGCTCCCCAAAGGTCCAGGTCAGGAAGTCTCTGGCCTGGGCTTTTTTTGTTCTCTTCACTTCTCCGGTTGGTCGGGCCGCCGGGTCGGGGCCGCCGGAGGGCCAGGGGGCGGGAGGGGAGCGCATGAGCGTGAGGGGTGTGCGCGTGGGTGGGCGGGCAGGGCAGCCAAGGTTGAGGCTGCTTTGCGGGGAGGGAGAGACCGCTTGATGGACGCGGACCGCGCCGTGGGCCGTCCATGTGTTGGTGGTGGGGGCTTGAGTACGTGTGGCGGTGTCGCCGGTATTGCGTTGGTGTTGGCGTGGGTCGCCGGGGGCTCGGGCGGGTGAGTCCTGGGGCGCGAGCGGCTCGGGTGGTGGAGGGGTTGGGGCGCTGCCTCTTTGGTTGGGGTTCACCTGGCCGCCGTTCGGTTGTTGCGTTGCGAGGGTTGGGGGTTTCGGGTGTGACGACGGCCCGCGGCGTTGTGGGCCGCGGGCCGGTCGGGGGTGGGTGGGGGCGCCTACTCTGCGGCTGCGGGGTCGCCGGGGTTGCCGCGGAGGAGGGCTGCGGTGGGGGCGAGGGTGGCGAGCAGGGTCAGGGTCAGGGCGGTGCCGGCGATCGTGAACCAGATGGCGGGGGAGCCGGCGGGGAGTGGGGAGTCCAGGACGCTGATGTCGAGGGGGATGAGGGTCAGGGCGGCGACGGTGGTGCCGAGGGTGAGGCCGGCTACCGTGGTGGTGATCGCTTCGACCGCTGCCATGTGCAGCACCTGGCGTCGTCCGGCGCCGACCAGTCGGTAGAGCGTGAACTCTCGGCGGCGCCTGACGGTGGCCAGTATCTGGGTGTTGACCAGGGCGATGGTCGCGTAGCCGACGACCACTCCCAGGACGAGGTAGGCCATCCAGGCCTGGGTGTCGTCCTGGTCGTCGTGGGCCGCGACGAGTGTCTCGCTTCCGGTGGTGCGCAGGCCCGGGTGGTCTGCGGCGAACGTGGCGAGCGTGGCGGACAACGCGGTGTGGTCGGTGCCGGGAGTGGCGCGCACCAGGATCTGGGGGATCAGTGCGGCGTCGGTGTGGGCGGCGAGTGTGGTGGCGGGCATCAGCATGGTTTCGTAGCCGGGCCGTGCTTCCAGGGTGGCGACGAGTTTGAGACGCGCATGGCTGCCGTCTCCCAGTCGCACGTCGAGCAGGTCCCCGAGGCGGTGGCCGCCCGCGTGGCGTGCAGGCAGGGCGACGCTGTCGCCGTGCAGGTCGCGGAGATTTCCGGAGAGCGTGTGGGCGCCGGTCGTCGCGGCCGCGCCTTCGGCGGTGACGCCGATCAGGGGTAGCTCCGTGGGCCCGGACTCGCCAGGGTTCGCGTCCTTGGGGTGCTCGGGTCCGGACGGTTCGCGCAGAAGGTATCCCGTGCTCGGGATACGGGCGGACGCTGCCTCGACTCCCGTGACCGCCGCGACCTTGTCGACGAGTTCCGGGGGCAGGCCGCCCGCGTCGGAGGTGAGCACGATGTCGGCCCGGAGAGTGTCGCGGAACGCCTCCTTGGCACCGGCGGATCCGGTGGTCTGCATGTAGATCAGTCCGATGGCCAGGCCGGTGGCGAGCATCACCGGGGTGACGGCCGCGGCGGTCAGGCCCGGACGGGCCGTGATGTTGTGGTCCGCGAGACGACCGGCCAGACCCGAAGTCGCCCGCAGGGGACGACGCAACGCCCTGACGAGCGCCGCGCACAGTGGCGGTGCGAGCAGGCCGAATCCGGCGGTCCAGACCATGGCGGCCGGAGTGGCCACGCCGGCGGCGTCGGGGCCGTCGGAGCCGGCGGTCCCCCAGGCGAGTGCGCCGCCGCCGACCAGGCACAGCAGGCCGGCGACCAGTCGTACCCGGCTGAAGTGCCCGCGTCCGTCCGTGCCTTCGGCGAGCGCCTCGGCGGGTCGCACCTTCGCCGCCGCGCCGGACGCCGTGAAGGCGGCGCCCAGTGCGGTGAACAGCGCGATGGCGATACCGACGATCTGCGGCACGATGCCGGAGCGGAACGCGATGGTGTCGGGTACGACCCCGGCGTCGGCGAAGGCGTCGAGGAGTCGGGCCCCGACGCGCGGGCCCAGCCACCAGGCCGGGGTGATCGCGACGGCGGCGAGGAGCATCGTCTCGCCGACGACGAGCCGGCGCATCTGGCCCGGCGTCGCGCCGGTGGCCCGCAGGAGGGCCATGTCCGGGCGGCGCTGTCGGATCGACAGGCCCAGGGCGCGGTGACGACGAACACCGCCACCATCGTCGACAGTCCGCCGAAGGCCGCGGCCAGGGGGATGAGGTCGCCCGCGTCGGCGAGCACGCCCGGGTCTTCGGCGCGGCCGCGCTCGTCACCGGTCAGGACGACGAAGGGTCGCTCTCCTACCAGTGCGCGCAGGTCGTGGGCCACCCGCTCGCCGTCGGCTCCCGGGGCGAGGAGGACGCCGATGGCGTCGACCGTGTCGGGATGGTCGGCGACGCGTGCGGCTTCGGCGTCGGACAGCAGGGCCGTCGCCGCGTCGCCGTTCCCGGTGATCAGGCCGCTGATTCGGTACCGGGCGGTGCCGCCGTGCGCGAGCAGGTCCACGTACGTGCCGGGGGCGAGCCCGCCGTGCTTCGCCGTGCGCGCGTCGAGGACGACGTCGCCTGCGCCCGTGGGTGCGGTGCCGGCGACGAGACGGTACGGCGCCAGGTGCGCCGACGACCAGCCGCGGCCGGTCACGGATACGGCGGGCCGGTCCGCTTCGCCGGCCATCGTGGCGGGAAACGACGTGTCGGGTACGGCGGACGCGATGCCCGGCAGGGCGGCGGCCTGTTCGACCAGCGCGGCGTCCGGGCGGATGCGTTCGGGGAAGACCAGTTCCTCTTCCGTCCCGGCGTAGCGCTGGTCTCCGGTGACCACGATCGGCGCGGCCTTGAAGCGGGTGGGGGCGCCGCGGCGCGTATGCCGGTCTCCAGGAGGCCGCCGCACGCCACCATGAGCACCGCGCCGATGAACAGAACGACGAACGTCGCGAGGAATCCGCTCCGGTGGAACCGAAGCATGCGCAGGGCGAGCCGGATCACCGTCGCCCCCCAAAACCCGCGAGGGCCGCGCCCGGCGCCGAAGCCGCGTCCGGGGCCGCGTCCGCACGGTCGGAGGTCGCGTCCAGGCCGGCCATCCGTTCGCGGATCACGTCGACCCCGGGCGTGTGCAGGTCGGCCACGATCCGGCCGTCGGCCAGGAACAGGACGCGGTCGGCGTGCGCCGCCGCGGCCGGGTCGTGGGTGACCATCACCACCGTGCCGCCCCACGAGACGACGGCGTCGCGAAGCAGCGCGAGGATCTGTTCCCCGGTCCGCGTGTCCAGGGCGCCGGTGGGTTCGTCGCCGAAGACCACGGCCGGGCGGGTGATCAGGGCGCGGGCGATGGCGACGCGTTGCTGTTGGCCCCCGGAGAGTTCGTTCGGACGCGCGCGACGGCGGCCGGCCAGGCCGACCAGTTCCAGCACGTCGTCCACCATCCCCTTGCGCGGAGCCGTCCCGGCCAGCCGCAGAGGCAGCGCCACGTTCTCGGCGACACTGAGCGCCGGCAGCAGGTTGTAGGCCTGGAAGACGAAGCCGATCCGGGTGCGACGCAGCCGGGTCAACCGTCTTTCGCCGAGTGTGGACAGGTCGACGCCATCCAGGACGACGGATCCCGAACTCGGCCGGTCCAGGCCGGCCGCGCAGTGCAGGAGGGTCGTCTTGCCGGAGCCGGAAGCGCCCATGACTGCGGTGAACGTGCCCGCCCGCAAACCGACACTGACGTCGTCGAGAGCGGTGACCGTCCGCTTCGAGGTGCCGTACACCTTGCTCACGGTGTCCAGTTGCAGGATGTCGCTCGGTTGGGGATCGGATGTCGGGTGCATGGGGTGTCCTCGCTGCGCTCGGCCGCGGCGGGGGCCGCGCGAAATGGATCGGGGAGACTGACCGGACTACGTGGCGACAGGTGCCGGGGCGCCTCGTACTCGTCCCCTCGTCGTGACATCAATGCTGCTCGTGGGAGGCCCCTCAGCGGCAGCCTCGTACGGTGGAACCGGGGGTCCACCGGTTGGTGGACCCAGCGCCCGCGCCGGCCGACGCCGCGGCTGCGGGCGGGAGCACGTGGCCCGTGGCGGACCGAACCCCTTCGACCACGCGGCGCCGGTGCGGCGGGCCCGAAGCGGGCGGTCGGTTCCGGTACTTCACCGGGTGGTCGAGGTCGGTATCTCATCGGGTGGTCGACTTCGGTATGTCATCGGGCGATCGGTATCGGTACCGCACCGGGCCGTTCGGGCGGCCTGCGTGCCCCCGTACGCCCCGTGACTCGACTCGTCGGGCCGGTTCGCGCCGGCGGTGTCGAACAGGAGTGCCTCGTCGATGCCCCGACGCACTCGAACGGCGGGTGTGCCCGCATCCCGAGCAGGTGCCGGAACCACGGTTGATCGGCCTTGAGTTCGACGAGCTTGTGGGCGAAGTTCTCCTCGACGGTCGACGGTCGACGGCAGCCGCTCGGCGTTCAGTGGTTGGCGCTGGTTTCGCCATCGTGACCGGCGTCGGGCGCGGTCTCGACGTATCCGCGTCGCATCGAGTGACCGGTGATGCGAGGCTGCGCGTGAGCCCTCGCGCGCGTTGGTTCTCTCCTCCAGAGTGAGCAGCTCCACCGGCGGGCGCGCTGGGCGCGGGCGCGGATCGTGGGACGGGTGACACCGGCCGCGCCGAAGTGCCCGTGTCGATCGATGTGCCGGACGAGCGGCGCCATCTCCTGGTCCCGTTCGTTCACGATGCGCTCCTCGACCGGACATCCCGGACGTTGCCCGCGGTGAGCCGCGGAACCCACCCTGCGGTCCACCTCGGGAGCGCGCGCCCCTCGACGTGGGGAAAGATTGCCTCTGTCTCGGAAGTCGCAAAATCTATGTCGTGGGGAGTAGACATTAGTCGGTGTCGTGGCTATGGTTTCTCTCGTAACCCAGAGAGACAGCAGGCCCTGGCAGAGACGAACTGCCGGGCGAAGTACACGCAGTTCGCAGTTTGCAGGACGGTGCGGTGGTGGGGTTTCGAAGCCAGGGTTGGTGCAGGACGGCGACGGGACCGACGACCGGGAGCGGGTGGCCCGCGGTGATCAGGGGCCGACGTGAGCGGTGCCGCAGTGGCAGTAACCGCAGATGCGGTGTGCAGTACCCGGCAGCGAAGTAAATGAGCAGCACCTCGGTGAAGGCGTCGGTTGCGGACGCACGCATCGGGAGGTTCGGCAGTGGGGTTCCAAGCCAAAGGACAGATGCAGGACGGGCGACGGGGCTGGCTGCCGAAGCGGAACAGGGTGGCGCTGTCGCAGGCCACCGGCAGTGCGCAAGCAGTTGATCACGAGGGAAGAACGGAGGAGTTGGGCACCATCGGGATCGCCCGGGTGGAAGTTTTGAGCCCGGGTACCGCAGGACATCGATAGCGAGGTGGTCTCCGGTCGAGCAACCGCGATCCCCGCGCCCCCGACGGCATCAAGGTCGGGCCCGCGGAAACACAGGGCCGGCGCAGTATCACGGCCGGCAGATGGTGTAGCAGTTCCTTCGGGGCCCTGGCGCTTAGGCGCCAGGGCCCCTCCACGCGTCCCGAAGAAGAGGTGCGAGCCGCAGGCGCGCGGCCGGTCGGTGGCCTCGGTTGCCTCGACCCTGATCCCGGATCTCGACCTCCAGGAGTCTTTCCGGGCCGCAGTCGGCGACGTTCCCCCGCTGCGGGCCTGGTCCACGACCCGGTTCAGGACCTTGGTGGCAGGTGGCCCTCGAACTGTTGGAAGCGTCGAGCTGTGCTCCTCGGTTCGCCTCCTTTGATCCGAGGGAAGAGCGGATCAGGCCCCGGGACGACCCCGCCGCCACGCCCGACGGTTTCGCCCCGCTCGGGCGGGAGTACCGCCGGACGTCCGGCCGGGGCGCATGCGTTGGGGCGGGCCCGATGACCAGGCTGCATCGGAGGGCTCGTCGGGCTGTCGAAGGGAACAAGGAGCAGCATCGGTGGTGCTACGGAGCTGCGAGTGATCCTTGGCGACCGACCATGGGCCAATTCCGAATCCGACAGTGCCGGAAAATCTGTCGTGTACGAGGTAGACATCACGGGAGTCGTTGGGTATGTTTTCTCTTGTAGCCAAGCGAATCAGTGAGGCGCGACAGAGACGAACTGGCGCGCGTTGTTGAGGGTTCGACAGCAGAGTCCCGGGGCCGTGTGTTGTTCGGCGAGGGTTCCGGAGGCTGGTTGTCGGGCCGAGGAGAAACTGAGGGCGGCCCAGGGGGCCGCCGTGCAGGACGAGCATCACCCGGCAGTACCTGCAGTTCGGTTGTACCCGCAGTGGCAGTACACGTTGCACGACGAAGACAGGAGAGGAAGGAGCGAACGCCATCCGGATCGCCCGCTCGGCGCGGTGAGGTTGTACGGCCGAGTGGGATCCGTAGAGACACCGGTACGAAAGGTGGTCCACGGTCACGCAATTGCGATCCCCGCACCCCCACTCGTTGGGGCGGATGCGGAACAGGTAAGCCGACACGTCGGTGTCGGTGGATGGTGTGGATTTCTTTCGGCCCCTCGACGCGTTCCCCGAACAACCCCCGACACGGACGTGAACTCAAGAGAGGCGCCGATGGCCCCCGAACCCGGTTCGACCCCGCCCAGGGCCGACAGGCTCGACGACGACGACTACCCCGCCTACACGATGGGCCGCGCGGCCGAACTGATCGGCGCCTCCCAGGGCTTCCTCCGCGCGATCGGCGAGGCCCGCCTGATCACCCCGTTGCGTTCCGAGGGCGGCCACCGCCGCTACTCCCGCTATCAGTTGCGTATCGCCCAGCGCGCCCGCGAACTCGTCGACCAGGGCACCGCCGTCGACGCCGCCTGCCGCATCGTCATCCTCGAAGACCAACTCGAAGAAGCCCTGCGCCTGAACGCCGAACTGCGCAACACGGCCGAGGCTCGGTCCGACGACAACCCCTGACCCGCCGAGGACGCCGAGGCGCGGCACCCCGACGGGCCCGCACCACCGCGCGAATCGGCGTCGCCGCCGCCGAGACCGCCTCGGCGGCGGGCCGGTCCCGGTCGGCGCCCCGCGCTCCTGTCGACCACCTCCGAGAGCATGGCGTGGATCGTGGCGATCTGTGGTGTGCGTGGTCCGGGTTTCGCGTTCGCGGTGGTCGCGGGCGGTGCGCGGCCGCGT